>NZ_AZNV01000001.1:0-441042 GCF_000510625.1 Rhizobium sp. IBUN
CTTTCAAAGAACCGAAATCTCTTCCGGTCCCGCAAGCTCCGCCGCCCACGTTTCTCTTTCTTCTCATCTTCAATTGTCAAATAACAGACCAGATACCCCGGTCGAATTTCCTCGCCTCAAACCAAAAAGNNCAAGGAACCAATCAGCANCNAAGCCAATCTTAAAAGAAACTTGAGAGCGAAGGACTTCGTCGCCAGCAGCGCCGCCGCCCTCGTTCAGTGAGGGGGCTTATAGATCCTACCCCTTTTCTAAGTCAACAGCGCCAGACAAAGTTTTTTGACATTTTTGTAACAGATTGATTCGATTGAGAAATATTCTGGAAGCGAGGTTTCGGATTGCTTTTGGTGCCGAGGCGGCGACCCCTGCCTGTGCTGTTTCGGTCGCCACCACTTTGGGCTGTGTTATTTGGGGCTGTTGGGCTCCGCCGCAGTCCGAATGTCGGCATGACTTGCACGCGATAGGGCAGCACCGGTAGGTTCGTTTTCGATCCGGCACGTGGGGAATGACCGGCGCTTGTCCTGAATGGTGGGGGCCGGCACCATTCCCGCCAACGAAATGAAGACACCGACGTGACCCCTATGACTTCCTTGCCGGAGCTTCCGGTTTCGCATGTTCTTCCCGAAATCGGGGCAGCACTCGGTGCACAGGGGCGCGCAGTCCTTTCGGCGCCGCCGGGCGCTGGCAAGACGACACTCGTACCGCTCTATCTGTTGAGGCAGGACTGGCGCGGCGACGGCAAGATCGTACTTCTCGAACCGCGGCGGCTGGCAGCACGCGCGGCCGCCAGCCGCATGGCCTCGCTGCTTGGCGAGACTGTGGGGGAAACGGTCGGCTATCGCATGCGGCTCGACACCAGGGTTTCCGCCAAGACCCGCATCGAGGTCGTGACCGAAGGCGTGTTCGCGCGCATGATCCTCGAGGATCCGGAACTCTCGGGTGTCTCGACCGTCATCTTCGACGAGTTTCATGAACGCTCGCTGGACGCCGACTTCGGCCTGGCGTTGGCGCTCGACGTACAATCCGCCTTGCGCGACGACCTGCGCCTGCTGGTGATGTCGGCGACGCTTGACGTTGCGCGCGTTGCTGCGCTTCTCGACCAGCCGCCCGTTATCGAAAGCATGGGGCGAAGCTATCCGATCGACGTCCGCTACAAGGATCGGCCGGGCGGCGAACGCATAGAGGATGCGATGACGCGTGCGATCGTCGACGCCCATGCCAGTGAAAGCGGATCGATCCTCGCCTTCCTGCCCGGCCAGGCGGAGATCGCCCGCACGGCGGAGCGGCTCCAAGGACGCTTCGGGCCGGAGACACTGATTGCGCCCCTCTACGGCAACCTGACACAGAAAGAACAGGACGCGGCAATCCGACCGGCCGAAGGCGGGACGCGCAAGATCGTGCTCGCCACCTCGATTGCCGAGACATCGATCACCATCGACGGCGTACGGATCGTAATCGATAGCGGCTTGCAGCGGCTTCCGGTGTTCGAGGCCTCAACCGGCATCACACGGCTGGAAACGGTGCGCGTCTCTCGCGCCTCCGCCGACCAGCGTTCCGGGCGAGCCGGCCGAACCGAGCCCGGCATCGCCATCCGCCTCTGGCATCAGGGACAGACCGCGGCCTTGCCGGCTTTCACGCCGCCGCAGATTCTCTCCAGCGATCTCTCCGGCCTGGTCCTCGACCTTGCCCACTGGGGCGTTCAGGATGCCCGCGCGCTGTCCTTCGTCGACCAGCCGCCGGAGACGACGCTGGCGGAGGCGCGCGCGCTCCTGTTGCAACTCGGCGCGCTTGACAAGGACGGCGCACTCACCGCGCGCGGACGGACGATGCGTGACCTTGCGCTGCCGCCACGTTTGGCCGCCATGGTGATCTCAGCCGGCGAGACGGGGCAAGCGAGAGATGCGGCCGCCCTTGCCGTGCTGCTGACCGAACAGGGCCTCGGTGGTCCCGGTATTGACCTCGAGGAACGGATGCGACGCTTCCGGTCGGAACGAGGTGAGCGCGCGGAGGGCGCGCGCCAGCTGGCGGCTCGACTGGCCAAGGGTCTCGATGTCGCAAAGTCAACGGAACCGAGCCAGGCGGGACGCCTTCTGCTGCACGCCTTTCCCGACCGAATCGCGCTGCAACGCGGCGGCAGAGGCCGATTCCTGATGGCGAACGGGCGCGGTGCGGAGCTGCCGGAAACCGAGCGACTTGCCGGCACCCAGATGCTCGTCATCGCCGACTTGACCGGCCGGGCGGCACAGGGGCGAATTCTGGCTGCAGCAGAGGTTTCGCGTGGCGAGATCGAGGAAGAGCTACCTGGCGCCATTTCCACCGACAATCAGGTCTTCTTCGACCGCCAGAGCCGGCAGGTCAGAGCCCGGCGCGCGACGCGGCTCGGCGCCATTGTCTTCGAGGAGACGCCACTGCCGCGTCCAACCGGCGAAACCGTCAGCCGCGCGCTGGCGGAAGGCGTGCGCGAGCTGGGGCTGGAACTGCTGCCCTTTTCCAAGGAAGCCATGCAGCTGCGTGAACGCATCGGCTTTCTTCATCGCAACATCGGCGATCCGTGGCCTGATGTCAGCGACCAGGCACTGCTTGCGCGGCTGGACGAGTGGTTCGTTCCCTACCAGACGGATGCTCGCGGGATTTCCGACATTTCCTCGTCTGCTCTTTCGAACGGGTTGATGGCGCTGATCCCGCACGAGCTGCAGCGGGATCTTTCCCGCCTCGCCCCGACGCATTTCGAAGCGCCGACGGGACAGCGGCATCCGATCCAGTACGACGGCGAGGAGCCGACTCTGACGATCCGCGTGCAGGAACTCTTCGGCCTCAAGCAGCACCCGGCAATTGGAGGCGGAAGGCTGCCGCTGCTTCTGGAACTGACGTCGCCCGCGCACCGGCCGATCCAGACGACACGCGACCTGCCGGGCTTCTGGGCCGGATCGTGGAAGGACGTGCGCGCCGACATGCGCGGCCGCTATCCCAAGCACCCCTGGCCGGAACGGCCGGAGGACGCCCCGCCGACGACAAGGGCAAAACCGCGTGGTACATGAGCCCTAGCATGGCTCAAGGAATGTCAAATGGTCGATACTGTCGAAAGTTCGTCGGAAGAGGATAGGCACAACAGCAGGCGCCTGAGACTGCAGACGCTGGTGCGGCTGAGATGGCTTGCCGTCGGCGGCCAGGCCGTGACGGTGTTCATCGTTGCCTTCTGGCTGAAGTTTCCGCTTCCGCTTATTGCCTGCGGGTTGCTGATCGCGGCGCTGGCGGCGGTCAACTTCTACCTGATGATCCGCTACCCGCCGACGCACCGGCTCTACCCAGGCGCCGCCTTCGCACTGCTCGGTTTCGATCTACTGCAGCTTTGCGCACTGCTCTTCATCACCGGCGGCCTTGCTAATCCCTTCGCCGCGCTCGTCTGCGTTCCCGTGATCATTTCCTTCGCATCGCAGCCGATCCGCTTCAGCACGGTGCTCATTATCATTGCGATGGTCTGCATCACCATCCTTGCCTTTTCACCCTTTCCCTTGCCGTGGTTCGACGGGGTCGAGATCAATGTGCACACGGTGATGCAGTTCGGCGTCTGGTGCTCGATCGCATCGACCATGGCCTTCGCCGCCTTCTATGCATACCGGGTCTCAATGGAGGCGAGCCAGCTCGCCGACGCGCTGGCGGCAACCGAACTCGTGCTGCAGCGGGAGAAACACCTTTCGCAGCTGGACGGTCTTGCCGCAGCAGCGGCACACGAACTCGGAACGCCGCTTGCCACCATCAGCGTGGTTGCCAAGGAAATGGAACGGGAACTGAAGGATGACGATCGCTTTCGCGAGGACGTGCAACTCCTGCGGAGCCAGAGCGAGCGCTGCCGCGACATCCTGCGGCGGCTGGCGACGCTCTCGGCAGAGGGCGAGGCCCATCTTCGGCGGCTGCCGCTCTCATCCATGATGGAAGAGATCGTGGCGCCGCACAGGGAGTTCGGGATCAAACTCGAGCTCATCGAGAAGAGCCCGCGCAAGGGCGAGCCTATCACCGACCGCAATGCCGGCATCATGTACGGGCTCGGCAATCTGATCGAGAACGCCGTCGACTACGCGCGCGACAAGGTAACGGTCACGGTCGAACACGATCTGAGAAAGGTCCGCATCACCATCGAGGACGATGGAGAGGGCTATTCTTCCGATATCCTGACCCGGATCGGCGAGCCCTACGTCACGAAGCGGCAACGGGAGGACCGGGCCGGTGGGCTGGGACTTGGCCTCTTTATCGCCAAGACGCTCCTGGAACGATCCGGCGCGTCGTTGGTCTTCGAGAACCGCATGCCGGAAGCCGCCGGAGCGCGTGTCCGTGTCGAATGGCCGCGCATGCTGATCGATGCGAATTCGACAAAATGACGCTATGGGCATAATGAAAAAGCTGAATAATTGACTTATATCAGGCGGGGCAGCCGCCGGGATTGATAGATATGAACGAGCTTGACCACGATTCCTCCCTCGCCAATGCGGATCATATCGGTCCGGACGCCAGCTTGCTGATCGTTGACGATGACGGTCCCTTCCTGCGCCGTCTGGCGCGCGCGATGGAGACACGAGGCTTCACGGTCGAGACAGCTGAGTCAGTCGCCGAAGGTGTTGCCAAGTCCAAGAGCCATCCACCGAAATATGCCGTCGTGGACCTGCGGCTTGGTGATGGCAACGGTCTGGACGTAATCGAGGCAATCCGCCAGCGCCGCGACGATACCCGGATCATCGTTCTGACCGGCTACGGCAATATTGCAACAGCCGTTACCGCTGTGAAGCTCGGCGCGGTCGATTACCTGGCAAAGCCCGCCGATGCGGACGACGTCTATGCCGCCCTGACGCAGCGGGCGGGCGAGAAAGCAGAGCTACCGGAAAACCCGATGTCAGCCGACCGTGTGCGTTGGGAGCATATCCAGCGGGTCTATGAAATGTGCGAGCGCAATGTTTCGGAGACCGCGCGGCGGCTCAATATGCATCGCCGCACGCTGCAGCGGATCCTCGCCAAGCGCGCGCCGAAATAACCCTAAATATCGTCGACGTCAAACGGCTTGCCGTTTGCCCATTCGGCCATCAGCAGGCGCTGGGCGGCTACGCGGGAGAAATTGAGCGTCACGGATTTACGCGTCGCTGGCGCAAGGCGATGTTCGGGCGCCTCGCGGATCATATGCGCGCCGTAGCCATCCGATAAAAACAACCCGCAGCCCTCGGGGAAAATCTCAAGCGGAACATCCTTGTGCGTGGCAAAAAACAGCCGATCACAATGCAGGCGATAGTCCGGCCACTTGCGGTCGACGCGAAAGTCCTCGATCGAGGTCTTGATCTCGATGATCCAGATTTCGCCCTTCTCCGAAATGGTGATCAGATCCGCCCGGCGTCCGCTCGCAAGCGACAGCTCCGGCAACACGGCGTGACGCATCTCATGAAGTAAAATCTGAGTCCCGCGCCGCACGAGCATAGCTCTGTCCGACTGCCGGCCGTCTATTAACGGATTGTTATTGTAAACACTCAAAATCGTCATGGATAACCGTAGGTCTGGCGCGCGCGTTGTTGCAAAAAAACCATGCGCTTCTAATTTGCCGCTGCGTATTGATTTTGCCGCACTGCAACAGCTTGCAAAGGCAAAGTTAATCGAAAATAAACCATAATCAAAGATGGTTCAAAAGACCGTTTCCCCTTGCCCATTTCCTAAGAGACATCCATGCGTATCCGCAATGCATTTCCTGTATTCGGCCTGATGGCGACGCTCGCTCTGGCCGGTTGCTCTTCGACTACCGAGAGCGCCTCCGTTGAAGACAAGGCCGTGCCGGGCCCGACCGTCCAGACCGCGCAGATCTTTGACGACGCCTATGGCGTGACGACGGATGCCGGATATTCGCTGCCGGCGATTCCGATCCAGAAGGTCAAGCCGCAGTTCCGCCGCCAGATCGTCTCTTACGAAACCACCGAGCGTCCGGGCACGATCATCGTCAACACCCGCGAGCGCTTCCTCTATTACATCCTGCCCGGCGGCAAGGCGATGCGTTACGGCATCGGTGTCGGCAAGCAGGGCTTCGCCTGGGCAGGCACGGCCTATGTCGCATGGAAGCAGGAATGGCCGACCTGGCATCCGCCGAAGGAAATGGCCGAGCGCAAGCCGGAAGTTGCCAAGTATGTCGAAGAGGGCATGGGCCCTGGCCTCAGCAACCCGCTCGGCGCGCGCGCCATGTATCTCTTCAACGAAAAGGGTCAGGACACCCTCTTCCGCCTGCACGGCACGCCGGAATGGGCTTCGATCGGCACCGCGGCCTCCTCGGGCTGCATTCGTCTGATGAACCAGGACGTTATCGACCTCTACAGCCGCGTACGTCCGGGCAAGACGACTTCGAAGGTCATCGTTATCCAGTAAGCTGTTGCCGAAATGGGGTATTAGAAAGGCCGCCGGAACATTGTTTCGGCGGCATTTTCTATTGATTTGTTCTTAGATAGCCTGCTTGCCCTTCAGTTCGAGGCGGCGGCGATGGAGGACAGGCTCGGTATAGCCGTTCGGCTGTGCCCTGCCCTTCAAGACAAGATCGAGTGCCGCCTGGAAGGCGATCGAACCGTCGAAATCGGTTGCCATTGGCACGTAGGCGGGATCGGATGCATTCTGCTGGTCGACGACTGCGGCCATGCGCTTCATCGTCTCGGCGATCTGCGCTTCGGTCGTGACCTTATGATGCAGCCAATTGGCCAAATGCTGGGCGGAGATGCGCAGCGTCGCGCGGTCTTCCATAAGTCCGACATTGTTGATGTCGGGCACCTTGGAGCAGCCAACGCCCTGATCGACCCAGCGGACAACGTAACCGAGAATGCCCTGGGCATTGTTGTCGAGTTCACGCTGGATTTCCTCCGGCGTCCAATTCGGACGAACCGCTACGGGGACTGAAAGAATATCGGAGAGCTTGGCGCGCGCACGGTCCTTCAGACCCTGTTGAACGCGGGCGACGTTGATGCGGTGATAATGGGTCGCGTGCAGCGTCGCAGCGGTTGGGGACGGAACCCAGGCAGTATTGGCGCCGGCTTTCGGGTGCGCGATTTTCTGCTCCAGCATCGCCGCCATCAGATCCGGCATGGCCCACATCCCCTTGCCGATCTGCGCATGGCCGGAAAGACCGCATTCAAGGCCGATGTCGACGTTCCAGTTCTCGTAGGCGCCGATCCAGGCAGCCTGCTTCATATCGCCCTTGCGGATCATCGGCCCGGCTTCCATCGAGGTATGGATTTCATCGCCGGTGCGGTCCAGGAAACCGGTGTTAATGAAGACGACGCGTTCGCGGGCGGCGCGGATGCACTCCTTGAGATTGACGGTAGTGCGCCGCTCCTCGTCCATAATGCCCATCTTGATGGTATTGCGCGCCATGCCGAGGGCATCCTCGACGCGCGAAAAGATCTCGGCAGCGAAGGCGACTTCCTCGGGTCCATGCATCTTTGGCTTGACGACATAGACCGAACCGGCGCGGGAATTCTTGCGCCGGCCATTGGGGCCGACGTCGTAGAGCGCAATCATGCCGGTGATCATGGCGTCCATGATCCCTTCCGGCACTTCGTTGCCGTCACGATCGAGGATGGCGGGATTCGTCATGAGATGGCCGACGTTGCGCACGAGCATCAGCGACCGGCGATGCACTTCGAAGGGCGTACCGGTCGGGCCGCTGTACTCCAAATCGGGATTGAGCTTGCGGATGAAGCTCGAGCCACCCTTGGACACCTCCTCCTGCAGGTCGCCCTTCATGAGGCCGAGCCAATTGCGATAGACGACGACCTTGTCTTCGGCGTCAACTGCTGCAACTGAGTCCTCGCAGTCCATGATCGTCGTAATCGCCGATTCCAGCCAGACGTCGGAGATGTGCGCCGGATCGCTCTTGCCGATCGCGGTCGAGGCGTCGATGACGATGTCGATATGGATGCCGTTGTTCTTTAACAGGATCTGCGTCGGCGCCGCGGCATCGCCCAGATAGCCGGCAAAATGCGCCGCATCGGTCAGCGAAACATGCTCGCCGTCGGTCGAAGTGATGGCGAGTGCACCATCCTTGACAGCAAAGGTCGCGACATCCTTCCAGTTCCAGCTGTCGAGCGGAGCAGCGGTATCGAGGAAATTGCGAACCCAGCCGATGACCTTCTCGCCGCGCTTCGGATTGTAGCTCTTGCCCTTTTCGGCGCCATCGCTCTCGGGAATCGCATCGGTCCCGTAAAGCGCATCGTAGAGCGAGCCCCAGCGGGCGTTGGCGGCGTTCAGCGCATAGCGCGCATTCATGACGGGAACGACGAGCTGCGGACCGGCGATCGAGGCGATCTCGGGATCAACGTTGGCGGTCGATACCTGAAAATCGGAGCCTTCCGGCAGGATATAGCCGATATCCCGCAGAAACGCCTGGTACGCTTCCATGTCGGTCGGCGCGCCATGCTGACGGTACCAATCATCGATTCGAAGCTGAAGTGCATCGCGCTTGGTAAGCAGTTCGCGATTGCGCGGAGCCAGATCGTGAACGATGGCCGAGAAATCTGCAAAGAACTTGTCGGCATCGATCTGCAGGCCGGGCAACGCCTCCTTCACCAGGAACTCATGAAGGACGGCTTCAACAGCAAGACCGTTTTTATCGATGCGGCTCATTCAATGTCTCCCAAGACCACGGCAGCTTTTTCATGCTGCCACTTTGCGCGGCTTTCATTCATAGTCAATTATGCAATAATTCGAAAGATTTATGCCGCTACGGACAAAGACCGCGGCGTGACGCGCATCGGCAGGCCATTTTGCGGCTGCGTCGTCAGTTTCTGAACCGGCCATGGCCTTGTCTTGTCCGTCATATCGAAGCGGAACCGGTGCATCAGCACGGCCAGAGCGATAACAGCCTCCTGCAGGGCAAAGGTCGCGCCGATGCAGACCCGCGGACCCGCGCCGAACGGGAGGAACTGGAAACGCCCGATCTTGGCGCGATTCTCCGGCAGGAACCGTTCCGGGATATAGGCGCGTGGCTTGTCCCAATAGAGCTCGTGACGATGGAGCGTCCACGGCATGATGAGAACGGTAACTCCGGCCTCGATCTCGACCGTTTCGCCTTTCGCATCGGTCCAGCGATCGGCGGCGATGGCGGCGCGATTGATCGACGGCGCCGGCGGATAGAGCCGCAGCGCCTCCTCGAAGGCGGCGCGCGTGTAAGGCATCAGATCGAGCCATTTTACCGGCTCGACATCCTGGGCCAGCACGCGATCGATCTCCTCCTCCATCGCCTCGCGGATGTGCGGCGTGTTGGCGACGCAATAGAGCGTCCAGGCGAGCGCCCGCGCCGTCGTTTCGTGGCCCGCGCCGATGAAGGTGAGAATATTGTCTTCGATCTCGTCGTTCGTCAGCCCGCCGGTTGCAGCCTGATCAAGGAGCAAGGTCAAAAAGTCGTCCGGCGCGGAGGCTCGATCGGCTTGCATACGCGCGAGCCGAGCATCCATGGTCTGGCGCACGATGTTTCGGAACTTGTCCAGCACCTTCTGACCGCCAATGCGGGTGACGCGCGGAACCCATGAGGGCGCGCGCAGGAGATCCATCGGGTCGACGCGCCCCATGCGGTGGAGGAGTGCGTTTACATCGTCGGCAAAGCTATCGGAGGAGGTGACGATCTCGCCTGAGAACAGCGTATCGGCGAGCATGGCGAAGGTCAGTTCCGTCATGTCGGCGGCAATCTCGAAGACCTTGCCGTCTCTGCCAGCGGATTCGTATTTTGTTGCGTAGTCCTCGGACTGGCGAAGCATCTGCCCGGCGAAGCCGTTTGCGTGGCGCGGCGTGAAGACCGGTGATACCGCCTTGCGGGATCGCTTCCAAACCTCTCCTTCCGCCGTCAGCAGACCGTCACGCAGGATCGGGCGCAAGATGAGTTGGCGAATATCCGACATGCGGTAATTCGTGGCATTGTCGACGAGAACATGGCGGATCAAACCGGGATCGTTGACGATCAGGGTTCTTTCCCGAAAGAACCGTGTCTGGATCCACGGCAGCGTGTAGGAAGGCTCGCCCCAGAGCTCCAGCGGATTGCGCAGGATGGTGCGGATGATCTCAAGGCGGCTCGGTGGCACCGTGCGGGGCAACGGTGCCGGCGGCTCAAAGGGATCCGGACGCATGTCCATGAGAATTCAGCCTTTCGCGGAAGATTCTAAACTCTTCCCGGCAAGGCGGAAGCTAGAGCAGGCGCTCCAACTCGTCCAGCTTGTCGTTGACCAACCAGCCGTAATAGTTTTCCTCCGGCCAGACGGTTTCGCCTGAAGCGCGGTTTTTGGCCGCCAGGGCCGCCGCGCGCTGGCGCGAATTGCCGACATTATAAAGGGTGGCGGTCAGGCCCGGATTCTTGGAAATGTCCATGTCGGCGATCTGTTTGTAATCGTCGATCGAGCGGCGGATGGAGGCAGCGACGAAGGCTAGCGAGATATCGGGCTCCATGATTGCCTTGTAGACGGCACCGGCGTCCCTCTCGTTCAGCTTTTCATAACCTGAGACCTTGGAGACGAGATCCGAGAGCATCAGCGCGGTCAGCGGGTTGATCTGGCCGAGGCCGAAGGTCTGACCAGCGTAGAAGGGCTGAAAGAAGACGGCACTGAAGCGGTTGTTCGGGTAGCTCTTGCCACCGACCGTCTTGCCTCGGAAGTCCCTTTCCCAGACGTCCTCACGGCAGCTCCACAACGTGTAGGAATCGCCCTTGCCGCTACATTCGGCAAACTCCGGCCGCTTGACGAAATCGTCCACGTCCTCGCCATCATAGGCGAAACGGAAGCTCTGGCCGGCATAGGAAGCGGCCTTCACGTAATAGGATTGCAGGCGGTCATAGGCGTCGACATTGTAGGTATGTTCGCCGACGATCGCACCGACCACGTGGATCGGGTCGATGCCATAAGCGGCCGAAACTTTCTTGATCTTGCCCATCAGTTCGTGATCCGTGGCCAAGAGGTCACGGACCTTCTCGTATTTCCGATCGAACGAGCTCTTCGTGCCTTTGGTGCGACGAACCGAGGCGTCCGGAACATCCGGTTGCTCGGCATGACGATTACCTGACGGCACCACCTGCATGGCAAAAGCAGGCACCGAGGTCAGCACCGCAGCAGCAATCAGGAGGCTTGTCAGAAGGCGTCGCACGATCAGCATTCCCATCATTTTGGCATTGTCGCGAAGCGCGCTGACTGGACCACAATCTTGGCCGAATAATGCTGGCGCCGATAACGAGACGAGCCCTTCACTAAAAAGTAAAGGGCCCGCTGTCGAGAGTCTAAGCTGTCAAAATCGCGGCGTCACATCAGTAAGGACAGGACCCGATGCTTGTTCATCACAGAATGAACCGGGACAGATCTGTGTTCTGCGCCAGGTCACCGACGTGCTCGCGGACGTAGTCGGCGTCAATCGTCACGGTCGAGCCGCCGCGATCCGGAGCGTTGAAGGAGATTTCGTCCAGAACGCGCTCCATGACGGTCTGAAGGCGACGGGCGCCGATGTTTTCGACAGACGAATTCAAGTGGACGGCCACATCAGCCAGGGCATCAATGCCATTGTCAGTGAATTCGAGGGTGAGGCCTTCCGTTTCCATCAGCGCCTTGTACTGCCTGATGAGACTCGCCTCGGTTTCCGTCAGGATACGGCGGAAGTCTTCCTTTGTGAGCGCGCGCAGTTCGACGCGGATCGGCAGACGACCCTGCAATTCCGGCAACAGATCGGACGGCTTGGAGACATGGAATGCGCCGGAGGCGATGAAAAGGACGTGGTCCGTCTTCACCGGCCCGTACTTCGTCGAGACCGTCGTTCCTTCGACCAGGGGAAGCAGGTCGCGCTGCACGCCTTCGCGCGAAACGCCGGCACCCATGCCGCCGTCGCGAGCGGCGATCTTGTCGATCTCGTCGAGGAAGACGATGCCGTCATTCTCGACCGCACGAACCGCCTCGCGCTGGATAACTTCGTTGTCGATCAGCTTGTCGGACTCGTCGCGGATCAGATCCGTGTAGGATGCCTTGACCGTCGTGCGGACCTTCTTGGTGCGGCCACCCATCGCCTTCCCGAACATTTCGGAGAGGTTGAGCACGCCGATATTTGCGCCCGGCATGCCGGGAATGTCGAAGCCACCCATGCCGGTACCGGTGTCGGCGATCTCGATATCGATCTCCTTGTCATCAAGTTCACCGTTGCGCAGCTTCTTGCGGAAGCTGTCACGGGTCGCCGGCGAGGCCGTGGCGCCGACGAGCGCATCGAGAACGCGTTCCTCGGCGCTCATATGCGCCTTTGCCTGCACCTCGCTCCGCTTCTTCTCGCGTGCGAGCCCGATGCCGACCTCGACGAGATCGCGGATGATCTGCTCCACGTCGCGTCCGACGTAACCGACTTCGGTGAACTTGGTCGCTTCAACCTTGATGAAGGGCGCGCCCGCCAGCTTGGCGAGACGGCGAGAGATTTCCGTCTTGCCGACACCGGTCGGGCCGATCATCAGGATGTTCTTTGGCATCACTTCGTCGCGTAGATCCGGATCGAGCTGGTGGCGACGCCAACGGTTGCGCAGCGCGATTGCCACCGCGCGCTTGGCCTCATGCTGGCCGATGATGTAGCGGTCAAGTTCGGAAACGATCTCGCGGGGGGAAAATGTGGTCATATCGAATATCCCATCGGGGCGTGAATCTTTGAAACCGGGTCAAGCTTCGGCGTCGAGCGTTTCCACCACCACATTATGGTTCGTGTAGACGCAAATATCGGCGGCAATATCGAGGGCGCGACGCGCGACCTCTTCGGCGGATTTGTCTGTGTCCATCAGGGCGCGGGCCGCAGCGAGCGCATAATTGCCACCCGAACCGATCGCCATGGCGCCGTGCTCCGGCTCGAGAACATCGCCGTTGCCTGTTATCGCCAGCGTCACCTGCTTGTCAGCGACGAGCATCATGGCTTCGAGGTTGCGGAGATACTTGTCCGTGCGCCAATCCTTGGCAAGCTCGACGGCGGCGCGCATCAGCTGCCCCGGATATTGCTCGAGCTTCTTTTCGAGGCGTTCGAGGAGCGTGAACGCATCCGCAGTGGCGCCTGCGAAACCGGCAATGACCTCGCCCTTGCCGATGCGCCGCACCTTGCGGGCGTTGCCCTTCATCACGGTCTGGCCGAGGCTTACCTGACCATCGCCGGCCATGATGACCTTACCGCCCTTTCGAACTGTAATAATCGTTGTCATCTATTCACCTTTGCCCGTCTGCCGGGCTTGTTGTGTCGGGCCGAACGCCGGCCCTGTCGAGCCCTATGTAAGTGCGTGAATGCCGATTGCAAATGGCGTCTTTTTCTGCTGCCGCGGTTCTGGATATTTCGCGGCACGCCTGATAAGGAACGCCCGTATTTCCCGATGGAGCAGCCTTATGGCCGAGACCGCAGCAAGCCGCACGGGTACCGTGTCCCGCAAGACGAACGAGACTTCGGTTTCCGTTTCCGTCAATCTCGACGGCACCGGAAAGTCGAAAATTTCGACTGGCGTCGGCTTCTTCGACCATATGCTCGACCAGCTGTCACGACATTCGCTGATCAACATGGAAATCGAGACCAAGGGCGATCTCCATATCGACGACCACCATACAGTGGAAGACACCGGTATCGCGATCGGCCAGGCGATTGCCAAGGCACTCGGCGACCGCCGCGGCATCACGCGCTATGCATCGATCGACCTCGCCATGGACGAGACGATGACGAAGGCAGCCGTCGACCTCTCCGGTCGCCCCTTCCTTGTCTGGAACGTCACCTTCAGCGCGCCGAAGATCGGCACGTTCGACACCGAACTCGTTCGCGAATTCTTCCAGGCGCTTGCCCAGAACGCCGGCATCACCTTGCATATTCTCAACCATTATGGTGCCAACAACCACCATATTGCAGAGACGTGCTTCAAGGCCGTTGCCCGCGCGCTGCGTACGGCGACAGAGATCGATCCGAGACAGGCGGGCCGTGTTCCCTCGACGAAGGGCACGCTCGTCTGAGCCCCCTGAGGGAGCTTGACGACATGACTTCCAGCTATTTGGTTCTGACTGCGCCTAGCGGAACAGACTCCAACCACGAGAAGACGCGCTTCATTCGCGACGGTTTTACCGTGCTCGGGTTTCTCTTCCCCTGGATATGGCTGGCCTTCCACCGGCTGTGGCTCTACGCCATCGCGGCATTTCTCCTGCAAAGCCTTGGCGGTGCGCTGGCAGACCGCGCAGACCTCTGGCCCGTCGGCGTTGCGATCACCTTCGGCACCAGTCTGCTGGTGGCGCTCGAGGGCCAGAATCTTCGCATCCGCAATCTGGTTGCGAAGGGCTGGGCTGAGGCCGACCTCGTTTCCGCCGACTCGCTACAGACCGCAGAAGAAATCTACTTTTTGAATGTCCAGACCGACGCCGGCGACAGCCGCCCGGCGCCGTCGCCGCAATGGGATCCCGCAGCCCATGCCCCGCGACACGGCAACGCCACCTCGCTCGGTCTCTTTGGTTTTGATGGAGGACGCTGAATGCGCGTCGCAATTATAGACTACGGTTCCGGCAACCTGCGTTCGGCGACGAAGGCCTTCGAACGGGCCGCACGGGAAGTCGGCATCGATGCCTCGATCGATCTGACCGACAAGGCCGAGGTTGTATCCGCCGCCGATCGCGTGGTGCTGCCGGGTGTTGGCGCCTATGCCGACTGCCGACGCGGCCTCGATGCCGTTTCCGGCATGTCGGACGCTCTGATCGATGTGGTTGAGAAGAAGGCCCGGCCCTTCCTTGGTATTTGCGTCGGCATGCAGTTGATGTCATCGCGCGGTCTCGAGAAGACCGTCACGGATGGCTTTGGCTGGATACCCGGCGATGTCGTCGAAATGACGCCAGGTGATGCCAATCTGAAGATTCCACAGATCGGCTGGAATACGCTGGATCTGAAATCCCCCCACCCGTTGTTCGACGGCATTCCGACGGGGCCGAACGGGCTGCATGCCTATTTTGTGCATTCCTACCATCTGGCGGCGAAAAACCCCGCCGACGTGCTCGCGACGGCCGATTACGGCGGCCCGATCACCGCCTTCGTCGGTCGCGACAACATGGCCGGAGCCCAGTTCCATCCCGAAAAGAGCCAGAAGCTCGGCCTCGCCCTGATTGCCAATTTCCTGCGCTGGAAGCCTTGAGCTCGCGCATTGCAAGGACTGACAGAATGATCCTATTTCCCGCAATTGACCTCAAGGATGGGCAGTGCGTTCGCCTCAAGCTTGGCGATATGGACCAGGCAACCGTCTACAATCCCGATCCAGGAGCTCAGGCGAAGGCCTTTGAAGACCAGGGATTCGAATGGCTGCATGTCGTTGACTTGAATGGCGCCTTTGCTGGCGAAAGCGTCAACGGCGCTGCTGTCGACGCGATCCTGAAGGCAACGAAGAACCCCGTTCAGCTTGGTGGCGGCATCCGTACACTCGACCATATCGAGAATTGGCTGTCGCGCGGCCTTGCCCGCGTCATTCTCGGAACGATCGCCGTGCGCGATCCGGCGCTCGTGATTGAAGCCTGCAAGAGGTTTCCCGGCCGTGTTGCTGTCGGAATCGATGCCAAGGGCGGCAAAGTCGCGGTCGAGGGTTGGGCCGAGGCCTCCGAGCTCGGCGTCATCGAGCTCGCGAAGAAGTTCGAGGGCGCCGGCGTTGCCGCGATCATCTACACCGACATCGACCGCGACGGCATCCTTGCAGGCATCAACTGGTCGTCGACGCTCGAGCTTGCCGAAGCCGTATCGATCCCCGTCATCGCGTCCGGCGGCCTTGCTTCGATCGAGGACGTGAAGCGGATGCTCGAGCCCGACGCACGCAAGCTCGAGGGTGCGATTTCCGGCCGCGCGCTCTATGATGGACGCATCGACCCGCAAGAAGCGCTGGCGCTGATTTCAGCCGCACGCGCAAAGGAGACTGCACAATGACCCTCAAGGCTCGCGTCATTCCCTGCCTCGACGTCAAGGACGGCCGCGTCGTCAAGGGTGTCAACTTCGTCAATCTGGTAGATGCCGGAGACCCGGTCGAGGCCGCCAAGGCCTACGATGCCGCCGGCGCCGACGAACTTTGCTTTCTCGACATTACCGCTTCCTCGGACAATCGCGAGACGATCTTCGATGTCGTCGCTCGCACCGCCGAGCAATGCTTCATGCCTGTCACCGTCGGCGGCGGCGTTCGCACCATCGCTGACATTCGCAAGCTGCTGCTTTGTGGCGCGGACAAGATCTCTATCAACTCGGCCGCCGTCAACAATCCGGATTTCGTTGCGGAGGCCGCCGACAAGTTCGGCGACCAATGCATCGTCGTCTCGATCGACGCCAAGCGGCGGACAGTGCCTGTCCAAGGGGATGTCAGCGCCTGGGAGATCTATACGCATGGTGGCCGAAATGCGACCGGCATCGATGCCGTGGATTTCGCTCGGAAAATGGTCGAGCGTGGCGCCGGCGAGCTGCTTGTTACCTCAATGGACCGGGACGGGACGAAGGTCGGCTACGATCTCGAACTGACGCGTGCCATAGCGGATTCGGTTCGGGTGCCGGTGATAGCTTCGGGCGGCGTCGGCGACCTCGATGACCTCGTGGCCGGGGTCAAGCAAGGACATGCCAATGCCGTTCTGGCTGCTTCGATCTTCCACTTTGGTACCTATTCCGTCGGGGAAGCGAAGCGCTATATGTCGTCGTGCGGCATCGACATGCGTCTGGACTGAGTGGAAAGCGGAATCATGAGCGAATTTACCCTCGCAGACCTGGAAAAGATCGTCGATGCGCGATCGAAGGCCTCTCCGGAAGAATCCTGGACGGCAAAGCTCGTTTCTGCCGGTCAGCCAAAAGCGGCCAAGAAACTCGGCGAAGAGGCGATCGAGACCGTGATTGCAGCGATCGCCGATGACCGCGAAAACCTTACCTATGAAGCCGCCGACCTGCTCTATCACCTATTGGTCGTATTGAAGGTCGCAGGCATTCCGTTGCAAAGTGTCATGGCGGAGCTTGAGCGCCGTACCGCTCAATCCGGCCTGAAAGAAAAGGCGAGCCGGCAAAGTTCATGAGTATCGCAAGACAGCTCATCGGAGCGCCCGAAACGCTCGATCATTTTCAGGCGAATGCCTATTCGCCCTATCACTTCTTTTCTTCCGAGGAATGGGCGCGCTTCCGGGCGGATACGCCGCTCACCCTGAAGGGGGACGAGGTCAAGCGGCTTCGCTCCATGGGCGACCCTATCGACCTCGATGAAGTGCGGCGCATCTATCTGTCGCTGTCGCGCCTTCTGTCGGCGCATGTGGAATCCTCGCAGCTGCTGTTCGAGCAGCGCAATCGCTTCCTCAGCCTCTCCAACGTCGCGAAGACTCCCTTCGTGATCGGCATCGCCGGCTCCGTGGCTGTCGGCAAATCGACGACCGCCCGTATCCTGAAGGAACTGCTGTCGCGCTGGCCGTCCAGTCCAAAGGTGGATCTTGTCACCACGGACGGCTTCCTGCACCCGAATGCCGTGCTGCAGCGTGAAAACCTGATGCAGCGCAAGGGTTTTCCCGAGAGCTACGACACCGGCGCGATCCTGCGTTTCCTGGCCGCGATCAAGGCTGGGCAGCCGAACGTCAAGGCACCGTCCTATTCGCATCTTGTCTATGACGTGCTGCCGAACGAGTACAAGATCGTCGATCGGCCGGATATTCTGATCTTCGAGGGCATCAACGTGCTGCAGTCGCGCGACCTGCCGGCTGGCGGCAAGATCGTTCCGATGGTTTCCGACTTCTTCGACTTCTCGATCTACATCGATGCGGATGAAAGTCGGATTCACGACTGGTATGTGACGCGTTTCCTGCGGCTGCGCGAAACGGCGTTTCGCGATCCCCACTCCTTCTTCCACCGCTATGCCTCGATCAGCGAGGAGGAAGCGCTGACGATTGCCGAAGGCCTCTGGGAAAACATCAACCTGAAGAACCTGCGGGAAAACATCCTCCCGACGCGCCCGCGTGCCGACCTTATCCTGCGCAAGGGCAACAATCACCTGATAGAACAGGTCGCATTGAGGAAGCTCTAGGCCGTTACCCGGCGAAGCGTCAGATTGATCCGGCCGCCATTCTTCAGCAAGGTCGACGTCGATGGATAGATCCTGTCGACGCCATGGAAGCAAAGGCGCCCTTCCGCACCCAAGATCACGACATCGCCGCTTGAGAGCTTGAAGGAAAGCGTGCGGTCGTCGCGCGCGAGGCCACCGACGCGAAACAGGCAGCTATTGCCGAGCGAGATCGACACAACAGGCGCTGCAAGGTCCTGTTCATCCTTGTCCTGATGCAGTCCCATGCGGGCCTCGTCGGAGTAGAAGTTGACGAGGCAGGCCTGTGGCGGCTTGTCATAGCCAGAGACGTCGTTCCAGATCTCGATCAATTCCACAGGCATGTCCGGCCAGGGCTTGCCCGTAACGGGGTGGGTCGGCTGATAGCGATAGCCGCGCTCCTTGTCGGTTACCCAGCCGAGCGGTCCGCAATTCGTCATGCGCACTGACATCGGCTTGCCGGTGCCAGGCATGACGGGCACGAAGAGCGGCGCATCCGCCACGATCGACCTGACAATATCCACCAAAGCCTGCTGTCGCGGCCGGTCCAGATAATCAGGACGATGACTGACGCCGTTCGGAAGCTTCAGCATATCAATCTCCGAGCGGTCGCCCGCGCATCTTCTTCACCTCCGCACGGCCCGATTTCTCCTTCAGCCGGCGCTCGACCGACCCCTTTGTCGGCTTGGTTTTCTTGCGCGGTGGCGGTGGCGGTTTTGCCGCCTCGAGAATCAGTTCCTTCAGCCGCTCGCGCGCGTCTTCGCGGTTGCGATCCTGGCTGCGAAAGCGGCTTGCCTCGATCATCAACACGCCCTCTTTCGAGAGGCGCTTCCCGGCCAGTTTCACGGCATTCGCTTTCACCCGCTCCGTCAAGGACGGTGAGTTTGGGATGTTGAAGAAGAGCTGGACTGCTGTCGAGACCTTGTTGACGTTCTGCCCGCCGGGGCCGCCCGCCAGAACGAACTGCTCGGTCAACTCCCACCCGGCGATGATGATTCGATCGTTGATGTAAAGCGGTTCGCTGGCCATACATTTTCTATCTCACATCGGCCGGCCCTTGGGAACAGACAAAGAAACCCGGCGGAGACCGCCGGGTTTCACGTGAATCATCAATGTTTTGGCGCATCATTCAGCGGCGGCGCGAAACCCCGGAGCCGCATCGCGCACCCCGCCATCCACGTGGCCTTCGAACTTCGCGAAGTTCTCGATGAACATCGTCACGAGCTTGCTAGCCTGCGCATCATAGGCGACCGGATCCTGCCACGTAAAACGTGGATCGAGGATGGCCGTGTCAACGCCCGGCACCACAACGGGAACAGCAAAGCCGAAGTTCGGGTCGACGCGGCTGTCTGCCTTGCCGAGCTCACCCGAGAGTGCTGCGGCCAGCAGCGTGCGGGTCGCCTTGATCGGCATCCGCTTGCCGGTGCCGTAAGCCCCGCCGGTCCAGCCCGTGTTGACGAGCCAGCATTCAACGCCGTGGCGACCGATCAGATCCTTCAGCAAATTGCCGTATTCCGACGGATGGCGTGGCATGAACGGCGCGCCGAAGCAAGTCGAGAACGTCGCCTCCGGCTCGGTCACGCCCCGTTCGGTACCGGCCACCTTGGCGGTGTACCCGGAAAGGAAGTGGTACATGGCCTGATCCGGCGTCAGCTTGGCGATCGGCGGCATGACGCCGAAGGCATCGGCCGTCAGCATGATGATTGTCTTCGGGTGACCGGCGAGGCCGGTCTTGGAGGCGTTCGGAATGAAATCCAGTGGGTAGGCGCAGCGTGTGTTCTCCGTCAGCGAGCCGTCGTTGAAGTCGGGTTCGCGTTCATCGTTCAGAACGACGTTTTCGAGAATCGTACCGAAGCGCTGCGTCGTTGCGTAGATTTCCGGTTCCGCTTCCGCCGAGAGACGGATCGTCTTGGCGTAGCAGCCGCCTTCGAAGTTGAAGATGCCATCCTCACCCCACCCGTGCTCGTCGTCGCCGATCAGCGTGCGGGCAGGATCCGCCGAAAGCGTCGTCTTGCCGGTGCCCGAAAGGCCGAAGAAGACAGCGGAATCCCCAGCCGGACCGACATTGGCCGAGCAGTGCATTGGCATGACGCCCTTTGCCGGGAGCAGGTAATTCAGCACGGTAAAGACCGACTTCTTCATCTCGCCGGCATAGAAGGTGCCGGCGATCAGCACTTCGCCATTCGTCAGGTCGCAAGCGATGACCGTTTCGGTGCGGCAGCCGTAACGCGCTGGATCGGCCTTGAAGGTCGGCAGGTTGATGATCGTCAGCTTCGGGACGAAGGATTCGAGCGTCGGGCGCTCTGGGCGGATCAGCAGGTTACGAATGAACAGCGAATGCCAGGCCAGCTCCGTGACGACACGGGTCGGCAGCGCGTTGTTTTCGTCAGCACCTCCGATGAGGTCCTGAACGAACAGATCCTTGCCGGCGGCATGCGCGAGCATGTCCTGCTTCAACAGCGCGAAGTGCTCCGGCGACATCGGCTTGTTGTTGTCCCACCAGATCTCGCCATCGGTTTTGGCGTCACGTACGACGAACTTGTCCCTCGGCGAACGGCCGGTGTGCTGGCCCGTCAGGGCCCGCAAGGCGCCATGGGCGGTCAGCTCAGCCTCACCCCGGCGAATCGATTCTTCATAGAGGGAGGCGGCGGTGAAGTTATAGCGAGCGCTGTTTGCACTCCCCAAACCGATCGTCGCCAGCTCTATCGCCGGGTTGTGGACTCCGAACAGCTCCATGGTCTTTCCCTTCCCTTGAGGCTCGTGCCGTTAAGAACTGAGGCTGACCGTACGGGCTGGCTTTTTAAAACGCAAGAGCCGAAAATCAATAAAATGTAGTAATATCAAACTATTAATCGATTTAAATTTTTCCGCTTTATTTTAAATCGTTTGAATCAGAAGTCGCTCGTCAAATTGACAACACAGCTTTTGGTTGTCTTCAAAACTTTGCGACAATCCCACCCTTTATCTTTGCCACAATTTGTTCCACCTTTATCCCCATAAGCGCATCCGGTTCAGAAAGGCCGCCTGGGGGACCTTCAAAATTCCTGGAGACGCGCATAGATGACGGAGACGAATACCATGCCGACAATCGCGCTCGTTGATGACGACCGCAACATCCTCACCTCGGTGTCGATCGCACTTGAGGCTGAAGGATATAAGGTCGAGACTTATACGGACGGCGCTTCCGCCCTCGATGGTCTTCTCGCCCGCCCGCCGCAGCTTGCCATCTTCGACATCAAGATGCCGCGCATGGACGGCATGGAACTCCTGCGCCGCCTGCGACAGAAATCCGACATGCCGGTCATCTTCCTCACTTCCAAGGATGAGGAGATCGATGAGCTGTTCGGCCTGAAGATGGGCGCGGATGACTTTATTACCAAGCCATTCTCACAGCGCCTGCTGGTCGAGCGGGTGCGCGCTGTTCTGCGCCGTGCATCGAGCCGCGAGGCTGCCGCAGCAGCCGGCGGTGCCGCTCCAAAGCCGGGCACGGCACAACAGCTCGCTCGCTCACTCGAGCGCGGTCAGCTGGTCATGGACCAGGAACGCCACACCTGCACCTGGAAAGGCGAGCCGGTGACGCTAACGGTCACCGAATTCCTCATCCTGCATTCGTTGGCCCAGCGTCCGGGGGTCGTCAAAAGCCGTGACGCGCTGATGGACGCGGCTTATGACGAGCAGGTCTATGTCGACGATCGCACCATCGACAGCCACATCAAGCGGCTTCGCAAGAAATTCAAGATGGTCGATATCGACTTTGATATGATTGAAACGCTTTACGGAGTGGGATACCGCTTCCGCGAAGCAGCCTGACGCCCAAGCGGCGCGGCATCTGAGAATTGTCGAGAGTGGTGATCGCGAAAGCGACCCGCTCTCCGAAAGGGCCTATCGTTGGCGCAGTTGGTGCAGGAAAGGGATCTGGATGAGGCGGAAGGCGTAAGCAGCCGCCGCGTCAGGGGACGCCGTTGGTCGCATCCCTTCACGATCATCCGCCGCATCTTCGGCAACGCCGTCTTTTCGAGCCTGACGCGTCGCATCCTGTTCTTCAATCTCGCGGCGCTTGTCGTTCTCGTCGGTGGCATTCTCTATCTCAATCAGTTTCGCGAAGGGCTGATCGATGCCCGCGTCGAAAGCCTTCTGACGCAGGGCGAAATTATCGCCGGTGCCGTCTCGGCCTCGGCCTCAGTCGACACCAACTCGATCACCATCGACCCGGAAAAGCTGCTCGAATTGCAGGCCGGGCAGAGCATTACGCCAGTTCCCAACGACGAGGACCTCGAGTTCCCGATCGATCCGGAGAAGGTCGCGCCGGTCCTGCGCCGTCTGATTTCGCCGACCAGAACCCGGGCGCGTATTTTCGACGCTGACGCCAACCTGCTGCTCGATTCGCGCCACCTCTATTCACGCGGTCAGGTCCTGCGCTTTGATCTGCCGCCGGTCGATGACGAAGAACAGACCTGGGGCCAGTGGTTCACGACCATCTTCAACAAGGTCCTGCAGCCTGGAAATCTGCCTCTCTACAAGGAAGCCCCGGGCGGCGACGGCTCTATTTATCCGGAAGTGATGAACGCGCTGACCGGCGTGCGCGGCGCTGTGGTTCGCACCACCGAGAAGGGCGAGCTGATCGTGTCGGTCGCCGTTCCGATCCAGCGCTTCCGCGCCGTCCTTGGCGTGCTGCTATTGTCGACGCAGGCCGGAGATATCGACAACATCGTCCACGCCGAGCGCCTGGGCATCATGCGCGTGTTCGGGGTCGCGACCCTCGTCAACGTTCTCTTGTCTCTCGTCCTCTCGTCGACGATCGCCAATCCCTTGCGGCGTCTGTCGGCGGCCGCCATTCGTGTCCGCCGTGGCGCGAAGGAGCGCGAGGAAATCCCGGACTTTTCGGCACGTCAGGACGAGATCGGTAACCTTTCCATTGCTCTGCGCGAGATGACGACGGCTCTCTACGATCGCATCGACGCGATCGAAAGCTTTGCGGCCGACGTCAGCCACGAACTGAAGAACCCGCTGACGTCGCTTCGCAGCGCCGTCGAGACGCTACCGCTCGCCAAAACGGACGAGTCCAAAAAGCGGCTTCTCGATGTTATCCAGCACGATGTTCGCCGCCTCGACCGCCTGATCAGCGACATTTCCGACGCCTCCCGCCTCGATGCGGAACTGGCGCGGGTCGATGCAGGTTCGGTCGATCTGGAGATTTTGCTTCGCGACCTCATCGACGTGTCGCGGCAAATCCGCAATCGCAAAAAGGAAGTGCAGATCGAATTCGCGATCGAGCGCAAACCGGGCGTCAAGACGCGCTTCGTGGTAAACGGCCACGACTTGCGCATCGGGCAGGTCGTCACCAACCTCATCGAGAACGCCCGCTCCTTCGTTCCTGAACACGATGGCAAGATCACCGTGCGGCTGGTCAGAACCCGCTCGCGCTGCATTGTCTATATCGAAGACAACGGCCCTGGCATCCAGGCAGAAAATATCGATCGCATCTTCGAGCGCTTCTATACCGACCGACCGGAGTCGGAAGGCTTCGGGCAGAATTCGGGCCTCGGCCTATCGATCAGTCGCCAGATTGCCGAAGCGCATGGTGGTTCGCTGCGCGCGGAGAACATTATCGATCCCGAGAGCGAGAAGCTGCTTGGAGCACGCTTCATTCTCGCTCTTCCCGCCGATACCACCCTATGACGGGCGCGCCTTCAAACATCCACGCAACGGCCATCGTCGTCGGCACGACCGGCCTTCTCTTCATGGGTCCCTCCGGCTGGGGAAAGTCGATGCTGGCCTTCGCCTGCATCAATGAAGCACAGCGCATGGGCATCTATTCCGTGCTCGTCGCCGACGATCAGGTGCTCATCTCCAAAGGAGACGAAACCGTGATTGCGACCTGCCCCGCGTCGATCTGCGGTTTGATCGAACTCCGCGGCACCGGCATCGTCCGAGTACCTCATATTGCAAGCGCCGTGATGCATTACGCTGTGCTTCCCGCAAGCGCGTCGGGAGAGAAACGGTTGCCGCCGGAAGGAGAGCAGACAACTATTGCTGGCAGCATAAATCTGCCGGTCATTCGGTTGCTGGCGAATACTCCGTTGCCGCTGGCGATACTGATGGCAAAAGCGCCCGATATTGGCCAGTAATGCCCGCGAAATTGGCAAATCCTGCCCTAAAAGTCGTATTTTTGTCTTGCACTTCGGCTTTTCATCGCCAAGATGTGCCCCCACGGTGGACGCGATTGCTGCATTGCGATATTGGGGCCACCGTTTGCATACGCCACTAGGAGCAGTAATATCATGATCGGACTTGTGCTTGTCACTCATGGCAAGCTGGCTGAAGAGTTTCGTCATGCGGTCGAACATGTCGTCGGTCCTCAGAAATTCATCGAAACGGTCTGTATCGGTCCCGAAGACGACATGGATCAAAGGCGACAAGACATCCTGGAAGCAGTGTCACGCGCCGACGACGGCCACGGAGTCGTCATCCTCACCGACATGTTCGGGGGCACCCCCTCCAACCTGGCAATATCCGTCATGAGCAGTGGCCACACCGAAGTCATCGCTGGCATGAATCTGCCGATGCTGATCAAACTTGCCGGGGTACGCGGCGAGAACAATATGGAAAAGGCACTTGTCGAAGCGTCCGAAGCCGGACGGAAATACATCAACGTCGCCAGCCGCGTCCTCAGCGGCAAATAGTGAGCACATTGCGCCCATGACGGCACTCTCCCGAGAAATTCTGATCATCAACAAGCGCGGACTGCACGCACGCGCTTCGGCAAAGTTCGTACAGCTGGTCGAGAATTTCGATGCCGCGATCACCGTATCGAAAGACGGAATGACGGTCGGCGGGACATCGATCATGGGATTGATGATGCTGGCCGCGAGCCCCGGTTCCAGCGTCCTAGTCTCCGCCAGCGGCAATCAGGCCGCACAGGCGCTTGATGCTCTCGACGAACTGATCCAGAACCGGTTCGGCGAGGAAATTTGAGCTGCTTGCCGCTCATATAAACATATAAAGACTTCTTTATATCATTATTGCCTTCGTCATGGAAGCCTGCTAAACGGCCATCCTAGCCGCGCATGCCGCGTGGATGCTTTCTGGCGCACATACGCTTGCGCCTTCGAATTTTGATCCGCTTTTCAGCCTGGAGAACCCAATGAGCACTGAAAAAGATTATGTCGTCGCCGACATCGGCCTCGCGGACTTCGGCCGCAAGGAAATCACGATCGCAGAAACCGAGATGCCGGGCCTGATGGCCTGCCGCGCCGAATTCGGCGAAGCAAAGCCGCTGAAGGGCGCGCGCATCACCGGCTCGCTGCACATGACGATCCAGACGGCCGTTCTCATCGAGACGTTGGTCGCGCTCGGCGCCGAAGTCCGCTGGGCTTCGTGCAACATCTTCTCGACGCAGGATCATGCCGCAGCCGCAATCGCTGCTGCCGGCGTTCCGGTTTTCGCCATCAAGGGCGAGTCGCTGGAAGACTACTGGGTCTACACTGACAAGATCTTCCAGTGGGCCGATGGCGGCCTCTCCAACATGATCCTCGATGACGGCGGCGACGCCACCATGTACATCCTTCTCGGCGCCCGCGCCGAAGCCGGCGAGGACGTGCTCTCCAAGCCGCATTCCGAAGAAGAAGAAATCCTTTTCGCACAGATCAAGAAGCGTCTTGCCGCTTCGCCGGGCTGGTTCACCAAGCAGCGCGATGCGATCAAGGGCGTAACCGAAGAAACCACGACCGGCGTGAACCGTCTGTATCAGTTGAGCCAGAAGGGCCTCCTGCCCTTCCCGGCGATCAACGTCAACGACTCGGTCACCAAGTCGAAGTTCGACAACAAGTACGGCTGCAAGGAATCGCTAGTCGATGGCATCCGCCGCGGCACCGACGTGATGATGGCAGGCAAGGTCGCCGTCGTCTGCGGCTACGGCGACGTCGGCAAGGGCTCGGCTGCTTCGCTCCAGGGCGCTGGCGCCCGCGTCAAGGTCACGGAAGTGGATCCGATCTGCGCGCTGCAGGCTGCCATGGACGGTTTCGAAGTCGTCACTCTCGAAGACGTGGTGTCTTCAGCAGACATCTTCATCACCACGACCGGCAACAAGGACGTCATCCGCATCGACCACATGCGTCAGATGAAGGACATGGCAATCGTCGGCAACATCGGCCACTTCGACAACGAAATCGAAGTTGCGGCACTGCGTAACCTCAAGTGGACCAACATCAAGCCGCAGGTCGACCTCATCGAGTTCCCGAAGGGCAACCGCATCATCCTTCTGTCTGAAGGTCGCCTGCTCAACCTCGGCAACGCCACCGGCCATCCGTCCTTCGTCATGTCCGCGTCCTTCACCAACCAGACGCTGGCCCAGATCGAGCTTTTCACCAAGCCCGGCCAGTACCAGAACCAGGTCTACATCCTGCCGAAGCATCTCGATGAGAAAGTTGCACGCCTTCATCTCGACAAGCTTGGCGTGAAGCTGACGCAGCTTTCGGAAGAACAGGCCGCCTACATCGGCGTGAAGCCACAGGGCCCATTCAAGGCCGACCACTACCGATATTAATCACGAGATCAATATCCACAACATCTAGAGGGCGTCGCATTGACAAATGCGTCGCCCTTATTTTTTGGCACACATCTTCCCGCCGATTCCCTTCCGAAGTATTGTTTTAACACTCGATTCGTGGCCACGGACGTGTCCGTTTGCTTCGAAAATGGGATGTCTTGTCGTGATGGCGGCACATTAAGGGACGGAGACATACCGCGCATGTCGGAAATGATGAACAGCCTGGTCGAACAGGCAGAGGATGGCGTTCACGCTGACCCCTGCCCGCTCCGTTCGGGCGAACGGAAACCTGCCGGCACTTCAAGGGCCGTCGCCGAGAAGCCGGGACTATTGGCTCATGTGGCGCGGATTTTTGCGGCCGGCACTGCAATGACATCGATTGCGCAGCCGGTTCTCGCGCAGGTCGAAGCCGAGGCTGTCACATCCGCGCATCTTTTCACCTCGTCGCAGGTTATCGGCCTTTCCGTCGTCATCGGCGTGATCTCCGCCGCGCTGCTTTCCACCCTTTGGGTCGTGCGGCAGCGTGGGAATATGGAAAGCGAAAGCCGGGAGATCCGCTCGGCGCTCTCCGATGCGCAGCAGCGCATCTCGCAATATCAGGCACTGATTGCAGACAAGAATCGCCGGATCGTGATCTGGGATGGCAACGAGCGCCCTGAGCTTATCGGTCAGCTGCCTCCCGAAACCGGCGCGCCGCAGGACAACGAATTCCTCGCCTTCGGCCTGTGGCTGAAGTCGCGCTCCGCATCTGAGCTCGAGCGCGCGATCGACCGTCTGCGCGGGGCAGCCCATAGCTTCGACATGGTCGTTGAAACTCACCGGGAGGAGATCCTGGAAGCGCAAGGCCGGGTTTCCGGAGGCCGCGCATTCGTCCGTTTTGTAGCGCTGAACAATCTTCGCGCCGAGCTTGCTGAGCTTAAGATCGAACGGGACAGACTGTTGTCCTCGATCTCGGCGTTTCAAAGCATGCTCGACGCAATCGATCTTCCGGCATGGCAGCGTGACACCGAAGGTCGGCTGACCTGGGTCAATCACGCTTACGGCGACGCGGTCGAGGCGCCCACGCCAGATCAGGCGGTCAACGAGGGCCGCGAGTTCCTGACCACCGTTGCCCGCGAGCGCATCCGTGCCACGGCGACGGCCGAGTCACCATTCCACGACAAGATCTCGACCGTGGTGCGCGGCAACCGCACCTTCTTCGACGTTGTCGATGTGAAGGTCCCAAGCGGCTCCGCCGGCATTGCCGTCGACGTTTCCGGCATCGAGACTGTTCGCGCCGAGCTTGAGCGGACCCTGAAAAGCCACGCCGAAACACTCGACCATCTCGCAACACCCGTTGCAATTTTCGACGGCGACCGACGGCTGCAGTTTTACAATCAGGCCTTCGTCTCGCTCTGGGAGCTTGATATCGCTTTCCTCGAGAGCCGGCCCGACAATGCGGAATTGCTGGAGCGCCTGCGCGCCGCGAAGAAGCTGCCGGACCAACTGAACTGGAAATCCTGGAAGGAAACCGCGCTCTCTGTCTATCGATCGATCGATACCCAATCGGATTTGTGGCACCTGCCGAACGGCCAGACGCTCCGCGTATTCGCGACAGCGCATCCGCAAGGCGGTGCCACCTGGGTATTCGAAAACCTCACCGAGCAGGTCGACCTCGAGACGCGCTACAACACGCTTCTCAAGGTGCAGGGCGAGACGATTGACCACCTTTCGGAAGGCGTTGCCGTCTTTGGACCTGATGGGCGCATGCGCCTTTCAAATCCCGCCTTCCGTGCGCTCTGGGGAATCACGGAAGCGGAGGCCAAGCCCGGCACGCATATCCGTGCCCTTGGCGAGGCGTGCTCTCAATCATATGACCGTCCGGACGGATGGAAGACCTTCGCTGAGCTGATCACCAGCTTCGACGACGAGCGCCGCTCCAGCCAGGGAACGCTCGAGCTGTTCTCGGGTCTCGTGCTCGACTATGCTGTCATCCCGCTGCCGAATGCGCAGACGATGCTGACCTTCGTCAACATGACCGACAGCGTCCGTGCTGAGCGCGCCCTGACGGAAAAGAACGAAGCACTGCGCAAGGCAGACGAGCTTAAGAACGACTTCGTCCAGCATGTCTCGTATGAGCTGCGCTCGCCGCTGACCAACATTATTGGCTTTACCGACCTGCTGCGCACGCCGGGACTCGGACCGCTGAACGACCGGCAGGCTGAATATATCGATCACATCTCGACCTCTTCTTCGGTGCTGCTGACGCTGGTCAACGACATCCTCGATCTTGCCACGGTCGACGCCGGAATCATGCGGCTGAGCTACTCGTCGATTGATCTTGGCGATCTGCTCGACGACGTATCGATGCAGATTGCCGACAGGCTGCAGGAAAGCGGCGTGACGCTGGAGATTACCGCTCCGGCGCATCTTGGCTCGATCGTCGCCGACCCGCAAAGACTGAAGCAGATCCTCGTCAAGCTGCTCTCCAACGCAGCCAATTTCTCTCCGGAAGGCTCGTCAATCTCGCTCGAATGCCGGCGTGAAGGGATGGATTTCCTCTTCTCCGTCAGCGATCGCGGTCCTGGTATCTCGCAGGATATGATCGCCAATGTGTTTGATCGATTCGCGACCGGCGCTAAGAGCGGCAAGAGGGGCGGCGCGGGACTTGGGCTGTCGATCGTCGACAGCTTTGTCAGCCTTCACCATGGGACGGTCACCATTGACAGCCAGCCGGGCAAGGGCACGATCGTGACCTGCCGGATTCCTTCGGTCGATCTTCCGACGTCCGTCGCAGCCGAATGATGTCGGGCACTCCTGTCATTTCTCTCTTCCTGAAGGATGAGGCGGAAACAATCCGCTTTGGAGAGGACCTGGCGTTGGCGCTGAAACGCGGCGACTGCCTTGCCCTTTCGGGCGACCTCGGGGCCGGGAAATCGTCGCTCGCGCGCGCATTCCTGCGTGCGATGGCGGATGATGACGAACTCGACGTGCCAAGCCCCACCTTCACCCTGGTGCAAGCCTACGACCTGCGCGTACCGGTCGCACATTTCGACCTGTACCGTCTCGGCGATCCGGCCGAACTCACCGAACTCGGCTTCGACGAAGCACTCCAGGACGGCATCTGCCTCGTCGAGTGGCCTGAGATGGCAAGCGACGAGCTGCCGGCAGACCGCATTGCGCTCAAGCTGGAGCACGAGGGCCTGGGTCGAAAGGTGACCATTGCGGCCCCAGAAAAACAGGCTGCCCGGATCCGACGCGTCCTGGCCATACGTGATTTCATCGATGCAGCGGGATACACCAATGCGAAGCGTCGTTTTCTGACAGGCGATGCCTCGCTTCGAGCCTACGAGGCAGTCTATGCCGGTGATGGGAAGCGACGCGTGCTGATGGATTGGCCACCGTTGCCGGAAGGGCCGCCGGTCCTGGATGGCAAGCCATATCCGAAGGTCGCGCATATCGCCGAGAATGCCTATCCTTTCGTTGCCATTGCCAATGTGCTCCGACAGGAGGGTTTTGCTGCACCGGAGATCTACCAGGTCGACTACGACCAAGGCATCCTGCTTCTGGAGGACCTTGGCACCGACGGCGTCCTGGATTTGCAAGGTCAGCCCATCGCCGACCGCTACCGGGCGAGCGTTGCCTGCCTGGCGCATCTGCACTCGCTGACGATCCCGCAGGACATTCGCGTCACCGACAGCCACGTCCACCACATCCCCGACTTCGATCGGACGGCGATGAAGATGGAGGTACGTCTCGTTCTCGATTGGCATTTGCCCTGGAAGCGTGGCCGTACCGCCGCCAGTGGCGCCGAGCGCGATGAATACCTCGCGATCTGGGACAGGCTGATCGACGAACTTGAAGCCTCCGAAAAAAGCCTTCTCCTCCGCGATTTCCACTCGCCGAACATTATCTGGCGCGACAACGAGCGTGGGATAGCGCGCGTCGGACTGATTGATTTCCAGGACGCGATGATCGGCCCCACAGCCTACGATCTCGCTTCAATCGTGCAGGATGCGCGCGTCACGGTCCCGCCCGATCTGTTCCGGCAATTGATGGACGACTATCTATCTCTGCGCAGAACAAAGGGTGGCTTCGATGAGGCTCGTTTCCTGAAGAGTTGGGCAATCATGTCTGCACAACGCAATTGCAAGCTTGCCGGCCTCTGGGTTCGCTTGATGCAACGAGACGGAAAACCTGGCTATATGAGGCATATGCCGCGCACCCTGTCCTATCTTTCCGTTGCGCTGGAACATGAAACGCTTGCCCCCTTGCGCGACTGGTGCGTAAGGGCTGGAATAGTACCAAGCGAATCATAATTTCTCGGATCAGATGAGCATCAAGCAAGCCATGGTTCTCGCTGCAGGTCTTGGAACCCGCATGCGGCCGATCACCGACACCATCCCGAAGCCGCTCGTGAAGATCGACGGCAAGGCGATGATCGATTACGCGCTCGATTCGCTTGCGGAAGCCGGTGTCGAAAGGGTCGTGGTCAATATTCATCACCACGCCGATCAGATGCTGGCGCACCTGGCTTCATACAAAGACCTCGAGATCATCATCTCCGACGAACGCGAGAAGCTGTTGAACAACGGCGGCGGCCTTGCGAAGGGCTTGAAGCTGCTTAATCCCGGCAAGGTTTTTGTCACGAATGCCGACCTCTTCTGGATCGGAGAACGCCGCGGCGTTCCCAGCAACCTGACACGCTTAGCCGGATTCTTCCGACCGGAAGAGATGGACATGGCTATGCTTTGCGTGAAACTAGAAGACACGACCGGGCACAACGGAAAGAACGACTTCAACATGGCGCGGGATGGCCGGTTGACCCGTTTCTTCGACTCGGGTCCCTGCCCAATTGTCTATGCCGGCGCCATTGCAATGGACACGTCGTTTCTCGATGACGCGCCAGCCGATCCATTCAACCTCAATCTCTATTTTGACAAGGCGATCGCTCGCGGCCGGCTCTACGGTACCGTACTCGAAGGACACTGGCTTACTGTCGGCACGCCGGAAGCGATTGGTGAAGCGGAGGAAACGATCCGGCGATACCGGACGTTTGCATGACGGATGGCCGAGCATCACCGGCCGAGGGTCTTGAGCATCCCCGCAGGGCTTCCCTTCCTGAAGAGCCTTGCCGAAAGCCTTTGTGACGGCCGACTGACACCGCATTTCCGGTATGATCCCGGCGATCCCCTATCGCTTTCGAAAACCACGATCTATCTGCCAACGAGGCGCGCAGCACGCGTGCTCCGCTCGGAGTTCGTCGATCTCCTCGGCGGACGATCCGCAATCCTCCCGGTTATCCGACCGCTCGGCGAGACCGACGACGATAGCGGCTATTTCGACGAAGCCCTTCCCGCGACCCTGGATCTTGCTCAGCCGTTATCCAACACCGCCCGCCTGCTGGAACTCGCGCGCCTTATCCTCGCCTGGCGAAACAAGCTGCCGGAGATTGTGCGCAGCATCCATTCCGATTCGCCGCTCGTCGCGCCCGCAAGCCCAGCCGACGCCATTTGGCTTGCGCGCAATCTTGCGGAATTGATCGACGCCATCGAGACCGAGGATCGGGATTGGAACGAACTGTCTCGCCTGAATGTGAAAGACTATGCGCTTTGGTGGCAACTGACGGCCGAGTTCCTGCAGATTGCCAGCGCCTTCTGGCCGGAGCGGCTGAATGAGCTCGGCAAATCATCGCCCGCAAGACACCGCAACGCAATTCTTCGTGCCGAAGCAAATCGCCTGGCGACAGCCCGGCCGATGGGACCCATCATCATTGCAGGATCGACAGGCTCTGTGCCGGCGACGGCCGACCTTATCGCAGCGGTCGCCAACCTTCCGGAAGGCGTCATCGTTCTGCCGGGGCTCGACCTCGGCATGCCGGATGAGCATTGGCGAATGGTGGCGCCCGACATTCGGATAGATCAGCCCGCCGACCCGGCGAGCCGCAGCCACTCGCAATACGGCCTCGCGCAGTTGCTAAAGCGACTGAAATTGACGCGGCAGGATGTGGTGCAGCTTGCCGCGCCGCCCGAGGAATTGCGACAGCGTAGCGAAATCCTCTCACATGCGCTCTCCCCTGCCGAAGCAACCAGCGACTGGGGCACATGGAAGGCGAAACTATCTGACGCTACGATCTCAGCGGCATTTGCAGATGTCTCGCTGATCGAGGCGGGCAATGAGCGCGAGGAAGCCACTGCAATTGCAATCGCCCTCCGCTTGGCGCTCGAGCGCGCGCCCGGCAATGACGGCGAGAGCCGGGCGGCATTGATCACACCGGATCGAAACCTAGCCCGCCGCGTGACGACGGAATTATCGCGTTTCGGCATCGTTGCGGACGATTCCGCAGGCACGCCGCTTTCCGCCACCCCACAGGGAACGCTGTTGCAACTGCTGCTGGAAGCAACCCTTCGCCCTGGCGATCCCGTCGCTATCGTCGGATTGCTGAAGCATCCCCTGGCGCATTTTGGGCTGGAGCGTGGCGTGCACGTGGCAGCGGTAGCAGCTCTGGAGCTGCTGGCACTGCGTGGTGGTGTGGCCGACGTCGACATCTCGGCGTTGGAACCGCTTCTTGAGCAGCAGCTGTCTGAGCAGGCGTTGGATCGTCACGCGCCGCAGTGGCGAAAATCCCTTCCCGCCGATGCGATTGACCACGCGCGTGCTCTTGCCCGACGGGTTGCCGAAGCGACCGAACCGCTGGCGTCGGCGCTTGTTCGGCGCCTTCCCGAGCCGGGGCTAACGGCCAGCCTTGGGCTCGCCGATTGGGGGGAGCGAACCGGGCGCGTATTGGAGGCGGTAACCCGCGACGCGCGCGGCGATCTTGCTGGTCTCTGGTCCGGCGAAGCGGGCGACACCCTGGCGTCGATGCTCGGCGAAGTGATCGAAACCGAGGGGCAGATCGACGCGGATGGCCCGCAGTGGATCGACATCGTCACTGCGCTATTGGCTGGCCAGGCTGTAAAGCCACGGGCGCTAAGCCATCCGAGAATTTTCATCTTCGGCACGCTAGAAGCGCGCCTGCAGAACGTAGACACATTGATCCTGGGCGGCCTGAACGAAGGCTCATGGCCGGGTCAAACATCCAATAACCCCTTCGTTTCTCGGACAATGAAGACCGAGATCGGGCTGGAACCTCCAGAACGGCGCATCGGCCAGCTGTCGCACGATTTCGAAATGGCCAATGGCACGCGCCATCTCATCTATTCGCGAGCCCTTCGACAAGGTTCGACGCCAACCGTCGCGTCGCGCTGGTTGCAGCGGCTGCTCGCATTCGGCGGGCACGAGTTCGAGGCACAGCTCAAGGCCCGCGGCGACAATTTTGTGCATTGGGCGAACCTCATCGACCAAGGCGACAGCCAAGCGCCCGCGCAACGTCCAAGTCCAATACCGCCGCTGGAGATTCAGCCTAAGTCCTACTCTTTCAGCGAGGTCGGGCGCCTTCGTCGCGACCCCTATGCAATCTATGCACGCCGCGTTCTGCGCCTTGACCCGGTAGCACCGTTCAATCGAGACCCTGGCGCCGCGGAGCGAGGAACGCTCTATCACAAGATCATCGACCGCTTCGTCCGTGAAGGTCACGTTGCCGGAACGCCGGCAGCTGAAACGGCGATGGAGAACATTCTGAACGAACTCTTCGATACGGAGCAACTTCCTGCACATATCGATGCAGTCTGGCGCCCGCGTTTCCGTGAAGTTGCCCGCGCGTTTCTCGAGTGGGAGGCGCAGCGACAGCCAGGCATTCGAAGAACATTGACCGAGGTGCGTGGCGGGGTGGAGTTGGAGGCGATCAATGTCCGCCTGAGCGGCGTCGCCGACCGGATCGACATCACCGGCAGCGGTACCGCCGACATCATCGACTACAAGACCGGATACAATCCCTCCGCCCCTCAGGCACGCGCGCTTCTTGATCCCCAGCTGGCACTGGAGGCCGCCGCGCTTCACGCCGGCGCCTTCCGGGATGCTGGCAGTCTTGTTCCACAAGATCTTCTCTACGTGCGCCTGCGGCCGGGCAATCGCTTTAAGGTCGACACCGTCAACAACGAGACTTCGGCCAGAACCGACAAGGCAAAATCGGCCATGGACCTGGCCACCGACTCGATCGACCAACTCATAAAGTTCGTCTCGCTCCTGCAGTCAGGCGAAAAGGGCTTCACCTCGCGGCTTGTGCCGGCACAGCAGTTCGATTTCGGTGGTGATTACGATCATCTGGCGCGCGTTTCCGAATGGTCTGCCGCAGAGAGCGACGAGGAAACCGGCGATGAATGACGACGCAACGCTGCCTGAGGGCGATGATCCCGTTGCCTGGACGAGTTGGACGACCATCCAGCAATCGATCGCATCCGATCCGCAACGCTCAGCCTGGGTTTCCGCCAATGCCGGCTCCGGAAAAACGCACGTCCTGACGCAGCGTGTTATCCGGCTCCTGCTGGCCGGAGCACGTCCGTCAGCAATCCTCTGCCTGACCTATACGAAGGCGGCAGCCTCCGAAATGTCGAACCGCGTTTTCGAGCGGCTTGCCGAGTGGGCGGTTCTGCCGGACACGGAACTTGAAGAACGCATCACGCGGATCGAAGGCAAGGCGCCGGATAGGGTGAAACTTGCGGAGGCGAGGCGCCTCTTTGCAAAAGCACTGGAAACGCCGGGCGGGCTGAAGATCCAGACCATTCACGCGTTTTGCGAAGCTTTGCTGCACCAGTTTCCGTTGGAAGCTAACGTCGCCGGCCACTTTTCCGTGCTCGACGATCGGGCTGCCGCGACGCTTCTTTTGGATGCACGGCGATCGCTGCTTACGGCCACTACACCGGAGGACGATCCGGCGCTCGCGGACGCCTTTGCTTACGTGCTCAATCTCGGCGATGAGTCAGGCCTCGAAAACCTTCTTGAGGAAATCATCGCGAACCGCAATGCGATCCGCACTTTCACGCAGGATGCGGAGCGGAAGGGTGGCCTCGATGCGGTACTGCGGACGAAGCTTCACCTTTCTGAAGACGATACTGCGACCGGGATCGCCGAGTCGTATTGGCCGCTTCCTGGTCTGCGCGGCGGGGTGCTCGACCGGTACCTAGACCTTGCGGATCAGAAAGGCGGGGCAAAGGCGCACGATATCGCAGCCGGCTTGCGGTCGGCAGCGCGCGAACGAGACCCCGCGCGCCGGGCGTCGGTGCTGGAGAAAATCTTCCTTACCGCAAGGGCTGAACCAAAGGCGGATTCGCAGTTTTTCGTGAAGGCCATGCTGACTGAAGCACCGGAGCTCATCGATGCCGTGGCAATGGCCCGAGCGCACGTGGTATTGTGTCGGGATCGGTGGAAAACGGCCCGCATGTACGAGGCAACACGCGCAGCGCTGATCCTCGCCGACCGCCTCAACAAAGACTACGACGACCTCAAGAAGCAGCGCAGCCAACTCGATTTCGAGGATCTGATAACGCGGACTTCCGAACTCTTGCACAAGAGCGACGTTGGCCCCTGGATCCACTACAAGCTCGACCAAGGGATCGACCATATCCTTGTCGACGAGGCACAGGATACAAGTCCAATCCAGTGGAGCGTGATCCAGTCGCTGGCCGAGGATTTCTTTTCCGGCGAGAGCGCCCGCAATGTGGTGCGTACCCTTTTTGCCGTCGGCGACGAAAAGCAATCGATCTATTCTTTCCAGGGCGCTCGGCCCGAACGCTTTTCAGAAGAAAGCCAGCGGACGCGTCGGCGCGTCTCGCAGAGCGGGCACGCCTTCTCAACGGTGCGGCTGCCGCTCTCATTCCGATCGACCTCGGATGTCCTTGCCGCAGTGGACCACATCTTCACACCGGCTGAAAATGCCCGCGGGTTAAGTGCGGCAGGCGAGCCGGTGGTGCACCGTTCTAACCGCATAGGCCACCCGGGCGCAGTCGATCTCTGGGAGATGGTCGCGCCTGAAGCGACGATCAAGGAAGAAGATTGGACCGCACCCTTTGACGCCACGCCGGAGAGCGCCCCAGCATCAGTGCTCGCCCGTCGCATTGCTCATGCGATCGGCAATCTGGTGGGCAAGGAAACGATCGTCGAGAAGGGCAAGGAGCGACTGATCGAGGCCGGCGATATCCTCGTCCTCGTGCGCAAGCGCGACGCCTTCGTCAACGCGCTGACACGCGCCTTGAAGCGACGCGGCGACATACCGGTTGCCGGCGCCGACCGCCTGCGCCTGACGAGCCACATTGCCGTGCAGGACCTCGTGGCGCTCGGCCGCTTTCTACTGTTGCCCGAGGACGACCTCTCCTTGGCAGCGCTGATGAAGAGCCCGCTTCTCGATCTGAGCGAAGACGACGTCTTCGCAATTGCCGCCCTGCGTACGGAGGGCGAGAGTGCCTGGGCTCACGTGCAGAAGTTCGCCGCTGATGGAAATGCGCGCTTTGAAACAGCCGTCTCTCGCCTCAGGCTCTTCCTGGACGAATCCGAGACGCTGTCGGTTCACGATTTCTATGCTCGTGTTCTCGGATGCCACGGCGGCCGACGACAATTCCTTGCCCGGCTCGGAACCGAGGTCAGCGATATTCTCGATGAATTCCTGACATTCGCGCTTGATCACGAAAGCTCGGGCCTGCCAGGCCTGCAATCCTTCATTTCGACGCTTGAAATCGAAGCACCGGAGGTGAAGCGTGAGCAGGACAAAGGCCGGAATGAAGTCCGGATCATGACAGTCCACGCCTCAAAGGGCCTTGAGGCACCGATCGTGTTCCTCGTCGACGGCGGCTCGAAGGCCTTCACCCATTCGCACATGCAGAAGCTGCGGCTGCTTGAACAGGGGAGCGGCGAGCCGCCCATGCCGGCATGGGTTCCGATCGGCGATCTCAGCAACTCGCTGACCCAGGCCGACGCGACACGCATCCAATCGCTGGCGGAACAGGAATATCGCCGGCTGCTCTATGTTGCGATGACCCGGGCCGCCGATCGCCTTACCGTTTGCGGCTACAGGGGCATTCGTCCCAACACCGATACCTGGCATGCCATGATTTCCGCTGCGATGACCGACAGCCATCCGCATGTATCTGCTGCGACATTTTCTGGGCCTGACGGGACATGGGCTGGCATCGAATGGCGCGTACCACGGATAGAGAGAAGGTTCGAGCGCCTTGAACGCAGCGCGGAGACCGCCAGACAACAGACGGTCCCGCCTGGCCTCGACAGGCCACTGCCACCGCGCAGGCAATTGCCGCGCCCGCTCAGCCCATCCGGCGTCGGAACGATCATCGACGATGGCGCCGATGACCTCCTCGTCGCCTCCCCGCTTTTCACGGAAACGGGAAAGCCGGATCGCTCGCTGCAAAAAGGGCGGCTCCTCCACCGCATATTGCAGGTGCTGCCGGATGTGCCACGCGGCGATCAGCCAGATGCAGCATCACGATACGCCAAGCGTGCGGCGCCATTCTGGCCCGAAGCAGAGCGGCGGCAATTGGTCGACTCGGTTCTGACGCTATTGGGCGCAGCCGACCTCGAAGCCGTCTTCTCGACTCATGCACAGGCTGAGGTCTCCGTCATGGGGACGCTGACGATCGCCGGCCAGGACTATGCCGTTTCCGGCCGTGTCGACAGAATGGCGGTCTTCGACGATCGCATCGTCGTGCTGGACTACAAGACCAATCGCGTCCCGCCGCAGACGGCAGAGGCCATCCCATTTGCACACAAGGCGCAGCTTGCGATCTATCGCGAGATCCTGGCGCCGCTCTATCCCGGCAAGCGCGTCGATTGCGTGCTTGTCTACACTGAAAATGCTTCGGTTCACACGCTGACGCCGGATGCATTGGCGTCGGCGCTTGCGCAACTCGAGACAAAGTGAAATACGGGCATTGAAATTCCCGCACCGCACGCTCACATGTGTTTCAACAGGAATCCGTAAAGGAGCAGCCTATGGCTACCGTAAAAGTCGATATCAACAACTTCCAGTCGGAAGTTCTGGAATCCGCAGAACCCGTCGTCGTCGATTTCTGGGCTGAATGGTGCGGCCCGTGCAAGATGATCGCCCCCAGCCTCGAAGAACTCGCTGTCGAGTTTCAGGGCAAGGTGAAGGTCGCCAAGCTCAATATCGATGAAAACCCGGAACTCGCCGCCCAGTTTGGCGTCCGTTCCATTCCGACGCTCGCCATGTTCAAGGCCGGCGAAGTTGCTGACATCAAAGTTGGCGCTGCCCCGAAGACCGCTCTTTCGAGCTGGATCTCGAGCGCCGCTTAATTTATCCATAAGCAGATAGGAAAAAGCCCGGCGTTCGACCGGGCTTTTTCTCATTTCGGGGGCGTCCCGTTGTCGGCAAGCACATCGCCGACGAGATAGAGAGAGCCGCCGATCAGGATTCGCGGTGGGTGGGCTTGTTCAAAGGCGCCCTCCTTGATCGCCTCCAACGCATCGCTGACCGTCGACATCGGTTCCGCGACGAGGCCGGCATCATAGGCGGCGTTTGCAAGGATCACCGGATCGATCATCGCATCGCTCCCGTGGATCGGCACGCAATAGACCTTCTCGGCCAATCCTTTGAAAGCCTTGAAGTAGCCAACCGGATCCTTGGTGTTGATCATGCCGATGATCAGGAAGAGCGGGCGCGGCTGCTTTTCCTCGAAATTCGCCATGGCCTCGGCGATAACTTCGCCGGCGCCGGGGTTGTGGCCGCCATCGACCCAGATCTCTGCTTTAGCCGGAGCACTGGCCATCAGATTGCCGTCGTTCAGACGCTGGAGACGGCCCGGCCACTCGACCGACAGCAGCGCCTTTTCCATCATCGTTTCGGTGACCGCAAAGCCGGCGGCCTTGACGGCGCGGATCGCAGCGGCGGCATTGGCATATTGGTGGCGGCCGGGAAGGCGGGGCAATGGCAGGTCGGCGAGACCGAACTCGTCCTGATAGACGAGACGCCCATATTCCTCATGCGCCATGTAGTCCTGGCCGAAGACTGCGGTCGGGCAGTTCAGCCGTTCGGCGGTCGACATCAGCACGTCGAGCGCGGCATCATATTCCTGCTTGCCGATCACAACAGGGTGCCCGCGCTTCATGATACCGGCTTTTTCTGCCGCGATCAGTTCGACGCGATCGCCGAGGTAAGGCTGATGGTCCAAGGAAATCGGCATGATGACCGAAACGGCCGGGTCGGAGATGACGTTCGTCGCGTCGAAACGACCGCCGAGACCAACCTCGATGATCGCGGCATCGGCCCGATGCTCTGAGAACAGAATGAAAGTGACTGCGGTGAGGATCTCGAAAACGGTGATCTTCTGCCCGTCATTGGCGGCCGCCACGCGCCGCACCGCCTCGGCGAAGACCGCATCGTCCACCGGTTGCCCGCGACCGCCCTTGGCGCCGATCCGATAGCGTTCGTGCCAGTTGACGAGATGCGGAGAGGTATGGACATGCGCGCTGTAGCCACCGGCTTCCAGCAAAGCCCGGCAAAACGCCGTCACGGACCCCTTGCCGTTCGTGCCCGCCACATGAATGACGGGCGGCAATTTCTTCTGCGGATCCCCGAGGACGGAAAGCAGTCGGGTAATGCGATCCAGGGATAGATCGAAGCCCTTGGGATGCAGGCCCAAGAGCTTGTCGATTTCCTGTGCTGCTTCACTCACTACGGCTTGGCCCCTGGGTATCATCGCTCACCCCGCCTGTGATGGGTTCTGTCAGGCGCTTGCAGCGATAGCAAGCGTCCCGCTGTTTTCCTTGGATAGGTTCGCAACCGGCTTCTTCGTCAGGATCTTCAAGACGCGCGCGAGCGTATCCGGAATATCGTGGCGCTTGACCACCATGTCCACCATGCCGTGTTCCAGCAGATACTCGGAGGTCTGGAAGCCTTCCGGAAGCTTCTCGCGGATCGTCTGCTCGATAACGCGCTTCCCGGCGAAGCAGATTTCAGCCCCGGGTTCGGCCAGATGCAGGTCACCGAGCATCGCGTAGGACGCGGTAACACCGCCAGTGGTCGGATTGGTCAGCACGACGATGTAAGGCAGTCCTGCTTCCTTCAGCATGTCTACCGCCACGGTCGTGCGTGGCAGCTGCATCAGCGACAGGATACCTTCCTGCATGCGGGCACCACCAGATGCCGGGAACATGACCAGCGGGCACTTCTCCGCAATGGCGCGTTCGAACGCCTTGACGATCGCCTCGCCCGCGGCAATGCCGAGCGAACCGCCCATGAAGTTGAACTCATGAACGACCGCGACGATCTTCAGGCCGCGCATCTTGCCGACGCCAGCGAGAATGGTGTCTTCCTGCTCGGTCTTGATGCGGCTGTCCTTCAGACGGTCCGTGTATTTCTTGGAATCACGAAATTTCAGCGGATCCTGGGCGACCTTTGGCTGCGGCAGAGCCTCATAGACGCCATCGTCGAAAAGGTCGGCAAGGCGAGCCTTTGCCGGCATCTTCATGTGATAACCGGAGGCCGGAATGACCCACTTGTTGTCTTCCAGATCCTTATGGAAGACCATCTCACCCGTTTCCGGGCACTTGATCCAGAGGTTCTCCGGCACTTCGCGGCGGCCCAGCATGGAATTGATGCGGGGGCGGACGTAGTTGGTGATCCAGTTCAAGTCGAAAACTCCTGATTGACTCTTGCCAATGTGGGGAAATTATTCGGCAGCAACAAGGCGCGCCGAACGTGTACCCGTTGACAGTCCACGAACGAGGGTGGCGACGGCCTGGACGGTATCGGCTGTCGCCTTCCCATCCTTGGTGAGGCTCGTTGCCACCTGATTGACAATTGCTGTGCCGACAACCACGCCATCGGCCGAGTTGCCAATGACCTTTGCATGGTCGGCGGTCTTGACGCCGAAGCCGACGCAAACAGGCAGGTTGGTGTGCTGCTTGATGCGCTTGACGGCGCCCGAGACCAGAGACGGATCCGGCAGAGCAGAGCCAGTGATACCAGTCATCGAAACATAATAGACGAAGCCGGACGTGTTCCGAAGAACGGTCGGCAGGCGCTTTTCGTCGGTCGTCGGCGTCGCAAGCCGAATGAAGTTGATCCCCTTCTTGATCGCAGGGATGCAGAGTTCGTCATCCATCTCGGGTGGAAGGTCGACGACGATGAGGCCATCGATGCCGGCTGCCAGCGCGTCGTCGAGGAACTTCTCCACGCCGTAGACATAGATCGGGTTGTAATAGCCCATCATTACGATCGGCGTCGCATCGTCCGTCTTGCGGAAATCGCTGGCAAGCTGCAGCGTCTTCTTCAGCGTCTGGCCGCCCTTCAGAGCGCGCTGGCCAGCCATCTGGATCGCCGGACCATCGGCCATCGGATCGGAGAACGGCATGCCGAGTTCAATAACATCGGAACCCGCTTCCGGCAGAGCCTTCATGATGCCGAGCGAGGTTTCGTAGTCGGGGTCGCCTCCCATGAAATAGGTGACGAGTGCCGGCCGGCCTTCCGCCTTAAGATCGGCGAAGCGTTTGTCCATACGTGCGGTCATGCTTACTCACCCATTCCCAGAATCTTGCCGACAGTGAAGATGTCCTTATCGCCGCGGCCGGAGAGATTCATCAGAATGATCTCGTCCTTGCCCATCTTCGGCGCGCGCTTGATGACTTCGGCCAGCGCGTGCGATGGCTCCAGCGCCGGAATGATACCTTCGAGGCGGGTCAGCGTCTGGAAAGCTTCGAGCGCCTCATGGTCCATGATCGGCACATACTCGACGCGACCGATGTCGTTCAGGTAGGAATGCTCGGGGCCGATGCCAGGATAGTCAAGACCAGCGGAAATCGAATGGCCTTCCTTGATCTGGCCGTCGCCATCCTGCAGAAGGTAGGTCCGGTTACCGTGGAGGACGCCGGGCGAACCCGCAGTGATCGAGGCGCAGTGCTCGTCACCATTGAGGCCCTTGCCGCCGGCTTCGACGCCAACCATCTTGACGCTCTCGTCATCAAGGAACGGATGGAAGATGCCGATCGCGTTCGAACCGCCGCCGACGGCTGCGATGACGAGATCCGGCAGCCGACCTTCGGCTTCCAAAATCTGCTCACGGGCTTCGGTGCCAATGACGGCCTGGAAGTCGCGAACCATTTCCGGATAGGGATGCGGACCGGCGGCAGTGCCGATCAGGTAATAGGTGTCGTCGACGTTCGTGACCCAGTCGCGCAATGCCTCGTTCATGGCGTCCTTGAGCGTGCCGTGACCGGCGGTCACCGGCTTTACCTCGGCACCAAGCAGCTTCATGCGAAACACGTTCGGCGCCTGACGCTCGACGTCGGTTGCGCCCATGTAAACGACACAGGGGAGCCCGAAGCGGGCGGCAACCGTTGCCGAGGCAACGCCATGCTGGCCGGCACCAGTTTCCGCGATGATACGGGTCTTGCCCATGCGCTTGGCGAGCAGGATCTGGCCGATGCAGTTGTTGATCTTGTGCGAACCGGTGTGGTTCAGCTCTTCGCGCTTGAAATAGATCTTCGCGCCACCGAGTTCGGCCGTCAGGCGCTCGGCGAAATAGAGCGGGCTCGGGCGACCGATATAGTGGGTGCCAAGCTGCTTCAGCTCCGCCTGAAATTCCGGATCGTCCTTTGCCTTGTTCCACTCGTCCTGCAGGTCGAGGATCAAAGGCATCAGCGTTTCGGCGACGAAACGGCCGCCGTAGATGCCGAAACGGCCGTCTTCATCAGGGCCGGAACGGAAGGAATTCGGTTTTGGCGTCTGGTTCACTCTCAACTCCCTGAGGTCGTTTCGGGCTGACAAGCCGTTTGGACCGCATCGAAAAACTCATCGATCATTGCGACGTTCTTGACGCCGGGCGCGCTTTCGACCCCCGAAGATACGTCGATCCCGGGTGCCTTGGTGATGCCGAGCGCCTCGGCAATATTGCCCTTGTTCAGGCCACCGGAAAGCATGTAATCCACGCTGTCGTCAAGCCAGGTAAGCAGGCTCCAATCGAAGGACACGCCGTTGCCACCCGGCAAATCCGACCCTTTCGGCGGCTTGGCGTCGAAGAGGAAGCGATCGGCGATGCCGACATAAGCCTCGACCCGCTTCAGATCGTCAGCCGACCGCACCGAGAAAGCCTTCATGACCGGCAGTCCATACACCGCCTTGATGGTCAAAACGCGCTCCGGGCTCTCGTCGCCATGCAACTGCAGGATATCGGGCCGAAGCAGCGCCACGATTTCATCAAGATCGTCGTTGCTCGGATTGACCAAAACCGCAACGATCTTGGCCTTGCCGCGAGCCGGCTCCGCTAGCTTGCCGGCGATATCAGGCTCGATGTAGCGGGGACTCTTTTCGAAGAAGATGAAGCCGATATGTGTGGCGCCGCGCGCGAGTGCACGATCGATCGCCTCAGGCGTCTTCAGTCCGCAGATTTTGATATCCGGTTTCATGGCAGCGAAGTGACACGAAAAGCACTTGGAGTCGAGCCAAATCACGACAAAAGCTGATTTTTGCGAGGCGTCGCTCAGTCGAAATCGATGGCGTGCAGTTGACTGCCGTGCCGCTTCAACCAGAGCTTCGCCTCTTCCATGTGGGGGCAGAGCTTCTTGCAGAGCGCCCAGAAGCGTGGCCCGTGGTTCATCTCCTTGAGATGAGCGACTTCATGGGCCGCAAGGTAGTCGACCACTGACGGCGGCGCCATGACGATGCGCCAGGAAAAGCTCAGGTTTCCCTCCGAGGAGCAGGAACCCCACCGACTGCGGGTGTCCTTCATGGCGATAGACCTGATCGGCGCATTGATCGAGCGGGCATGGAACGTTGCCAGCCTCTCGAGATCGGCTCGCGCTTCCTTCTTCAGAAACGTGGCAATCCGGCGTCCGAGATGCTCGGGCATGCCGCTGACCTTGAGCACGGGTTTGCCATCAACGACGACGGCTTCTGTCAGGCCCCGCACGCTGCCGGTGTGGTGAACGCGATGGGATACGCCCCGAAAGAGAATGGTGCCGTCATCACGAAGACCGCTGTCGGTCGAGAATTTGGCAAGCTTGGTCAAGAGCCAGCCCTGATGGCGGTCGAGGAAGGCATTTACCTCGCGCTGCGCCAATCCGCACGGGATCGTCATCTTCAGGCCCCGACCGCCAGGCTCGATGCGCAATGTAATGCGGGTCGCCCGCTCGTGCTGCTTGATCGTCAGCGGCATCAGGCGTCCGGCAACGTCAAGCGTTCGCGTTTCCGGCGGAGCCGGTTTTCGAACGCTGCGGCGTGGCTTTGCAGGGAGCGGGAACATGGGCATTTTCTATATGATTCGCTGGAATTCTTGGCAAAGAAAAGCCGGCATCGATGATGCCGGTTCAAGTTTCAGTGCTGAACGGTCCTGGGAATTACGGAGTCTGGTATTCTGCTACCGGACCATTGTCTTCGCGCTTGCCGTTCTTGCGGTCGCGCATGAAGCGGTCAAACTCTTCCTGGTCCTTGGCGCGGCGTAGTTCGCGCATGTAGGAGTCGAAATCCTCGCGCATTTCATCAAGCTTGCGACGCTCTTCTTCCAGCCGGTCGAGCTCGGCCTTGCGCCAATCATCGAAGGCAACATTGCCCGTCGAGAAATGAGGGCGATAGCGGCCATGTGAACGTCGGCAGCCGGCGAAGAATCCATCGGCGGCGCTGTTGGCGTCGCGCTTGAAACCGCGCAAACGCTCTCCAAAGATGATGTAGGCGAGCATGGCGAGACCCAGAGGCCAGAAAACCACGAAGCCGAGGATCATCAGGGCAATGGTAGCCGGAGTCCAATCCGGGCGAAGCAATGCTGACTGGTTCATCGTGCGGTGTCCTCGCATTTTCCGCGTCCGGCGAGATACCGAACGCTGGAATCGATGTGGTTACACGCCTGGCCCGCTTCAAGGCAGCGCCCGCCCAAATCGGACAACGCCTTGAAATACAATCGCTAATTCAGAATATACTAAATCAGGCGGATTTTCCGCCCTTGATCACCCGTTTCACCACGGGCTTTCCCGAACGGGCATGTTCCTTCACGAAGCTGATGATCCGCGGCGCAATCTCCCGGCGGAAGCGTGAGCCGTTGAAGACGCCATAGTGGCCGACGTCGGGCTGCAGGTAGTGCATGCGCATGTTGTCGGGGATGTTGACGCAGATGGTCTGGGCAGCCTGTGTCTGGCCGACGCCGGAGATGTCGTCGTTTTCCCCCTCGACGGTGAGAAGTGCCACGTTGCGGATGGCCGCGGGATCGACAAGCTTACCACGGTGGAGCAGCTCGCCCTTCGGCAGCGCGTGCTTGATGAAGACCTGTTCGACCGTCTGAAGGTAGAACTCCGCCGTCAAGTCCATGACCGCGAGGTACTCGTCATAAAAGTCGCGGTGCTTTTCGGCCGGCTCGCCATCGTTCTTCACCAGATGCATGAAGAACTCCTTGTGAGCGATCACGTGCCGATCGAGGTTCATCGACATGAAGCCGGACAACTGCAGGAAGCCGGGATAGACCGGACGCATGAAGCCCGGCTGCGGCCAGGGCACATTCATGATCACATTATCCGCGAACCATTCCAGCGAGCGTTCCTTGGCAAGCTGGTTGACGGCTGTCGGGTTGATGCGCGTGTCGATCGGTCCGCCCATCAGGGTCATCGATGAGGGCGAAAACGGATCGTTCTCCGCTTCCATGAGGGCGACGGCAGCCAAAACCGGCACGGAAGGCTGACAGACGGCAATCACATGCGTATCCGGGCCCAGGAAGCGAAGCATCTCGATGACGTAGTCGATGTAGTCGTCAAAATCGAAGGTGCCTTCCGTCATCGGCACCATGCGCGCATCGATCCAGTCGGTAATGTAAACGTCGGCGCTTGGCAGCAACGCTTCGACCGTGCCGCGCAGCAGTGTCGCGTAGTGGCCCGACATCGGCGCGACGATGAGAATGCGCGGGTCTGGCGCATGGCTGCTTGGAACATTGCGCGCGAAATGGAGCAGATTGCAGAAGGGATGCGACCAGACGATCTCTTCCCGTACGGCCACCTTTCCTTCCTCGACAACAGTGTCATGCAGACCGACGGCCGGTTTGCCGTAGCGTCGGGTCGTCCGCTCGAACATCTCGAGACTCGCCGCCATCGTACGCCCCCAGGGCGTCTGCGAAATCGGATTGAGGGGATTGGCATAGACCATGCGCATGATATCGGCGAAAGCCCGATAAGGCGCCAATGCGGCATGGTTCAATTCATAAAGCTGATAAAACATGAGATGCGCCACCTTTCTCTAACCTGGAAGACGACGCCGATTGAAAGGCATCGGATTCTTTCCAACGACGTGCTGGCACCTCAACGCAGATTAACAGGTTTTTGTTGCGCAGCAACATTGCCATCCGCACCGCAAAAAGAAATGCCGGGGAATTTACCCCCGGCATGATGGTGCGCTCGAATGCTTAATGATCGCAGAACGGACGTTATCGATCAGCCAGGAAGGTCTGCTTCTGCGTACCCAAGCCTTCAATGCCGAGCTCCACGACGTCGCCAGCCTTGAGGAAGCGCGGCGGTTTCATGCCCATGCCGACGCCCGGAGGCGTGCCGGTCGAGATCACATCGCCCGGATGCAGCGACATGAACTGGCTGAGGTAAGACACCACATGAGCGACACCATAGACCATGGTTTTCGACGAGCCGTTCTGCATGGTTTCGCCGTTGACCTTCAGCCACATGCCAAGATTTTGCGGGTCGGCAATCTCGTCCTTGGTGACGAGCCAGGGTCCGATCGGACCGAATGTGTCGCAGGACTTGCCCTTGGTCCACTGGCCTGCACGTTCCGTCTGGAAGGCGCGCTCCGAAACGTCGTGGGAAACACAGTAGCCGGCAACATAATCAAGCGCTTCGGCCTCGCTGACGTACTTTGCCGTCTTGCCGATGACGACGCCGAGTTCGACTTCCCAATCGGTCTTTTCGGAGCCACGCGGGATCAGGACATTGTCGTTCGGCCCGACGATGGCCGATGTTGCCTTCATGAAGATCACGGGCTCCGGCGGAACAGTCGCGCCGGTTTCAGCAGCGTGGTCAGAGAAATTGAGGCCGATGCAGATGAACTTTCCGGTGCCGGCAACGCAGGCGCCAATGCGACCCGAGGCGAGTTCCGGCAGGCTCTTCGCGTCAAGAGCCTTGAGTTTCGACAGGCCCTCGGGCGAAATCGCTTCGCCGCCGATGTCCGAGACGTGCGCCGACAGATCGCGGATCTTGCCATCGGAATCGAGCATGGCCGGTTTCTCGCGACCAACCTCTCCAACACGCATGAGCTTCATAATATTTCCTCCTAAGCAGCATCCACGTTTTGATCACCTATGAACGAGATATTCACCGGTGTCATTATGGCTTTTTGCCGAAGCGGTACGCTGCTTCAGAAAATTTCGCCTAGATCGGGACCCGCAGGCACGATGCCTGCGGGGTTGAGGCTTTCAATCGAGTAATAGCCGCGCTTTATGTGGTCGAAGTTGACGGTCTCGACGACACCCGGCCAATCGAGCATTCGCCGGCAGAAGCGGCGAAGATTCTTGTAATCCGAGAGACGGCGCAAATTGCATTTGAACAGGCCGTGATAGGCGATATCGAAGCGCACGAGCGTGACGAAAAGACGAATGTCACTTTCAGTCGGATGGTCTGCAAACAGGAAGGGCCGATCGCCAAGCTCTGTTTCCACCCAGTCGAGGCACTTGAATACACCGGCAAACGCTTCCTCGTAGGCAAGCTGCGTCGTGGCAAAGCCCGCGCGGTAGACGCCATTGTTGAGGCTCGGATAGATCAGTTCGTTGAAAGCGTCGATCTCGGTGCGACGCGCTGCCGGATATAGGTCGATCGGATTGCGAGCAAGATCGCCGAAACCTTCGTTCATCATCCGCAGGATATCAGCCGACTCGTTGTTGACGATCGTCTGCAACTGCTTGTCCCAAAGCACGGGCACGGTTGCGCGGCCGGTAAAGTCGCGTGCCGCACTCGTATAGATCTCGTGCATATACGTTGCGCCGTGAATGTGATCCCGCGTGGCGCCCGGATAGTCGCCGAACCGCCAGCCCTGCTTCGTCAATACCGGCTCGACGACTGAAACCAAGATGGCCGATTCCAGCCCCTTCAGCTTTCGGCCGATCAGCGTCCGCGATGCCCAGGGGCAGATATAGGCCACGTAGAGATGATAGCGTCCCGCCTCGGCCTTGAAGCCGCCCTCTCCCGTCGGGCCCGCCGCGCCGTCAGGGGTAACCCAATTGCGGAAGCTGGAGATCTGACGGACAAAGCCGCCCTTCTCGTCCTTCGCCTGAACCGGCTGCCAATCTTCCGTCCACTTTCCATTTACGAGCAAGGCGTTTTTCCTCTCATGCTGATATTGGCGGAACTTAGCGTGCCTTTACGCGCGTGGGAGGCCACTATTGTTGAAACAGACTGTGCACCGGAGTTGCTTGCCAAACGCATCGGATGGGGCCTAAGGAAGGCAGGAAGGAGCTTGATATGCCTGTTTCGACCTCGACTGTCGCCACCGAACACGCCAGCAAGTATCTCCAACAGCTCTGCAAACACTGGAGCCACAAGTTTACCGTGGAATTCACGGCGGAAAGCGGGCGTGTACCCTTCAGTGATACCGCCGAAGTCACGTTTTCAGCCGATCACGCGGCGCTTCATATGAGATTGTCGGCCGCTGACCCGGCCCAGATAGAGCGATACGAGAATGTCGTTGCCGACCACCTAAAGCGATTTGCTTTCCGCGAAGAACTCCACATCACCTGGAATGCCTGAACAGCACTTGGAAGAGCCATGACAAAGAGCAATAGCCGTGAATCCCAATATTCGATCGACCCCTTGTTTCTCGAGCGCTGGTCACCGCGTGCCTTTACCGGCGAAGTGATCGATGAATCGGAGCTTCTGACGATACTGGATGCCGCGCATTGGGCACCGTCGTCCGCAAACCAGCAGCCGTGGCGCTTCATCTATGCGCTCAAAGGTTCTGAGGACTGGGACAAGTTCGTTGGTCTCCTCGTCGAGTCAAATCGAGAGTGGGCAAAGAACGCCTCGGCGCTGATCTACGTCGTCTCAAGAGGCTTCAGCGGCGACTTCTCCGAAGGTAGGAAAAGCTACACACACTCGTTCGACGCTGGCACTGCTTGGGGTTATCTCGCGCTTCAGGCCCGGCTTTCGGGTTTCTACGCTCACGGGATGGGCGGCATTAAGCACGAAGAGATCCAGCAAACTTTTGCTATTCCCGAGGGTTACCGGGTGGAGGCGGGCGTCGCGTTGGGACGTCTTGCCGATAAGAGCGTCCTTTCGGAGCGGAACCAGGAGCGGGAAGTTCCGAGCCAGCGCAAGCCTCTTTCAGAGGTCGCCTTCCGCGGCAAGTTTATCGCCAACTAGACTAGTTCTCACGCAAAAGCCCCCGCGTCGATGCGCGGGGCTTTTTTATGCGGCCTCTAGGCGGAAACGAGCTCCGCTCGCTAGATATCGAGGTTTGCTACGTTCAGCGCGTTGTCCTGGATGAACTCTCTGCGAGGTTCGACTTCGTCACCCATCAGGCGTGCGAACAAGCCGTCAGCGTCCGTTGCATCGGCAACCTTCACCTGCAGCAGCGAACGAACGTTCGGATCGAGCGTGGTTTCCCAGAGCTGCTCGGCATTCATCTCACCGAGGCCTTTGTAACGCTGCATCGTCAGACCCTTGCGGCCGCTCGCAAAAATCGCGTCCAGCAGTGCCCGTGGTCCGGAAATCTCGACATCACCGTCGCGTCGGGAGAGTGACGGAGGCACCTGATAGATGTCCTTCAAGCGAGCCGACAGCTGATCGAGAAGCCGCGCGTCCTGCGAGCCGATCAACGCCATGTCGAGAACGACAACTTCCTTCACGCCGCGCACCATACGCTCAAGTTTGATGCCGCCTTCGCTCGTGAGGCCCCCTTCCCAACCGCGCTCTGTCTCTTCGGCAATCAGGTCAAGACGTCTGGCGACTTCACCGGCGAGCTGTTCAGCTCTCGAGCGGTCGCTAACGGCTTCAGCATTGAGAGCACCAGCAATTGCTGCCTGTTCGACGGCAGCGCGATTGTAGCGCGAGTGCAGATTGTCAAGGAGCGCGCGGAGGCGCAACGCATCGCTAATCACCTCGCCAAGATCCTGGCCGGTCCTCACTTCGCCGCTGCCGAGCTTTAAGGCAGCATCTTCGAGACCCTGGCCGACTAGGTAGTCCTCAAGGGCCTTCTCGTTCTTCACGTACTGGATCGATTTGCCGCGCGAGACCTTATAAAGCGGCGGCTGGGCGATGTAGAGATGGCCACGCTCGATCAGTTCCGGCATCTGGCGGAAGAAGAAGGTCAACAGCAGCGTACGAATGTGGGCGCCGTCGACATCAGCGTCCGTCATGATGATGATCTTGTGGTAGCGCAGCTTTTCGGCATTGAACTCGTCCTTGCCGATGCCTGTGCCGAGCGCGGTAATCAGTGTACCGATTTCCTGGCTGGACAGCATCTTGTCGAAGCGAGCACGCTCGACGTTGAGGATCTTGCCACGCAGCGGCAGGATCGCCTGGTTCTCGCGCGAACGCCCCTGCTTGGCCGATCCACCCGCCGAATCGCCCTCGACAAGAAAGACTTCGGATTTGGCCGGATCGCGCTCCGAGCAATCGGCGAGCTTGCCGGGCAGAGAGGCAATGTCGAGAGCGCCCTTACGACGCGTCAACTCACGCGCCTTACGGGCCGCTTCGCGCGCCGCGGCGGCTTCGACCACCTTGCCGACCAGAACCTTAGCTTCCGTCGGATGCTCTTCCAGCCACGTGCTCAGCGCTTCGCTGACTAGGTTCTCGACAACGGGGCGAACTTCCGAGGAAACCAGCTTGTCTTTGGTCTGCGACGAAAACTTCGGATCCGGCACCTTGACGGAAAGAACGGCGGTCAGGCCTTCGCGGCAATCGTCACCGGTCAGCGTCACCTTTTCCTTCTTCGTGATACCCGAGGTATCGGCGTAGGAGGTGATCTGGCGGGTCAGCGCGGCGCGGAAGCCGGCCATATGCGTGCCACCGTCACGTTGCGGAATGTTGTTGGTAAAGCACAGGACGTTCTCGTGGTAGCTGTCATTCCACCACATTGCGACTTCGACGGTAATCCCGTCCTTTTCGCCGCGGATCGCCACCGGCTTGTCGACAAGCGGCTTCTTGGCGCGGTCGAGATAGGAGACGAAGGCCTCCAGGCCACCGTCGTAGAGCATCTCTTCCTGCTTGATGTCCGAATGACGCTTGTCGCTCAGAAGGATGCGAACGCCCGAATTCAGGAAGGCGAGCTCACGCAGGCGATGCTCCAACGTGGCGTAGTCGAATTCGGTCATCGTGAAGGTTTCAGTGCTCGGCATGAAGCTGACTTCGGTGCCGGTTTCATCACCAGCGTCGCCAATCACCTTCAACGGCGCATCGGCTACGCCATGCGTGAAACTCATTTCATGAATCTTGCCTTGACGGCGGATCTTCAGCCTCAGCCAGACGGAGAGCGCGTTAACGACAGAAACACCAACGCCGTGCAGACCACCGGAAACCTTGTAGGAGTTCTGGTCGAACTTACCGCCGGCGTGCAGCTGGGTCATGATGACCTCGGCTGCCGACACGCCTTCGCCGGTATGAATGTCCGTCGGGATGCCGCGGCCGTTGTCGGTAACGGTGACCGACCCATCGGGATTGAGCGTCACGGTCACGATATCGGCGTGGCCTGCGAGCGCTTCATCGATCGCGTTGTCGACGACTTCATAAACCATGTGATGAAGACCCGAGCCATCATCGGTGTCACCGATATACATACCCGGGCGCTTACGCACTGCATCAAGGCCCTTCAGAACCTTGATCGAGTCTGCGCCATATTCGGTACTAACGCCGTTTTCCGTCGTGGGTATATCGGTCATACTTTTCGAGAATTTCCCTGTTGTCGGGGCTGAAGTGAGACTTGCGAATCACCTGCCTTATACATGCCAGAATATAGGGTTTTTGATCCAAGTTCCCAATGCCAGCGCGCTTAACCTGGCCATAAATCAGGGGATTATGACCGTTTTCCGTCCGCTTTTCCGCCGTTTTTAAGAATGCTTGTCAGTTGGCCAAGCGTCGTTTGGTCGAGATCGCGAATACGACCCGCCAGGAGGTTCGCAAAAGCGGTATGTTCGGCCGATAAACCCGATGTATCGACGACGACGCGGGGGTCCGAAGAACGGGCCAAAAGGAAGAGTTCTTCGGCCTCATCCCAGATGATGTTGAAGTAGCCGGCGATCCGCTGGAGCAGATCGAAGGTCGGCAAGCCGCGCCTTCCATGTTCGAGGGCCGACAGATAGGCCGGGGACACATTGAGGGCTGCCGCCATCTGTTTCTGCGAGACACCCTTGCGCTCTCGCAGCTTGCGGACGGCCTCACCGAACGGCGTCACGATCTCTCTCCATGCCGGCGCGACAGCCGGATATACAGGGCGCCTTCGCCTCCGTGATGGTGGGCTGCTGTTTCATAGGACGAGATGAAATACCGAAACTCCGGCTTCGAAAACCACATCGGGACGGCGCGTTTCAGGGCACCTTCGCTGCCGAGCGAACTGCCCTTGCCGGTGATCACAAGCACATGCCTCATCCCTCGTTCATGGGCTCGCATCAGGAACTCGAGCAGCAATATATGCGCTTCGCTCTGGACCAGCCCATGCAGGTCGATACGGGCTTCCAATGGCACGCGGCCCTTGGCGATCTTACGCTTGACCGGCCTTTCGAGCGGGTGATGGATACCCGAGCGTGTTTTGGAAACAACCGGGACCGTGGGCCCGGCATCAGTTTCGGAAGGTCGCTTCGCGGCGGCGGCCGTTTGCTGTTCAACCTCCACCTCTGTCAGAAAAGCATCGAGCTCGGCTAGCTGATCCTTCTTGCCGGGCATTGGACGCGTGCTCCGTGCCACCTTGCCCCAGAGTATCCTTTCATCCGTGTTGAGCTTCCGGTCTCGAGCCATCAGGCGAACCTCGCGGCGGCGGCATTCGGAAGCAGAATGACGAAGTCGGCGTCGTGGCGCACTGTTCCAGCGAGCTCTCCTGCATCATCCCCTGACCCGGTGAAAATATCACCCCTCGCCGGACCGACGATGGCAGAGCCCGTGTCGAGAGCCAGCATCACTCGCGCGAACGGCTTGTCGCCATCGAGATGGACAAGATTCTCGGACCGAATGAAAAACGGGAAGCCAAAAGTATGGATGAGCCGATCGACTGCGAGCGAACGGCCGGCAATCAGCGGCACTTTTGCTGCGGCCACGGGCCCGGCGTTCAGATCTGCGCTGGGGACTTCGCGGAAGAAAATGTAGGAGCGATTGTGCCACAGGACCTCATCCACCTGCCGCGGATGGTCGCCGAGCCAGCGCCGAATAGTCTGCATCGAAATCTCGGATCGTTCGATTTCCCCGCGCTCGATGAGTAGCTTGCCGATCGCCGAGAAAGGATGTCCCGCCTTTGCCGCATAGGTGATGCGTCCAACCCTGCCATCAGGATACCGCAAGCGCGCCGCACCTTGAACATGGACGAAGAAGACGTCGACCTTCGACTTTGCCCAGGCAATCTCCAATCCCCTGCCCGCCAGGAAGCCTTCATCGATTGCCCGCCGGTCCGGATAGGCTTCGATGCCATCGGAGGTCAGCCGGCCGAAAGCGTAGCTGTCCGGCAGACCCACAGGGCGATTACCCTCATCAAGGTCGATCAGGTCTTCGGGGCGGCGATAGAAGGGAAAGCGATACTCATCATCCGGCACGGCCGAGACCATAATCTCAGGCTCGTAGAAAGCGGTGACGAAGCCCGGATTGCCGTCGATGCGACGAATTCTGAAGGGTCGACAGTGGGATTGGAAGAAGGTTCGGGCATCGGCTGCCGACGAGATATTCTCGCTGCGCGCTGCTTCAAGCAACGGTAGAAGGTCCTGAGCCGTCAAGCCGAGCGAGCCCGTCCGATACGGCTTGATGTCAATGACCTGCCGCCGGCATGCTTCCATCGCTTCAAAAAGGCTGGAAGGATCATCATCCTTCCAGCCTTGCAGATCGTCAAAGCTTATTGCTTGAAGGGCAAAGCCCGGAGTGTCTTCACTCATGTTCCGATTCGGTGGCCACGAGTTTCCAGTTGGGATCGCGGGAGCGGGTATCGCGCGCAAACGTCCAGAGATCATTGACCTCGGCAACGTTCTCCGCGTCGCCATCGATGAGCTTATCAGCCTTGTCGTAAGTGGCCGAAATCAACTGGCTGACGATACGAACGGTAATCTGCACCTCCGTGCCCTTAATCTCGGTGCTGGCGATTTCCGCCTTGTCGATGCCGACGAAGGTCGATTTCACCTTGTCGCCTTTGGATTCGCGCTCGGTGATGGCTGCGTCGAAGCCGTCATAGACTTCACGCGAAAGCAGGTTCTTCAGCGTCTTACGATCGCCGTCCGCAAACGCCATCACGATCATCTCATAGGCCATGCGGGCGCCATTGACGAATTCCTTCGGATTGAAGGAAGCGTCTGCCTTGTTGATTTCGCGCAGCGATTCATTGAGTGAGGTGCCGGCTGGTGCGAAAGCATCGATTGCCGCAAAGCGATCGTCTTCCTCAGTCGCTGCGTCACGGCGCGGCAGGGTCACCACTTTACCGGCATCAGGAGAATCAGGTCCAACGGCATCCCGCGGCGTATAAAGATCGCGCGGGGGTTTCTCATTGCCCGTACGGCGGCCGAGAACGCTGCGCAGCTGCAAAAAAATCAGCACCGCCGCCACAAGAAAAAACAATGTGATGAAGTCGTTTGAACCCATATCCCGCCGCTGCCGCTGTTAACATCCCTGATTTGTACTCCCATATAGTCCGCCTATACAGATGATTCAAATAGGGTCGACAACGCGACCCTCCAACGGAGTCCGGCTCAGCCGGAATAAAACGATGCCCTTGAAGATCCTGCCTGGTTTTCTGCTGCTGCTTCCGCTCGCCGAGATTGCCGGTTTCGTGCTTGTCGGAAAGGCGATCGGGCTTTGGCCGACGCTGGCGCTTGTCATATTGAGCTTCATGGTGGGCATGGGCCTGCTCAGGCGCCAGGGCATCGGGATTCTCCGCCGTATGTCTGCGGAGGGGCGAAACGGCATGGTGCCGGGGCGCGAGCTGCTTCGACCAGCGATGTTCGTGATCGCTTCCCTGTTGCTGATGATCCCCGGCTTCATCACCGACATCGTGGCTCTGTTGATCTTCATTCCGGCTGTGCGCGATCTTGCCTGGCAATATGTCAGCCGTCGTTTCGTCGTCGTCGGCTCAACGAGCGGCTTCGACACGTCGAGCCGCCCCAAGGACTCCAAGATCGTCGACCTCGACGACGAGGATTATCGACGCGAACCCAACGACAACTCTCCCTGGTCAGGGAAGCATCTCGGCAAGTGAGGAACCGTCCCCGCCGGCCGACTGGCCCAGGGTTGTAACACTATGCCCGAAATGATAGAGCGGCACCATCCAATGCCCTCGAGGAAAAGCCAATGGCCGACGAAAACAGCAATAACGGTGCAACGAGCCCGAGCCTTACCATCCTTGCGCAGTACACCAAGGATCTCTCTTTCGAAAATCCGGGTGCTCCGCGTTCGCTGCAGGCGCGTGACAAGGCTCCGGCCATCAATATCAATGTCAACGTCAACGCCAATCCGCTCTCCGATACGGATTTCGATGTCGTTCTGTCTCTGAACGCAGAAGCCAAGGATGGCGACAAAACGGTATTCCATACCGAACTCGTCTATGGCGGCGTCTTCCGGATTGCCGGGTTCCCGCAGGAGCACATGCTGCCGGTTCTCTTCATTGAGTGCCCGCGCATGCTGTTCCCGTTCGCACGTCAGATCATTGCCGACGTCACGCGCAATGGCGGCTTCCCGCCCCTGATGATCGATCCGATCGATTTCTCTCAGATGTTTGCGCAGCGGGTTGCCGAAGAGCAGGCCCGTGCCAAGGTACAGGCAACCACGAACTAACAGTTCGCGCATAGCACGCTGCAACAAAATGAAATGCCCGGGTCGCCCCGGGCATTTTTAGTTTGCGAGATCGTATTTTCCCCAGACGCCCTTCGCGCCGAGTTTGGCAATCAGCGCGTCATGGGCTTGCTGCTCTGCTTCGCTGAGACGTGGCGCAAGGGGCCGCGGACGCACAAGCGTCCCGATAATAATCTCCTCCACCAAGCTTTCCTGACCTGCCGAATTACTCGCGACGGTGCCGAGGCCAAGGGCGGCCTGACGACCACCGATCATCTCGATGTAGACATCGGCCAGCAGTTCGGAGTCGAGAAGCGCGCCGTGCTTCGTTCGATGCGTATTATCGATGCCATAGCGGCGGCAAAGTGCATCGAGGGAGTTGGGTCCCATCGGATGCTTGCGGCGCGCCATCGACAGTGTGTCGAGCACCCGGTCGGGCAGGATCGACGGCAAATCGAGCCTTGCGAGCTCGGCGTTTATAAAGCCCATATCGAACGTGGCGTTGTGCGCGATCCACTTCGCGTCACCAAAGAAATCGATAATTTGCTGCGCAACATCTGCGAACGAAGGCTTGTCCTTCAGAAACTCGTCTGTGATGCCGTGCACGGCAAGCGCGTCCGGGTGCACTTTCTGGTCGCCCGGATTGATGTAGATGTGAATCGTATTCCCAGTCGGAAAATGATTGAAAAGCTCGATGCCGCCGATCTCGATAATGCGGTCCACACGGTTATCGAGGCCCGTGGTTTCCGTATCGAAAATAATTTCACGCATTCAGGAAGTCCCCGCTGGCGAGCCGCCGCTTTAGATCCGAGACGATCTCGGCGACCCGTTTTCTGGCCGTTTCGATGCTGTGCCCGGTATCGATCACATAATCGGCTCTTGCGCGCTTTTCCGCATCCGGCGTCTGGCGCGCAAGAATCATATCGAATTTTTCCACTGTCATGCCTGGCCGCGCAAGTACGCGTTCGCGCTGTATCTGTGGATCACAGCTAACGACCACGATCACATCGACCCTACTCTCGGCTCCTGTTTCGAACAACAGCGGGATATCGAGCAGCACCATGGGCGAGCCGCGCTGCCGCTCGCGTTCAGTGAATTCTGCTTCGCGTTTCCTCACGAGCGGGTGGACGATTGCTTCAAGGCGCTTGAACCCGTCGGCACTTCCAGCCAGCTGGCGGGCCAGTTCCTGCCGATCGACGGCACCCTCTTTCATGGTTCCGGGAAAGGCAGCATCGACAAGGGGCGCCGCCTCCCCCGCATAGAGATCATGGACGACGGCATCCGAATCATTCACAGGCACCCCCGCTTCTGCGAAGAGCTTTCCCATTGTTGATTTGCCCATTCCAATCGAGCCGGTCAGTCCGATCCGCAACATCAGTGCTTGTCCATATCCTCGATAATCAGCGCGCGCAGCTTGTCATCAACCTTCGGGCGATGCCCGAACCATTTCTCAAAACCTGGAACGGCCTGATGCAACAGCATGCCGAGACCATCGACAACGGCAAATCCTTGCCGTTCGGCTTGGACAAGGAAAGGAGTCTTCAGGGGGACGTAGACGATATCCGTTACGACGGCATCGGAGAGCAGCGGCGAAAAATCGATCTCCGGCGCATCCTCGCCGTCCATGCCAAGCGAAGTCGTGTTCACGAAAAGGCCGGCGCCGTGCATGACTTCCGCCAAGGCTGCCATCGAATGCGCTTTTACGCTCGAGCCAAACCTATCCGCCAATTCCTGAGCGCGTCCGACCGTCCTGTTGACCAGATGAATTTCCTTGATGCCCCGATCGCGCAGCGCCTGAATGATGGCGCGGCTCGCACCGCCGGCACCGAGGACCACGGCCGAGTGCGCCTTGTCCCAGCCAGGATGACGCTCGTCCAGATTTGCGGTGAAGCCGCCTCCATCCGTGTTCGTCGCTTTGAGCCGGCCCCCCTCCATCCAAAGCGTGTTGGATGCACCAAGTTCTTCAGAAAGCGCGTCCGGATCGTCAGCGAGTTTGAACGCCATCTCCTTGTGTGGGATCGTGACGTTGCCGCCTACGAAGCTAGCCTCGCCGCTCTTCAGCGATGCGATAAAGGCTGGAAAATCGGCTGGCGCGACTTCATGGGCGCGATACGATCCCGGCAGTCCAAGTGTCTTGAGCCAATAGCCATGGATCAGAGGCGACCGGGAGTGTTTGACAGGAAACCCCGTGACGAAAGCCCGCGGCCCGAATGTTTCACGTGAATCATCCATCAATCGCACCCAATTCTCTCAACTTTTCCAACAGAGGTAGCATCGGTAATCCCAGGATTGTAAAATAGTCCCCGTCGATCCGCGAAAACAATTGAAGCCCCTCCCCCTCGAGTTGGTAAGCGCCGACGCTCGTGAGTGCCTTCTCTCCGACGCGCTTTAAATGCCGCTGGATAAAGTCCGCATCCAGCGGACGCATCGTCAGCTCAGCGTGTGAAACATGCTCCCAGACGATGTCGCCGTCGTAGGCAATCGCGATCGCACTGTTCAACCGGTGCATCTGGCCCGACAGTATGCGAAGGTGGTTCTCCGCATCAGCCATATCCCTGGGCTTATGAAAGGTCTGCGGGCCAAGAGACATCGTTTGGTCCGAGCCGATCACCAGACAGGCCGGATACCGATCACTGACTTCTTTCGCCTTCGCCTTGGCGAGAACGAGGGCCACGGCATCCGGTGTTGCGCCTTCTCGTTCGAGCGGCGCTTCGACCGACCGCTCGTCAATATGAGCCGCATGAGCCTCGAAGGTGAGGCCGGCATTTTGCATCAGCATGCGACGGAACGGGCTGGAGGATGCGAGGATAAGCTTCGGTGTCATGGAGCCTCGAACAGGTTTGGTGCGGCAGCGCTTAACGCAGCTTCGGACGGAGAGCAACAATCGCCGCCGCGGTCTCTTCGATGGAGCGGCGCGTCACGTCGATGAGTGGCCAATTGTGCCGGGCGCAGAGCGACCGTGCGTATTTCAACTCCTCCGATATGGCGGCTCGGTCCGTGTATTGCCCGCGATCAAAACCGGGGGTCGCTCCGAGGATACGGTTCTCCCGGACCTGAGAGATGCGATCGGTGGTAGCGATCAGACAGACGATCAAGGGTTTGGTGGTCGCGAACAGGCTTTCCGGGAGCGGCACGCCATAGACGACGGGGATGTTGGCGGTCTTGATACCACGATTGGCGAGGTAGATGCTCGTCGGCGTTTTCGACGTCCGACTGATGCCGAGAATCACGACGTCGGCGTCATTGTAATCATCGGGCATCTGGCCGTCGTCGTGATCCATCGTGAAATTGAGCGCTTCGATGCGAGCGAAATAGCCGGCATTCATCACATGCTGGGCACCGACACGCCGGCGCGACGGTGCGCCAAGATAGATCTGAAAGGCGTCCATGACGGGCTCGAGCACGTTCACGGAAGCGACACCCATCTCCGCACAGCGCTGATCGACCAACGTCGCGAGTTCACGGTCAACGATCGTATATAGAACGATCCCAGGCTGACTATCAATCGTCTGTAAAACCTGCAGAAGCTGCTTGCGATTTCGGACCAGCGGATAGACGTGTTCGATCGGCTGAGCGGATTTGAATTGTGCCGACGCGGCGCGCCCGGCCGAAATCAACGTTTCGCCGGTCGAGTCAGAAATCAGATGCAGATGGAAGAAGTTCGTGCGGTTCTCCACGCTATTTTCCGGGGCCTGTTGAAAAGACTGGACAACGGAGAGCTAAGAGACACGGCACGGGTAAGGCAAGGGAAAACATGCCGCCTTTTCCACAAATGGAATTTCGTGGGAGCTGCTAAACGCGCTTTGTTGGTTCTGTGGACAGCTCCTGAAAGTTCCGCGCCTTTCCAAGGCTTTTCCACAGTTCAACGCCAAAAGGCTGCCTTTTATTTGATTGGAATCATTTGCGTTTTCTTAGTTATCCACGATATCGGCTTGATAAGCTGTTATTCTGTCCATTGGAATCGGCGATGGCGCGACAAAACGCTCTGGTCGTGGACAGATTTTAATCCTTGATAGAAACAGACTCTAAGAAATAGAAACCTTTTAAAAGATCTTTGTATTTTTATAGGGAAGAAGCGCGTGGGTGAAAGCGGTCGGAAAATCATGAGAGTCTTGGACGGCGAAACGCTCAGTCCTCCTCCAATCTGGCTGATGAGACAGGCGGGACGATATCTCCCCGAGTACAGAGAAACGCGCGCGAAAGCCGGGAGTTTCCTTGACCTCTGTTATACGCCTGATCACGCAGTCGAGGTAACGCTCCAACCTATCCGCCGTTATGGCTTTGATGCAGCCATCCTCTTCTCGGATATCCTTGTGATCCCGGATGCGATGAAGCGCAACGTTCGCTTCACGGAAGGGCATGGACCGGAAATGGATCCGATCGACGAAGCTGGCATCGACGGGATCGAGACAGAGCATGTCATCGCCTACCTGAAGCCGGTTCTGGAAACGGTGGAGCGCCTGCGACGCGAACTTCCTTCCGAGACGACCCTGCTCGGCTTCTGCGGCGCACCGTGGACGGTTGCGACTTATATGATCGCTGGCCATGGAACGCCTGACCAGGCTCCAGCGCGGCTATTTGCCTACAATTATCCGAAGGCCTTCGAACGCTTGCTCGCAGTCCTGGCTGAGGTGTCGGCCGATTATTTGGTCGCGCAGATCGATGCGGGTGCCGATGCCGTGCAGATTTTCGATTCCTGGGCTGGTGTTCTCGGCGAGCGGGAATTCGAGGCTTTCGCCGTGAAGCCTGTTGCACGGATGATCGCGTCTATCAGGGCGCGGCGTCCGAACGCTCGAGTGATTGCCTTTGCCAAAGGCGCTGGGTTCCTGCTGAGAGATTATCGGCAGAAGACGAAGGCTGATGCGATCGGGCTCGACTGGTCGGTGCCTTTGGATTTTGCCGCGGAGCTGCAGAAGGACGGAGCCGTGCAAGGCAATCTTGATCCGATGCGTGTGGTCGCCGGCGGTGCGGCGCTGTCGGAGGGGATCAATGATATTCTCGACAACCTCGGCAATGGTCCGCTGATATTCAATCTCGGCCACGGGATCACGCCACAGGCCGACCCTCGAAACGTGGCGCTGCTCGTCGAGCAGGTCCGCGGTTGGAGACGCTAGCACATGGCAAAGCAGACGGATGAGAGGCCGGGCACCTATGCGCGTCGCCGTGCCCACTTTGCGATCCTGTTTTTCGTGCTTCTTGGCCTGGGACTATTCCTCTGGAACCCGGACAATCTCTATCTCTGGATAAAGGCTCTTCACATTATCGCGGTGATCTCGTGGATGGCCGGACTGTTCTACATGCCGCGCCTCTTCATCTACCATACCGATGCGGAACCGGGCTCGACGCAGTCGGAGACATTCAAGGTGATGGAGCGTCGCCTGCTCCGGGTGATCATGAACCCGGCGATGATGCTGACCTGGATCTTTGGCCTCTATCTCGCTTGGTCCGTTTATGGTTTCCAGGGTGGTTGGCTGCACGCGAAGATCGGCCTGGTTGTGCTTTTGACTGCCGTCCATGTTTTTTTCTCGCGGGCAGCAAGAGCGTTCGAGCGCGATGAGAACCGCCATTCAGCGCGTTACTGGCGCTTCATGAACGAGGCGCCGACGGTTCTGATGATCGCGATTGTCATTCTGGTCGTGGTCAAGCCGTTCTGAGAAAAAGCGGGTTCGGTTAAATTTGCTTGATTTTAAGCAGCCCCCTTGCGGCGGTGAGCCTTACTCGCTATTTTCGCTCCACCTCATCCTTGTGGCATGTATGTAAAGTTCGATCGTCTGCGATCCCTTCGCAGGACCGATTACAGCCCTCGACATCGCCTCCCCCCTGAATTTAAGAGTAATGGTCACTTCATGGCTGAAATGAAGCTTCAAGAACTTAAGAGTAAGTCCCCGACGGATCTGCTGGCATTTGCCGAATCGCTCGAGGTCGAAAATGCGAGCACGATGCGCAAACAGGAATTGATGTTTGCAATCCTGAAGGTGCTTGCCAGCCAGGATGTGGAGATTATCGGCGAAGGCGTCGTTGAAGTGCTCCAGGATGGCTTTGGCTTCCTGCGCTCTGCCAACGCCAACTACCTCCCGGGCCCGGACGATATCTACATCTCACCCTCCCAGATCCGCCGCTTCTCTTTGAAGACCGGCGACACGGTAGAGGGTCCGATCCGCGGGCCTAAGGAAGGCGAACGCTACTTTGCGCTGCTCAAGGTCAACACCATCAATTTCGACGATCCCGAGAAGATCCGTCACAAGGTGCATTTCGATAACCTGACGCCGCTCTATCCGAACGAACGCTTCAGGATGGAATTGGATATCCCGACCTCGAAGGATCTTTCGCCGCGCGTCATCGATCTCGTCGCGCCGCTTGGCAAGGGCCAGCGCGGACTGATCGTCGCTCCGCCGCGTACCGGTAAGACGGTTCTGCTGCAGAACATCGCGCACTCGATTACGGCGAATCATCCCGAGTGCTATCTGATTGTTCTTCTCATCGACGAACGTCCGGAAGAAGTCACGGACATGCAGCGTTCCGTTCGCGGCGAAGTCATCTCCTCGACGTTCGACGAACCCGCTGTACGCCATGTGCAGGTGGCGGAAATGGTTATCGAAAAGGCAAAGCGCCTTGTGGAGCACGGCCGTGATGTTGTGATCCTGCTGGATTCGATTACGCGCCTCGGCCGCGCATACAACACGGTTGTCCCCTCGTCCGGTAAGGTTCTCACGGGTGGCGTCGATGCGAACGCCCTGCAGCGCCCGAAGCGCTTCTTCGGCGCAGCGCGCAACATCGAAGAAGGTGGTTCGCTTACGATCATCGCGACCGCGCTGATCGATACCGGCAGCCGCATGGACGAAGTGATTTTCGAAGAGTTCAAGGGAACCGGTAACTCGGAAATCGTTCTCGACCGTAAGGTTGCCGATAAGCGTATCTTCCCGGCCATGGACATTTTGAAGTCCGGCACGCGTAAGGAAGACCTCCTCGTTCCGCGTCAGGATCTCCAGAAGATCTTCGTGCTGCGCCGCATCCTGGCTCCGATGGGAACGACCGACGCGATCGAATTCCTGATCGACAAGTTGAAGCAGACGAAGAACAATCCGGACTTCTTCGATTCTATGAATACGTGATCCTTAGCCGGATTCTTTGATAAGCCGGTCACTGCTGTGGCCGGCTTTTCCATTTGTAGCGAAAACTCTCTTCAGCCTTGAACTGGAGTAGTAAAATGTCGTCTAACAATGAAACGATCTTCGCGCTCTCGAGTGGCCCTGTCCCGGCCGGCTTGGCCGTCGTTAGAATTAGTGGAGAGGAAGTGCCGGCGGTTGTCGCCTCTCTCGTTGGCGACGTGCCGCCTGCGCGGCAGGCAGCATTACGATCGATTCGGACTCGTAATGGTCTTGTCATCGACACCGGCCTTATTCTGTTCTTTCCGGCACCCCATTCCTTTACCGGCGAGAATGTTGCCGAACTGCACCTGCATGGCGGCCGCGCGGTCGTCGACGCATTGCATCGTGAGCTCGTCCAATTCCGCAATCTGCGGCCGGCGGCACCAGGCGAATTTTCACGGCGAGCATTTGAGAACGGCAAGCTCGATCTAATCGAGATCGAAGGCTTGGCAGATCTTATCGCCGCCGAGACTGAGATGCAGCGGCGTCTCGCGGTCGAGCAAAGCTCCGGGGGGTTGTCGTCGATCTACAATGGCTGGTCAGACAGGCTGACGCGTGCACGCGCACTGATCGAGGCCGAACTGGATTTTCCCGACGAAGAAGACGTTCCGGGTTCAGTCTCAGATCAGGTTTGGGCGGATGTGGCGAGCCTGGTTAACGAATTGAAAAGCCATCTGGAGCAACTCGAAGCCGGAGAGATCATCCGCGATGGGTTCAAGGTCGTCATAGCGGGCAAGCCGAATGCCGGCAAGTCGAGCCTTATGAACGCCTTGGCGAAACGCGATGTTGCGATCGTCACTGACATCGCTGGCACGACACGGGATGTGCTGCATGTCGATCTCAGCATGGATGGCTATCTTGTCAAGCTCTACGACACTGCTGGTCTGCGCGAGACGGATGAGATCGTGGAGCGCGAGGGCATTCGACGGGCTGAGAAGATCATTGCAGAGGCCGACCTGGTAATTTTCATCGAGGACGTATCGATTAAAAGTGAAGCTGAGGAAGTGCCCGACGATGCCGTTCTGGTAGGAACGAAATCCGATTTGCCGCGTCAAAGTGCTAGAGAGTTTGATCTATTGATTTCGATCACGCATGGAATTGGTCTCGATGCGCTCCGAAGCTTGATCGTTGACCGCCTTAAAGCAAAGGTACATCCGCAGTCCATGGCGATCCCGAGCCGCGCACGCCACAAGGAAACACTGACACAGACATTGGCTGCGCTGCGAGCGTCACTTCATGACCCTCATCGTGGTCTGGATCTACGGGCCGAGGACCTGCGTGTCGCGAGTGACGCCTTGGGACGAGTGACTGGTTGTGTGGATGTCGAGAATTTGCTTGATGTGATCTTCGGTGAATTCTGCATCGGAAAATGATTCACGTGAAACATCGGAATCATGCCCTGTCATCTGGTTTCACGTGAAACGCCTTGACTCCCTGGGCGACATCGCTCATCACCTGACGATCTCAGGAGCTTAAATAATGGATACCTCACGGTTCGATGTCATCATCATCGGAGGCGGGCATGCTGGATGCGAAGCCGCTGCCGCCGCCGCGCGCCTTGGAGCGAACACGGCGCTGGTGACTCATCGTCGCGATACCATCGGGATCATGTCCTGCAATCCGGCGATTGGAGGACTTGGCAAAGGACACCTGGTCCGAGAGATCGATGCCATGGACGGTCTGATGGGCCGCGTTGCTGATGCGGCCGGCATTCAGTTCCGGATGCTGAATCGAAAGAAGGGGCCGGCTGTTCGCGGCCCGCGTAGCCAAGCGGATCGGAAGCTCTATCGGCAGGCTATGCTTGCGTCGATCGAGAGCATTGAGAATCTCACTGTGGTCGAGGGCGACGCGTTCGATCTATCTATTAAAGACGGTCGGATCGCCGCGGTTGTCATGAAAGATAGCCGGATTCTCAAGTGCGCATCAGTTGTGTTGACAACGGGGACCTTCCTGCGTGGACTCATTCACATCGGCGACCAAAAGATACCCGCAGGTCGCGTTGGTGAAGAGCCATCGGTGGGGCTTTCTCAAACGCTCTTAAATTTGGGCGTTCGTCTCGGGCGGCTGAAGACCGGAACGCCGGCGCGGCTGGATGGGACGACGATCGATTGGGAGAGTGTCGGCCAACAGGGAGCGGACGAGGATCCTGTCCCCTTCTCTTTTATGACAGATCATATCTTGAACCCACAAATCACCTGTGGCGTTACGCGCACGACGGAGGCGACCCATCGCATCATCGTCGAGAATTTGAAGCGTTCGGCCATGTATTCGGGGCAGATTGAAGGCGTCGGACCTCGCTATTGCCCGTCGATCGAGGATAAGCTTGTTAAGTTTGGCGAACGTGACGGACACCAAGTCTTTCTTGAGCCGGAAGGCCTGGATGACAGCACAGTCTATCCCAACGGTATCTCGACATCCCTCCCCGCCGAGATCCAGGATGCGTTCATTCATACCATTCCTGGTCTCGAACGGGTCCGCATTGTGCAGCCGGGTTATGCAATTGAGTACGATCATGTCGATCCGCGTGAGTTGAAACCATCGCTCGAAGTGAAGAAGATGCCAGGCCTGTTTTTGGCTGGGCAGATCAATGGAACGACGGGATACGAGGAGGCTGGAGCTCAAGGCCTCGTCGCTGGCATCAATGCTGCGCGCCTGGCTGGCGGTCAGGACGAGGTTCGCTTCAGCAGAACCGATTCCTATATCGGTGTGATGGTGGATGACCTGACCTCGCGCGGGGTTGCTGAACCATACCGTATGTTCACTTCCCGGGCCGAATACCGCTTATCGTTGAGGGCTGACAATGCGGATGTCAGGCTGACGCCGTTGGCAATACAGATAGGCGCAGCCTCGGCCGGTCGTCGGGACCGTTTTCAAGCCTATGGCGAGGCGCTGGATGCGGGCCGCGCTCAGTTGGCATCACTTTCCGTGACGCCAAGCGAAGCCGGGCGATTCGGTCTAAAGCTGAACCAGGACGGCCAACGGCGGTCGGCGTATGAGCTTCTGTCCTACCCGGATATTAGCTTGCCGGATCTTGCGCCGATCTGGCCAGAACTAAGAGAGCTGAATGGCCGCGTGGCTGAAGCTCTGGAGATCGAAGCGAGCTATGCGGTTTACATGGAACGGCAGTCGGCTGATATCGCTCACGTAAAGCGGGATGAAGACCGCGTGATACCGGCCGACTTCGATTTCAATGTGTTGTCCGGTCTGTCTAACGAACTGAAGCAGAAGTTGCGTACTATCCGTCCCTACAACGTTGCACAGGCAACAAAGATCGATGGGATGACGCCCGCGGCGATCTCGTTGTTGCTCGTGCACCTGCGTCGCGGCGCGACAAATGTTGCGGCATCCGCTTGACGTTATCCTATGCAATCTGCGAGAGTCCCACCATGCAACTGAACGGCCGACGTGTTTCACGTGAAACACAGGAACGTCTCGAACACTTTGTGGCCCTCTTTCAAAAGTGGGCGAAGTCGATCAACCTGACTGCACCGTCAACGCTCGCCGATGCCTGGAGCCGGCATATTGCAGACTCGGTGCAAATCTTCCAGCTCCAGCCGTTCCCTCGCACGTGGATTGACCTAGGCAGCGGGGGTGGCTTTCCGGGCATTGTGACGGCCATCATGCTGGCGGAGCTCAGCGATGGATGGGTCCATCTCGTGGAAAGCAATCACAAGAAGGCGGCCTTTCTGCGCACGGCGCTCCGGGAAACCGGCGGCAGAGGCTCTATTCACGCTGTTCGAATAGAAGACGCCCCTGCCATCGTGGAGAACTGCGACTTTGTTTCCGCGCGAGCGCTTGCGGACCTAGGCAAATTGCTGGGCTTTATTGAACCGTGGTCGAAACGGAATGAAAACCTCCGAGCTTACTTTCATAAAGGCCGGGATTACCGGAGCGAGATCGAGAAAGCGCATGGTGACTGGAGATTCGATCTGTTAGAACATAAAAGCGCTGTCGAGCAGGATTCCGTCGTTTTGGAAATCTTCAATCTCCAGCGTGTGGCTTAACAGATCGGGCTTTGGCTATGGCTGGCGAACGAAATCGTATAATCACCATCGCAAATCAGAAAGGTGGCGTCGGCAAGACCACGACTGCCATCAACTTGGCAACAGCTCTGGCCGCGATCGGCGAGCGGGTCTTGATCGTCGATCTCGATCCGCAGGGTAACGCCAGCACGGGCTTGGGGATCGATCGCAAACATCGCCGGCTATCTTCCTATGATCTTTTGCTCGGGGACTACGGCATCGAAGAAGTGTCGCAGGAAACCGCTGTTCCAAACCTCTACATCGTGCCGTCGACGATGGACTTGCTCGGCATTGAGATGGAGATTGCGAGCCAAAGCGATCGCGTTTTCAAACTCAAGAAGGCTTTCGCGAAAGAAGAGGCTTTCCGCTTCTCATATATTCTCGTTGACTGCCCGCCCTCCTTCAATCTGCTCACGATGAATGCGATGGCGGCCGCACATTCGGTGCTTGTGCCTCTGCAATGTGAGTTCTTTGCATTGGAAGGACTGAGTCAGCTCCTGGAGACGGTCGATCAGGTTCGACGTACCGTAAATCCCCACCTCGATATCCAGGGGATAGTGTTGACGATGTTCGATTCCCGCAACAATCTTGCGCAACAGGTTGTTAACGATGTTCGCACGCATCTAGGAGAGAAGGTCTACCACACGTTGATTCCTCGAAATGTTCGCGTGTCTGAGGCACCCTCCTATGGCAAGCCAGCAATTCTGTACGACCTGAAGTGCGCCGGCAGTCAGGCATATCTCCAGCTGGCGTCGGAAGTTATTCAGCGCGAACGGCAGCGTCTCGCGGCGTGATTTGAAAGAGAATGGCGAGTTTAGATATGAGCGATGACATCTCGAAAAGAAGGCTCGGCCGCGGGCTGGCCGCATTGATTGGTGAGATGGATCAACCGATGCCCGTTGATGCCGGCAAGCCCGGGGTCAGCGCCGATCGGATGGTCCCGATCGAGTTCGTCAGTCGCAATCCGCGCAATCCTCGACGGTTTTTCGACGATGGCGAATTGCATGAGCTCGCGGGTTCGATCCGGCAGCACGGTATCGTGCAGCCCATTGTGGTTCGCACATTGGCCGCCAGCCAGTTCGAGATTATAGCCGGCGAGAGACGGTGGCGCGCGGCACAACTTGCAGGCCTCGTTGAGATCCCGGTGATCGTGCGCGATGTCGATGACAAAACCGCTCTTGAGATTGCAATCGTAGAGAACGTTCAGCGCTCCGACCTCAATCCGCTGGAAGAGGCCCTCGGCTACGAGCAGTTGATGGCGGAGTATGGCTATACCCAGAACGATCTCGGCGAAATTATCGGCAAGAGCCGCAGTCACGTGGCGAATTCGCTGCGTCTCTTGAAACTGCCAGAGCCCGTTCGGGACCTTTTGGCCGCGGGAAGCCTCTCGGCCGGTCATGCCCGCGCCTTGGTGCCGACTTCCGATCCGACCGCCCTCGCCCGCACGATCGTTTCGAAAGGCATGTCGGTCCGTGACGCGGAGCGTTTGGCGCAGAATGATATCAAGGCTCAGTCGGAGCCGAAGATTCCGGGGCATCAGAAGGATCAGAAGGATTCAGATACGCTCGCCCTGGAACGCACCTTGTCGGATACGCTCGGCCTGGACGTGACGATCAATCACAAGGCAGGCGGCGGCCAGATCAGAATTTCCTATAAGTCGTTGGAACAATTGGAAGAAATCTGCCGGCTGCTCGAGCGCCGCTAAATGGAATCGCTATCGGCGCGCCGATTGCAGCGTCGTCGATAGCAGGCTCTGTAGAGCGATGCTGTCTTCCAACGACGCCCGTTTGCGCGTCTGCAGGATTGCCGCTTGCAGACGGTTTGCTTCGCGTGCCACCGCTTCTGCGGACCAGGTACGCAATGCTTGCTCGATAATCGGCTTGCGTCGGAAATGCAGATGACGACCAAGCGTCTGCATGACCTGAGCGGCCGACAATCGCTTCTCCTCCATCTCCGTCTTCATGGCGTCCAGCAACTGAAACTGCTTCAGACAGGCCTGGATCACAACAAACACCGCCGTCTTCGACGATATGATCTTTTGCATTGCATGCAGGAAGCTGCTTGGATTTCCGCTAAGGACGGCATCGACGGCGTCGTCCACCGAGATGGCGCTGGCGTCGCCTATTATTTCCGTAACGTGGTGCTCTTCGATGGTCGATTTTCCCCGACAATAGAGCGCCAGCTTTCGCAGTTCGTTGCGAGAGGCAATCCGATCCCCCCCTATCAGCTCCAGCAGGGCCTGGCGTGCATCGGGCGTGATGCCCAGGCCAGCGCTTGAAAGTTCGCTATCTATCAGGCCGTTGAGGGCGCGGGCATCGTCGGCATAGCAGGGTATCGCCATGACAGTGCGTGCTGTCTCGGCGGCTTTCCGCAGCAGCGAGCCCTTCTTGAGGTCACCGCCCTCAATAAGAACGAATGTGCCGTCCGGCATGTTCGCTGAAAGAACCTGGAGGGAGTCGACAAGATATTTCTCGTTGGCTGCACCACGGATCCAGATGAGCTTGTCACCTCCGAAAAGGCCAATTGCTCCCGCCTCGTCCAAGAGGCGACCTTGATCGCGCTGTAGGTCGCCGATATCGAGCTTGATCAGCGAAAACGGATCATCCAATGCCACGCCCGTCCTGCCGGCCAGCGAGGTGGCGCGCTCCGAAACAAGACCGCGATCCGGCCCATAAATCACAAAGAGCCGGTAGTTGCGGGCGGATCGCTCAAGAAAGCCTTCAAACTCGTGCGATTTGATTTCCGCCATGCATCCGCTCCTCAGCGGCCAAGCGCAGCCGCAATATCGGCACCAACGAACTCAGCAGCCTGCCGTGCGGCGCGGTTCTCGGCGTCGCGGATGGCGCGTTGCTTGGCAAATTCCTGAGCTGGGAAGTCGACCAGCGCAGTGGCATAACGATTGCCGGCCTTGATGACGTGGCCGTCCTTTGCGGACTTTAGAGTGTAGTCGACGCTGACGGTCGCACGTCCGGCAAGCGATTCGTCTGACGACGCCACCAGCAGCGTGCTGATGACATTCGAGCGAGCGCTGAATTCAACCTTGTATTCGGGATTCTCAGGCTCGCCGGCGCCACGCGAAGCGATAAAAATCAGTCGATTGCGAACCTCTTGCTCAACGCGGCTCCCCGCTTCCGAGAAACCGACGGACGCCAGCTTGCCCGCAGCGCCGGAACTTTCGGAATAAAGAGGGCGAACCTGGCAGGATGCGAGAAAAGCCGTGGACGCTAGGATTGCGGCAATGCCGGTGCCGCGCACCAGCTTAAAAGCGATATCAAACGACAATGTTCACAATCCTTTGTGGAACCACGATGATCTTCTTAGGCGTCTGACCGTTCAGCGCCTTCTTGACGTCATCCAATGCGAGCACACCCTCGGTGACGGCATTCTGATCTGCGTCGCGAGAAATTGTCAATTCGGCGCGCTTCTTGCCGTTGATCTGAACCGGCAAAATCACATCGTTCTCAACGACGAGGGTTTCGTCATAACGCGGCCAACCAGTGTGCGCCAGCAATCCGCCGTTGCCCAGCACCGCCCAGCACTCCTCAGCCAGATGCGGCGTCATTGGTGCTACCAGCTGGATAAGGATCTCGGCCGCGTCCCGCGCTGCGGCGCGATACGCCGTATCGCCTTCGCCTGCAGCGACGCGGGTCAATGGCGACGCCAGGGCATTGACGAGCTCGTAGATCCTCGCGACGGCCTTATTAAACCAGAGACGATCATAATCGTTCTGGACGGCCTTCAAGGTTTTGTGCGCGATCTGCGAAATCGCTTGAGCTTCCCCATCCTTAGCCGGAGTCGGCGCAACATCGCGAAGATTGTCGGATACCTCGGCAATCAGACGCCAGAGCCGCTGCGTGAAGCGGTGGGCGCCCTCGACGCCTGCCTCCGACCAGATAACGTCGCGCTCAGGCGGCGAGTCCGAAAGAACGAAAAAGCGGGCAGTGTCTGCACCGTAAGAAGCGATGATATCGTCCGGATCGACGACGTTCTTCTTCGACTTCGACATCTTCTCGATCGAGCCGATCGCGACTTCCTCCCCGCTGGAAAGGTGATAGGCGCGGCGTTTCCCGTCCAGCTCCTCGATGCGAATATCCGCCGGTGCAACCCACTCGCGGCCCATGCCCGTGCCGCGGCTGTAGGTCTCGTGCACGACCATGCCCTGGGTAAAGAGACCCTTGAACGGCTCCTTTGCATCGACGTGGCCTGTCTCGCGCATCGCCCGGGTGAAAAAGCGCGAATAAAGCAGGTGCAGAATCGCGTGCTCGATACCACCAATATACTGATCGACTGGCAGCCAGCGATTGGCAGCGCTTCGGTCGGTCGGCTTGCTCTCCCAGGGAGCGGTAAAGCGGGTGAAATACCAGCTCGAATCGACAAACGTGTCCATCGTGTCGGTCTCCCGCCGTGCATCCTTGGCGCACTGCGGGCAAGCGACGTGCCGCCAGGTCGGATGACGATCGAGCGGATTGCCGGGCTGGTCGAAGGTTACATCCTCCGGCAGCTGCACCGGCAGGTCCTTCTTCGGAACCGGGACAACGCCGCAATCGTCGCAATGGATGACAGGGATCGGGCAACCCCAATAGCGCTGGCGCGAGATACCCCAGTCACGCAAGCGGAAGTTCACCCTGCGCTCACCCTGCGGAGCATTGCCAAGCGTCATTGACGACAGGCGGTCGGCAACGATCTCGAATGCCTCAGTTGTGCTCTTGCCATCAAGGAAGCGCGAATTGATCATGACGCCATCGCCGTCATAGGCAACGTCGCCGACGCTGAAGGTCGCGGCATCGTCATCCGCCGGCATAACAACGGGAACCACCGGCAGGTCGTATTTGCGTGCAAAATCCAGGTCACGCTGGTCACCGGATGGGCAACCAAAAATCGCGCCGGTGCCGTAGTCCATGAGGACGAAGTTTGCGACGTAGACAGGCAATTCCCATGACGGATCGAGCGGATGCTTGACGCGAATGCCGGTATCGATGCCCTTCTTCTCCGCCGTCTCGAGCGCAGCAAGTGAGGTTCCGGCACGGCGGCATTCTTCACAAAAGGCATCGATAGCCGGATTCTTCGCTGCGGCATCCTTGGCCAGCGGATGGTCGGCTGCGATAGCCAGGAAGGAGGCGCCAAATAGCGTGTCCGGACGGGTCGTGTAGACCTCGATCTCGGTTTCTCCGGCCGGAGCCGTCTCCTGGACGATCTCCCAGCGCAGCATCATGCCTTCCGAGCGACCGATCCAGTTCTTCTGCATCAATCGGACCTTTTCCGGCCACTGATCAAGCGTGTCCAATGCCTCGAGCAGATCCTGGCTGAAGTCGGTGATCTTGAAGAACCACTGCGTCAGTTCCCGTTGCTCAACCAGGGCACCGGAACGCCAGCCGCGTCCGTCGATCACCTGTTCGTTGGCGAGAACGGTGTTGTCGACCGGATCCCAGTTCACCTTCGACTGCTTGCGGTAGACGAGTCCCTTCTCGAGGAAATCTAGGAAAAGATGCTGCTGGTGCTGGTAGTAGGCGACATCGCAGGTTGCGAATTCGCGGCTCCAATCCAGTGAGAGGCCCATCGCCTTCAACTGGGACTTCATCGATGCGATGTTCTGGTAGGTCCAGGAGGCCGGATGTACACCGCGCTCCATTGCCGCATTTTCAGCCGGCATGCCGAAGGCGTCCCAACCCATGGGATGTAGAACGTTGTAGCCGCGAGCGCGCTTATAGCGAGCTACGACGTCGCCCATTGCGTAATTCCGCACATGGCCCATGTGGATGCGGCCGGATGGATACGGAAACATCTCGAGGACGTAATACTTCTCGCGCGGATCGCTGTTGTCGGTCTCGAAGACCTTCGCTTCGTTCCATTTTTGCTGCCAGCGAGGTTCAGCATCACGCGGGTTATAACGTTCGGTTGCCATGGTATTCGTATTTCCGAAAGATCAGGGGAAGTTGGTGGTGACCTTCACCATGAAACCACGGTAGCGTCAAGTTTTACGGGCGCCGCAAGCGTCCGATCTCGGCCCGCCGGCCACTATTTCGGGCGCGTGGGCCTTGGCAAGCACAGTCGGGGCGTTTAGTGCATTGCCATCTTCTCATGCAGTCATGTCGAGGCGAGTGATGGAACTTGAAGAGCGATTGAACGACGTGCGCTCGCGTATCTCCGCGGCCGAGCAGCAGGGGAAACGGCCCGACGGTTCGGTTCAGCTTGTCGCCGTTTCAAAGACATTCGACGCAGACGCGATCCGCCCGGCAATTCAGGCCGGGCAACGGATCTTCGGGGAAAACAGGGTTCAGGAAAGCCAGGGAAAGTGGCCTGAACTGAAATCCGAGACGTCAGGCATTGAACTTCATCTCATCGGCCCTCTGCAGTCGAACAAGGCGGCCGAGGCAGTCGCGCTGTTCGATGTCATCGAAACCATCGACCGGGAAAAGATCGCCCTTGTGCTCGCCGACGAAATGAAGCGTCAGGCGAAGACCCCTCGCCTCTATGTTCAGGTGAATACCGGGCTTGAGCCGCAGAAGGCAGGAATCGCCCCTGATGATACAGTAGCGTTTGTCGCTCTTTGCCGCGACGAACTCGGCCTCGCCATTGAAGGCCTGATGTGTATTCCGCCGGCGGACGAGAATCCGGGTCCGCATTTCGCGTTGCTTGCCAGGCTCGCCAAGGCTTGCGGCGTCGAGAAACTCTCGATGGGAATGTCCGGCGACTACGAAACCGCGATTGCCTTTGGCGCGACCAGCGTTCGCGTTGGCTCCGCGATCTTCGGTGCCCGCTGATACGCTCCTTTCGTCGGGCTTTCTCTCCTGCCATGCCTCTCCTAGATTGATAGGATAATTTGCGTGTCCTGGGGAGGAGCAGATGCAGGGAAGCTATCGCCAGACCTATTCCAGGTGGAAGGACGATCCGGAGGCTTTTTGGCGCGAGGCGGCGGCAGAAATCAACTGGTTCAAACCGCCGGCGCAGACCTTTTCGCGAGAAGGTGGTCCATACGGCCGCTGGTTTGCCGGGGGCGAAACCAATACCTGCTACAATTGTCTCGATCGGCACGTTCTAGCGGGCCGTGGTGACGATACCGCCTTTATCTACGATAGCCCGATTAGCGGCACCAAGGCTGTGTTTAGCTATGGTGACGTCCTTGCTGAAGTCAGTGCCATTGCAGCAACGCTCCGGCAACGTGGAATCGCAAAGGGTGACCGCGTCATCATCTATATGCCGATGGTCCCGCAGGCAGTTTTCTCAATGCTTGCCTGCGCGCGCATCGGCGCGGTCCATTCCGTCGTGTTCGGTGGCTTTGCGGCAAATGAGCTCGCGGCCCGTATCGACGATTCGGGGGCGAAGCTCATCATCACGGCAAGTAGCGGGCTCGAGCCGGGACGGATCGTGCCCTACAAGCCCTTGGTCGATCAGGCGATTGCCATTTCGAAGTCGAAGCCGGCCCACTGCCTTGTCTTGCAGAGGCCGCAGCTTGCAGCTGATCTCACAGCCGGTCGCGACGAGGATTTCGACACTACTGTCGCGAGAAATCGTGGTGTGACAGTTGAGTGCATTCCCGTCAGTGCGACGGACGAACTCTACATTCTCTACACCTCAGGCACGACGGGCCAGCCGAAAGGGGTCGTGCGCGACAATGGCGGTCACATGGTCGCCCTCAATTGGTCGATGGCAAATATCTTCGGCATCAAGCAGGGCGAAGTGTTCTGGGCGGCTTCCGACATCGGGTGGGTCGTCGGCCATTCCTACATCGTTTATGCACCGCTGCTGGCAGGCGCGACCAGCGTGATATTCGAAGGAAAGCCAGTTGGTACACCGGATGCCGGCGTCTTCTGGCGCATCGCTTCAGAGCACGATGTCCGCGTTCTCTTTACGGCGCCTACCGCTTTCCGTGCCATTCGACGGGAGGATAGCGATGGGGTTCGTCTCAAGGCCTATCCGATGCCGAATTTCCGTGCCCTGTTCCTTGCGGGAGAGCGCGCAGATCCCGAAACGCTGAAGTGGGCCGAGCGCATGCTTGATGTTCCCGTGATCGATCATTGGTGGCAAACGGAGACTGGATGGCCGATGGTGGCAAATCCGCTCGGCCTCGAAGCTCTGCCGGTGAAGCATGGCTCCCCTTCCATGCCGATGCCGGGCTACAGCATTCATGTTCTTGATGATGCCGGCCACGCGGTTGAGCCGGGGACGCTCGGCAATATCGTTGTCGAACTCCCCCTGCCGCCTGGCTGCCTGCCCACGCTGTGGAACGCCGACGAGCGTTTCCACACAGCCTATCTGGCTGAATTTCCCGGTTACTATAAAACGGCGGATGCCGGCTATATCGACGAGGATGGCTATCTCTTCATCATGTCGCGCACCGACGACATCATCAACTGTGCGGGCCATCGGCTGTCGACAGGAGCGATGGAGGAGGTTTGTGCCACGCATCCGGATGTTGCCGAATGCGCGGTGGTTGGAATTGCCGATCAGGTGAAGGGTCAGGTCCCCTGCGGCTTTCTCGTTCTGAAGAAGAATGTTTCACGGGAAACATCGGCCATTGAATCGGAGGTCGTACAGCTGATCCGCGATGCGATTGGCCCGGTCGCTTCGTTCAAGACGGCGATAACCGTCGAGCGCCTCCCCAAGACGCGCTCCGGCAAGATCTTGCGCGGCACGATGCAGAAAATCGCCGACGGCGTGCCTTGGAAAATGCCGGCGACGATCGACGACCCCACCATTCTTGAGGAGATAGCCGAAGCCCTGCGCAAGCGTGGATATGGTTCGCTGCCGATGTAGGTACAAAAAGAAAAGGCCCCGCTTACGCAGGGCCTTGTGGATCGATCACCGTAGGCAATCAATACTGGTCGTCTTCGTCCTCATCCTTCGGAGAGGATTTCAGCGACTTGAGCTTTGCGAAGACGGCATCGGCATCGATTTCCTTCTCCTCTTCGCGCTCATGGCGGGTCAGGCGCTCGGTTTCATGCGCCGACTCCAAGGTCGCTCCGAGTTCGGCCGCTGTCGGCAGCGGGCGTCCCTTTGCCGCCTTTTCGACTTCCATGTCTAGATCGATCTGACTGCAAAGACCGAGTGTCACCGGATCCATCGGCGCGAGGTTAGCCGAATTCCAGTGCGTACGCTCGCGAATCTGTTCGATTGTCGACTTCGTGGTGCCGACGAGGCGGGAAATCTGCGCGTCTTTCAGTTCCGGATGATTGCGCACCAGCCACAGAATGGCGTTCGGCCGATCCTGGCGCTTAGAAACCGGCGTGTAGCGCGGGCCGCGGCGCTTGGATTCTGGCACGCGAACCTTCGGTTCCGAGAGCTTCAGCTTGTGCGCAGGGTTCTTTTCGGCGCGGGCGATTTCATCGCGCGAAAGCTGACCCGTTGCGATCGGATCGAGACCTTTGATGCCCTGTGCGGCTTCGCCATCGGCAATTGCCTTCACTTCGAGCGGATGCAGTCTGCAGAACTGTGCGATCTGGTCGAATGACAGGGCTGTGTTGTCGACGAGCCAGATGGCAGTCGCCTTCGGCATGAGCAATTGTTGAGCCATGGATATAGTCCTTCTGTCGTCCGCGCCGGTGTCGCGGTCCGTGGATTGTCACCACTATGTCCGGGAAATATGCCGCTATATAACCGCAGTGATGCAGAATTGCAATTGATCACGAATGAAATGACCTTTGTCTAATTGCCGGGCAGATGTGACCTGCTATGAATGCCTATAGCCAGTCCGGGCTGCTTCGCTTTTTGGTCGCCCGGTGCCCGAGTGAGGAGGAGTTCCATGTCCGAAAAGATCTACCCGGTGCAAAAGCCGGTGAAGAACCATGCGCTTATCGATAAGGCCAAGTACGAGCAATGGTACGAGGAAAGCGTCGAGAACCCCGACAAGTTCTGGGGTAAACATGGCAAGCGGATCGATTGGTTCAAACCCTACACGAAGGTCAAAAACACGTCTTTCACTGGCCGAGTCTCGATCAAGTGGTTCGAGGACGGGCAGACGAACGTTTCGTACAACTGTATCGACCGGCACCTGAAGACGAACGGCAATCAGACGGCGATCATCTTCGAGGGCGACAATCCCTACGTCGACAAGAAGATCACCTATAACGAACTCTACGAGCATGTTTGTCGCATGGCGAACGTCATGAAGAAGCATGGCGTCAAGAAGGGCGATCGTGTTACCATCTATATGCCGATGATACCCGAGGCTGCCTATGCAATGCTCGCCTGCGCGCGCATTGGTGCGGTCCATTCGGTGGTGTTCGGAGGGTTTTCTCCGGAGGCTCTGGCCGGCCGTATCGTCGATTGCGAATCCACCTTCGTGGTTACCTGCGATGAAGGGGTGCGCGGCGGCAAGCCGGTGCCGCTGAAGGACAATACAGACACGGCAATTCACATTGCCGCCCGTCAGCATGTCATCGTCGACAAGGTTCTCGTCGTACGGCGTACAGGCGGCAAGACCGGCTGGGCACCGGGTCGCGACCTCTGGTACCATCAGGAAATCGCCACGGTTAAACCGGAGTGCCCGCCGGTGAAGATGAAGGCGGAGGATCCGCTGTTCATCCTCTACACCTCGGGGTCTACCGGAAAGCCGAAGGGTGTGCTGCATACGACCGGCGGCTATCTCGTCTATGCGGCAATGACCCACGAGTATGTCTTCGACTACCATCCGGGCGATATCTATTGGTGCACCGCCGACGTTGGCTGGGTTACCGGACACTCCTACATCGTTTACGGTCCGCTTGCGAACTGCGCGACGACGCTAATGTTCGAAGGCGTGCCGAATTTTCCGGATCAGGGCCGATTCTGGGAAGTCATCGACAAGCACAAGGTCAACATCTTCTACACGGCACCGACGGCGATCCGGTCGCTGATGGGTGCCGGCGACCACTTCGTCACCCGCTCGTCGCGCTCCAGCCTGCGCCTGCTCGGAACGGTTGGCGAGCCGATCAATCCGGAAGCGTGGGAATGGTACTACAATGTTGTCGGCGGCAAGCGCTGCCCCGTCATCGATACCTGGTGGCAGACGGAAACCGGCGGCCACATGATCACGCCGCTGCCGGGCGCGACCGATCTGAAGCCAGGTTCGGCGACGACGCCGTTCTTCGGCGTGAAACCGCAGCTGGTCGACAACGAAGGCAATGTGCTTGAGGGTGCCGCCGACGGAAACCTCTGCATTACCGACAGCTGGCCGGGGCAGATGCGTACCGTCTATGGCGACCACGAGCGCTTCATCCAGACGTACTTCTCGACCTACAAGGGCAAGTATTTCACCGGCGATGGCTGCCGACGGGATGAGGACGGCTACTACTGGATCACCGGTCGCGTTGACGACGTGCTGAACGTTTCGGGCCACCGCCTGGGTACCGCCGAGGTCGAGTCCGCACTCGTTTCGCATAATCTTGTCTCGGAGGCTGCTGTCGTCGGCTATCCGCACCCGATCAAGGGTCAGGGCATTTATTGCTACGTCACCCTGATGGCCGGCAATGAGGGTTCGGATGATCTGCGCCAACAGCTCGTCAAGCATGTTCGCGGCGAGATTGGCCCAATCGCTGCACCTGACAAGATCCAGTTTGCACCGGGTCTTCCGAAGACCCGCTCCGGCAAGATCATGCGCCGCATCCTGCGCAAAATCGCCGAGGACGACTTCGGCTCTCTGGGCGACACCTCGACGCTTGCCGATCCGGCGGTTGTCGACGACCTGATCGCGAACCGCCAGAACAAGGCGACTGCCTAAGCAAAAGCCGCTCCGAGCGATCGGGGCGGCTTCAATTCTCTACGGGCAGGTTTCTCGTGGCTTTCGGCCGCCGTTATAGGCCTGGATAATCCCTTCCTCCAAGAGGTCCTGAGCCGGATTCCTGCCATCCGAAAGGGTTACATCTGCGAGGATGCGACCGAAATACTTGTCGCCTGCGATCTACGTAAGCTGGATCTCGGAGGATCCGGATGTAAGGCTTTCCAGGGCGTGACGGGCGTCGATTCCCGCGCGCCTTACGTCAGCGCAGCTCGAGTGCATCTCGGGCGCGTCGATCCCGCGAATACGGACATAGACTTCCATTGTCTGCTGCGGCCAAGGGCGCGCTTCGACCAGCAGTGTGTCTCCATCGATCACTCTCAGGATTTCGGCTGATACTGGCCCTTCAATTTCGTCGCGCGCCGCGGCGTTTACCGCAGTCACAAGAAGGGTCATCGCAACAAACGAAGCAATCTCTCTCATGAAAGGAATAAATTCCACGAGCGAAAGTCAATAGGAATATTTACTTAGAAATCGATGGCCCTGCCGTTGATTTCCCAGTCTCCAAAGCGGGAAGGATCAGCGCCGCCGCGGCCACCTATCTCTGATGGCATTTCTACCGGCTTTTCGTTTCGGCGCCGCTCTTCGGCCTCGGCGAGCGCACGCTTGGCGGCTGGCGAGAGCAGCTTGCGTGGCGCCTCGGCGGCTTCAGTCGCCAGGGTTTCATTGTTGTCGTTGTCCGCTGCCTGCATCACGCGATTCCGCCCGAAATATATTGAAAATGGCTGGTGAATGACCAAATCATAGAGCGCCGGCGCCTCAATTGAAACCCTCCGGTTTTGCGCGGCCCGCTTAGGGGTATTTTGGAGATAGCAATGAACCTCGTCCGTACAGCCATGTTGCTTGCCTTCATGACCGCGTTGTTCATGGCCGTCGGCTTTCTGATCGGCGGGCGGAGCGGCATGATGATCGCGTTCGTGATCGCCGCTGGGATGAACTTCTTTTCCTACTGGAATTCGGACCGCATGGTGCTGTCGGCCTATCGCGCGCAGGAGGTTGACGAGCGCAATGCGCCCGAGTTCTTCGCGATCGTCAGGGATCTGGCGCGCAATGCCGGCCTGCCGATGCCGAAGGTCTACCTCTACGACAGTCCACAGCCAAATGCCTTCGCGACTGGTCGCAATCCCGAGAACGCTGCCGTTGCCGCGTCCACCGGCTTGCTGAGCGCACTGACGCCGGAAGAGGTCGCAGGCGTCATGGCCCATGAGTTGGCTCACGTGCAAAATCGCGACACCCTGACGATGACGATTACGGCGACCCTCGCCGGTGCAATCTCGATGCTGGGCAATTTTGCTTTCTTCTTCGGCGGCAACCGGGGAAACAACAACAATCCCCTGGGTTTCATCGGGGTATTGCTGGCGATGATCGTCGCGCCGCTTGCCGCGATGATGGTTCAGATGGCCATCAGCCGGACGCGCGAATATTCCGCCGACCGCCGAGGCGCGGAAATCTGCGGCAATCCTCTGTGGCTGGCTTCGGCACTGGGCAAGATTGCACGTAGCGCCTCGCACGTGCCGAATTACGATGCCGAGCGAAACCCGGCAACTGCCCACATGTTCATCATCAATCCGCTGACCGGTGCTGGCGTGGACAACCTGTTCTCAACGCACCCGAACACGGAAAACCGGATTGCGGCGCTGCAGGAAATGGCGCGCGGCGGCATGAATGGCTCGACGGCGCCGGCGCGCGCTGCTAATCCGATGCGCAAATCGCGCTCGGTTCCGAATACCGGTCTTGATCGCGGTGGTTCACAACCGCCGAAAGGTCCGTGGTCTTGAATTCAGACGGCAAGAAAAAACCATTTCGAAAACCAAAGTCGTCCAATCCGGGCGTTGTGGCTGGTCCGGCAAAGCCCGGATTCCAGGTTCGTGCCGCCGCCGCAAAGATCCTGGCAGCGGTCGTGGACCGTAAGCTTTCGCTTGACGGCGCCTTGGACAATGAACACGGCAATCCGGCCTATAAGGCGCTCAACGAGGGTGACCGCGCCCTCGTCCGCGCCATTCTGAATACAACGCTTCGGCATTTGCCGCGCATCGACGCCGCGATCTCCCGCCTGCTCGAATCGCCGCTTCCCGAAGGTGCGCGAGCGCTGCACCATGTTCTTGCGATTGCCGCGGCGCAGATCCTCTACCTTGATGTTCCGGATCATGCTGCGGTCGACCTGGCAGTCGAGCAATCAAATCAGGACCCGCGCAATCGTCGCTTTGCAAAGCTGGTGAACGCCGTTCTGCGCCGACTTGGACGCGAGAAGGACCAAATCCTTGCTGAGATCGCGACCATTCCGGTGATGCCGGAATGGTTTCTTCAAAGGCTCGAAAAGGCTTACGGCAAGGAAAGGGCGCAATCGATATCTGAATCGCAGCTCGAGCCGGCAGCGATCGATCTTACCGTCAAAGCTGATGCGCAGCGCTGGGCGGAACGTTTGGGTGGTTTCGCGCTGCCGACGGGTGGTGTGCGTCTGGCTGCCTTCGAGGGCAGCATCCCCTCACTCGAGGGATTTTCGGAGGGCGCCTGGTGGGTCCAGGACGCGGCCGCCAGCATCCCAGCTCAGCTCTTTGGTGATTTGACAGGAAAGCGAGTTGCCGATCTATGTGCGGCGCCCGGCGGAAAGACTGCCCAGCTGGTTCTCGCCGGTGGTGACGTTACTGCGGTTGAGCAGTCTGAAAACCGCATCAAGCGTTTGCGCGCGAACCTCGATCGGCTTGGACTGAAAGCCGAGACAGTCGCCAGCGACCTGACGAAATATGAGCCTGCAGAGCTGTTCGATGCGATCCTGCTGGATGCGCCCTGCTCATCGACGGGAACGACGCGCCGGCATCCGGATGTTCTCTGGGCCAAGGGGCCGGAAGATATAGCGAAGCTTGCTGCGCTTCAGGAGCGGCTGCTGCGCCATGCGATCACTTTGCTGAAGCCGGATGGCACGATCGTCTTTTCCAATTGTTCCCTTGATCCCGCCGAAGGCGAAGACGTCGTGGCTCGCGTCCTTTCGGATACGCCTTCAGTCGAGCGAGCGGCCGTTGATCCTGAGCGCTGGCCCGGGCTCGAAGCAGCAATCAGCGCGCTTGGCGAATTCCGCACGACACCAGACATGCTGGAGGTTCCCGCTGGTTTTGCGGGCGGTCTTGACGGTTTCTACGCTGTCGTGATGCGCCGTGTTGCCTGATCGCAGGGCAACTGGCATAGTTGAGCACCTGTCATAATTTGATACGCAAGTGTCACGGATTCCGGGCTTGTTCACTTATTCTTAACGACGCGGGTCAATAGACAATAAACATGTGGTCCGGGTTCTCGACTCTTTATGTGAGAGAGGCTTGGCGGCGCACGCTGTGCCGCGGAGCAATCATGCGGTTGCGTCTCTTCCGCCACACGACCCACGCCCCCGAGCGCCTGATTGTGGCCCCCACCGATCTGCGTGCGGTTGATCCGCATGTCGCTGAAGAGATTTTGAACGGTCGCTTCCCGCTTGCCGGGCGGCTTCTCGAAACCGGTGGCAAGTCGCCCTTCAATTTCAGCCTTCCGTCCCGTTCCTTCGCACTGCGGCTTCATGGCTTCGGTTGGCTTCGCCATATGCGGACCAAGAAAAGCGACCTTCACTCGAGCGTTGCCCGCTCCATTGTCAACGACTGGCTGTCGCTTCATGGCGGCCGCATCGAGGGCATCGCCTGGGAAATCGATGTGACGGCGCAGCGCGTTATTTCCTGGCTCTCGCATTCGCCTGTGGTTCTTCACAATGCCGACCGCGGCTTCTATCGCCGCTTCTTGCGGTCGCTTGCCTTTCAGGTCCGGTTCCTGCGGCGAATGGCCAAGTACGCGCCGCCGGGGGAGGTTCGCTTTCGGCTGCGGATTGCCCTTGCGATGGCCTCGATTGCAATGCCGACGCGCGCAGGCGCGCTGCGGCGCGCTGCCGAAGCTTTGGATCAGGAGTTCGACAGCCAGATCCTGCCTGACGGCGGCCATGTCTCACGCAATCCCCGGGTAGGGCTGGAACTGCTCCTTGATCTCCTCCCGCTGCGGCAAACCTACGTCAATCTCGGCCATGACCTGCCGCAGAAGTTGATCTCGGGCATCGACCGCATGTACCCAGCCCTGCGCTTCTTCAGGCATCAGGATGGCGATCTCGCCCTTTTCAACGGCGCGACGTCGACCCTTGCGACAGAGCTAATGTCCTTGCTGAGGTATGACGAGACGGCGGGAGATCCCTTCAAGGCGATGCCGCATTCGCGCTATCAGCGGCTGGCAGCGGGTAAAACGGTAGTCATTGCCGATACCGGATTGCCGCCCACCGGAAGTCTGTCCCGCACGGCCCATGCCGGTTGCCTGTCATTCGAGATGTCGTCTGGACGCCATCGCTTTATTGTCAATTCCGGATCGCCGAAATTTGCCGGCCGGCGTTATGTGCAGATTGCCCGAACGACTGCCGCGCATACCACGGTGACCGTCAACGACACCTCATCCAGCCGCTTCGCTCCGTCCGACTTCATTGCGAATGTGATTACAGACGGCGTGGAGACCGTGAATGTCGATCGCGCGCTCGCCGATGACGGTCGCGACGTCATCAAGTCGAGCCACGACGGCTACCTCAATGCCTTTGGCGTCCTGCATGAGCGCGAGCTGACCCTGAACGCCACAGGGCTGATCGTGACCGGCTGTGATCGGCTGCTCGCGCCGGAGGGCAAGGTCGAAGAGGCAGTGCGGGCCGTGGCGCGCTTTCACGCCCACCCCTCCATCAACCTGAAGCAAATCGACAAAGAGTCGATCATGATGACGGCGCCCGACGGAGAAACATGGCTGTTCTCCTCGCCTGGCAACGAAGTGCTGATCGGCGAGGACGTCTTCTTTGCCGACGCCTCGGGCATTTGCGGATCTGACCAGATCGAGATCGGCCTCTCCTACCCCGACAGGCCGGAAATACGCTGGTTTTTATCGCGCAAGAGCTAGCGGCTGTTTCCGCGGGCGCAAAGCTGTGCTAACGCGGCCCCATCATCCGCTTATCCCTCGCCGGATATCTCCTGAAGACCAAACGGAGAAGCCTCATGGCCGTTGTTTCCAAGAAAATCCCTGCACCCGACAAAGTCAGCATCAAGACCGCGTTGCTTTCCGTATCCGACAAGACCGGTATCGTCGAACTCGCACGCGCGCTTGCCGACAAGGGCGTCCGCCTTCTCTCAACTGGTGGCACTCACAAGGCAATTGCAGCGGCCGGGCTCGCGGTGACCGACGTTTCCGATGTCACAGGTTTTCCGGAGATCATGGATGGTCGCGTCAAGACCTTGCATCCCAAGGTGCATGGCGGCCTGCTTGCTATCCGTGACGATGCTGATCATCAAGCGGCGATGAAGGCGCACGGTATCGAGGGCATCGACCTCGTGGTCATCAATCTTTATCCGTTCGAGGATGTCCGCGCCGCCGGCGGCGACTATCCGACGACCGTCGAAAACATCGACATTGGCGGTCCTGCGATGATCCGCGCATCGGCCAAGAACCACGCTTACGTGACGATCCTGACCGATCCGGCGGACTATCCAGAACTGCTCGAGCAGCTTGCCTCGGACGCCGGACAGACCGCTTATGCGTTCCGCCAGCGGTTGGCCGCCAAGGCCTTCGCCCGGACCGCCGCTTACGACGCCATGATCTCCAACTGGTTTGCCGAGGCTCTTTCGATCGACACCCCGCGCCATCGCGTCATCGGCGGTGTGCTCAAGGAAGAGATGCGGTATGGCGAGAATCCGCACCAGAAGGCGGCGTTCTATGTGACCGGCGAGCACCGCCCCGGCGTTGCCACGGCGTCACTGCTTCAGGGCAAGCAGCTCTCCTACAACAACATCAACGACACCGATGCGGCCTATGAACTCGTTGCCGAGTTCCTGCCGGAGAAGTCGGCGGCCTGCGCGATCATCAAGCACGCTAATCCCTGCGGCGTGGCGACGGGTTCCAACCTGCTCGACGCCTACAAGCGCGCGCTTGCCTGCGATTCCGTTTCTGCTTTCGGGGGGATCATCGCGCTCAACCAGACGCTCGACGCTCAAACCGCCGAGGAGATCATCAAGCTCTTTACCGAAGTCATCATCGCGCCCGACGTGACCGAAGAGGCGAAAGCCATCGTTGCGCGCAAGGCAAACCTCCGGCTTCTGACCGCAGGCGGCCTGCCGGATCCGCGGTCTTCAGGCCTGACGGCGAAAACCGTCTCCGGCGGACTGCTCGTGCAGAGCCGAGACAACGGCATGGTCGAGGATCTGGAGCTGAAGGTGGTTACCAAGCGGGCGCCGACCCATCAGGAACTCGAAGACATGAAATTTGCCTTCAAGGTTGCCAAGCACGTCAAGTCGAACGCCGTGGTCTATGCGAAGGACGGCCAGACGGCTGGCATCGGCGCGGGCCAGATGAGCCGCGTCGATTCTGCACGTATTGCTGGCCTGAAGGCCGAGGAGGCGGCCAAAGCGCTCGGTCTCGCAGAGCCGTTGACGCGCGGTTCGGCTGTTGCCTCTGAGGCATTCCTGCCCTTCGCCGATGGCTTGCTGTCGATGATCGCAGCCGGCGCGACGGCTGTTATCCAACCGGGCGGGTCGATGCGCGACCAGGAAGTGATCGACGCTGCCAACGAGCACAATGTCGCGATGGTCTTCACCGGTATGCGGCACTTCCGCCACTGACCGGTGGCCTTTGCCGTTACGCCCTGTCCGCGGGATAGGGCGTACGGACAAGCAGGATCAGTCCCGCTGCCAGGAAGAGCACCAGGGTTGCCATTCCAAGCCGCGACGAGCCAGTCGTGAAGGTCACGATGGAAAAAAACAGCGTTGCCATGAAGCTCGTGGCGCGCCCCGAAAGCGCATAAATGCCAAAGTAGCGACCGGCCTCGTTCAGGCTCACGCTTCGTGCGAGGTAGGAGCGCGACGACGCCTGGACCGGACCGAAGGCAAGGCCGACCAGCAGACCATAGGCAACGTATGCCTTCTCCGCTGCCGTACCGAAGAGGCCGCCGGAATCTGCGGTTGGCAGCGCAAGCAAGCCAAAGAGCGTGTATCCCGGCCATGTCGACACAATGCCGATGGTGGCAAGCAAGAGCATTGCCAGACTGATGACGATCGTCGATTTGGAGCCGATCCGCCGATCGACCCTGCCTGCAATGATGCAGCCGAAGATCGCAACGACGTTGAGTATGATCCCATAGATCCCGATCTCGACCGTTGCCCATCCAAACATTCCGGCAGCAAAGGCACCACCGAGTATCAGCAGTCCGTTGACGCCGTCCTGATAGATCATGCGGGCGATCAGGAAACGAACGATGCCACGACGACGCTTGAGTTCGCCAAGCGTGCTTTTCAGCTCCGCAAGGCCGGTGCGCACAGCGGCGCCAAACGGAAGGCCCTTGCTGACATCAGGCGTGAAAAAGAACATCGGAAGAATAAAGATCAGGTACCAGATGGCCGAAATCGGCCCAGTGATGCGGGCATCCTCGCCCTTGTACGGATCGAGGCCGAACAAGGGCTCAAGACCAAGAATTGTCTTCCCTGATTGGGGGCTTCCCGCAAGCAGGACCACGACCGCGATCAGGACGATCATGCCCCCGAGATAACCGAGGCCCCAGGCCGTATTCGACAGTTTGCCGACCTCTTCCTTGCCGACGAGCCGCGGCATCATGGAATCGTTGAAGACGATCGAGAACTCAGCGGCGACCGAAGCCAGGATCATGAATGTCATGGGGTAGATCAGAGGCGAACCGGGTGCGGCGAACCAGAGACCGAAGAGACTCGCAATCTTGATGACGGCGAAGAAGGCGATCCACGGCTTTCGCGCGCCGGATTGATCCGCGATCGACCCGAGGACAGGCGACAAGATGGCAATGATCACCGAGGAGATCGTCGCCATGTTGCTCCACATCGTCTGGGCAGAGACCGGATCGGCCGTCAGCCGGGACACGAAGTAAGGGCCGAAAATGAAGGTCGTTACAACAGTGAAGAACGGCTGAGCTGCCCAGTCGAAGAGCATCCAGCCCCAGATGCCCTTCTCCGATGCCCTAGCCGGCTGAGTTCCCGTCCAGTCGATGCGATTCACAGTCCGCTCCTGATTCCGAGCGGAACTCTCTCACCTCGTTCCGTCTCGCGCAAGGTCAGTCAACAGGCCTGCGGCAACCGTGATCCGGGCAAGGTTCGGATCGCCGCTGTCACTCAACCCAGACAATTCCTCGGCAATCCGGTTGATCCTGATGCGATCGCCGGCGTGCCAAGCCTGGACCGGAAGCTTGTCCTTCCCATGGTTAGCAAGTGCCGAAATCACGATATCGCGTCTCGCGCTTGCGATCTGGTCGATGCTGCGCGCCAACGCCAGATTTTCGTAGTGGTCGGCCGTGACGATGCGAGATCCGGCGGCGAGCAACCGTCCGATCCGGAATGTCTGGGAGACGGCGAAATAGCTTTCCGCGGCACGCGCCAGCGGTTCGCCCGTGCGTTCGGCGATCTGCATGATCTCGGGTACCAGCGCAAAGCCAAGCAGCCCCGAAATCTCGGCGGCCAGCTTATCCGGCACCCCAGCCTCGCGATACTCCTGCTGACGTGCCTCAAGCTCGGGCACTGTCTGGTTGGCGAATATCGGCTTGAGCTTCTTGAGGGCTGCCTGAAGCCTCTCAATAGTGGTGGCGATATCGCCCTTGGCCATCTGTGTCTTCAGAAGGAGGCGCGTCAGGACGGTGAAGGTGTGGCTGATCTCTTCGTAGATGCGGTTCTGCATCTGGCCGCCGATCTTGCCGTCCAACGCATCCGTGTCCGTCCAAAGGCGTCCGAGATCGAAGCCATCACGGGCAATGATTGCCGCCCGAACGACCTCCGGCGCGGATGCCGCCGTGGCATCCATCATGCTAACGGCGAAGCCGGGGCCGCCGCGGTTAATGGCCTCGTTGGCGAGCACCGTGGCAATGATCTCCCGTTTCAGACGATGGGCGTTGATATCGGACGCGTTCGTCTTGCGCATTTTTGCGGGGAAGTAGTTGGAAAGCGTCGCAGCGAAATAGGGATCATCAGGCAAATCACTAGCGGCCAGAGCGTCAAACAAGACGATCTTGGCATAGGAAAGCAGAACACCAATCTCGGGTCTCGTCAGAGGCTTGCCTGCTGCATAGCGCTCAGCAAGGACGGTGTCGTCGGGTAGCGTCTCGACCTTGCGGTTCAATTGCTTGGCGCCTTCGAGCACCGTCATGAGCCGGGCAAGTTCCAGCCCGTTGGCTGTACCCTTACGCTCGGTCAGCGAAATCGCCAGAGACTGCAGATAGTTGTTCCGGAGCACAAGCTTGCCGACCTCGTCGGTCATGGACGACAGCAGCTGGTCGCGCTTCGCCCGTGTGAGACGGTTATCGTGCATTGCCGCGGCAAGAGCGATCTTGATGTTGACCTCGACGTCCGACGTGTTGACGCCGGCCGAATTGTCGATTGCGTCGGAATTGCAGCGCCCGCCTCTCAGGCCATAGGCGATACGTCCCTTCTGCGTGACGCCAAGATTCGCGCCCTCGCCGATCACCTTGGCGCGCACGTCTTCCGCCGCGACACGAATGGGGTCATTGGCGCGATCGCCGACCTCGGCGTCTGTTTCAGACGGCGCTTTGACGTAGGTGCCGATACCGCCGAACCACAGCAAATCGACGGGGCTCTTCAGAATGGCCGTTATGATTTCGAAAGGCGTCGCAACGGCCTTGTCTATACCGATTGCGGCTACCGCTTCCGGCGTCAGCGTCACGGACTTCGCCGATCGCGAAATGACCATGCCGCCTTTCGAAAGGACCCCCTTGTCGAAATCCTGCCAGCTCGATCGGGCCAGATTGAAAAGCCGCCGGCGCTCGGTAAGCGTCTTTTCCATATTCGGGTCGGGGTCGATGAAAATATCACGATGGTCGAAAGCGGCGACCAGCCGGATTTTTGGCGACAGCAACATGCCGTTGCCGAACACATCGCCGGACATGTCGCCGACGCCCGCAACGGTGAACGGCGTGGTCTGGATGTCGATGTCCATTTCGCGGAAGTGGCGCTTCACGGTTTCCCAAGCACCACGGGCGGTGATGCCCATCTTCTTGTGATCGTAGCCAGCCGAGCCACCCGAGGCGAAGGCATCGTCCAGCCAGAAGCCGGCCTCCTGGGCGAGCGCATTGGCGGTATCCGAGAATGTGGCCGTCCCCTTGTCGGCGGCCACGACAAAATAGGGATCGTCGCCGTCAAGCCTTACCGTGTCCTTCGGCGGCACGATATCGGCGCCACTGATGTTGTCGGTGATCGACAACAGCGTGCGGATATAGGTTTTGTAGGCTTCGCGGCCGGCGTTGAAGATCTCATCCCGGTTGCCCCCGATCGGGAGCTTCTTCGGATAGAAGCCGCCCTTTGCACCGACTGGCACGATAACGGCATTCTTGACCTGCTGTGCCTTCACGAGCCCGAGGACTTCGGTGCGATAGTCTTCCGCACGATCGGACCAACGCAAGCCACCACGCGCCACCTTGCCGAAGCGCAGGTGCACGCCCTCGACTTCGACGCCATAGACGAACATCTCGCGGAATGGTCGGGGTTCCGGCAACCCGTCGACCAGATTGGGATCAAGCTTGAAGGCCAGCATCGCTTTCGGGGAGCCGTCCGGATTGCGCTGGAAGTAGTTGGTTCTCAGGGTTGCGTCCACGACGTTGACGTAGCGCCGCAGGATCCGATCGTCATCGAGGCTCGGCACGTCGGAGAGTGCTGCTTCGATCTTTTCGTGCTGTTCGCTTGCCTTCTTCATCCGCGCCTTGTCGGTGATCTTGGGATCAAGCGTGTCGTGGAACAGCCGGAAGATCATCGCCGCGATTGCCGGGTATTTATCGAGCGTCGTTGCAATATAGTCGAGCGAATAAGGGATGCCGGCCTGGCGCAGATAGCGTGCGTAGGCGCGAAGAACGCTGGTTTCGCGTGCGGTCAGACCCGCCGATACGATCAGGCGGTTGAAGTTGTCATTGTCAATCAGCCCGCCGAACGCTGCAAGGAAGGCTTCTTCCAAGGTTGCTCCGTGGCGGTGAAGGTCGATCTCGATACCGCCTCGGGCCTCGAGCTCCATGTCGTGCAGCACGACCAGCTTTTCCGAGCCGCCTGGCAGGGTGACATCAATATCGAATGTTCCTTCGCTGATGACATTAAAGCCGAGGTTTTCAAGCAATGGCACGCGGCGGGACAAAGCGAGCTGGCCGCCGGAATGGAAAATCTTCAGGCACAGCAGTTCGATCCCATCCTTTTCCCGCGTGTAGAACGCAATACGGATGGGTTCGCCAGCCGCGCAGGCGGCGATGTCCTCGAGATCATAGTAGGTCTCTTCCGGCGGGAAGAGATCCTGGAAGGCATGGCTTACCTGCAGGCGCGGCGCCTTCGGTCCGGCAAGCGCCTCGAAGCGGTCATCCCAGCGCGCGGTGATCGCGCGGATGGCCTCCTCCAGCTTTCCCTGTGGCACGCGTGGGGTTTTGCCCCCGGACCGGCCGATGATGAAATGGACGCGCGCAACGCCGCCTTCAGGGAAGGCCGGGTAGTAGGCCGAGACACGGCCGTCATAGACGGTCTTCAGATAGGCTCCGATCTTCTCACGCACGATCGAATCGTATTCTTCGCGCGGCACATAGACGATCACGGAAACGAAACGATCGAAGTGATCGATGCGCGGCAGCGCCCGCACGCGCGGCCGATCGGCGAGATCATTGATCTGTTCGGCAAAACTCGCCAGAAGCGTCGTATCGATCTGGAAGAGGTCGTCGCGCGGATAGGATTCCAGCGTGTTGTCCAACATGCGGCCGGAGTGGCTCATGGGGTCAAAGCCGAAATGTTCCTTCACTCGTTCGATCTTGGAGCGGAGCAACGGGATATCGCTGGCGAGCGACGTGTAGGCGGTCGAGGTGAAGAGACCGACGATGCGCAACTCGCCGGTCACATTCCCGTTGGCATCGAAGCGCTTGACACCGACATAGTCCATATAGGCGCGGCGATGGACAATCGACTTGACGTTGGCCTTGGTGACGATCAGGAAATCCGGACCATCGAGGAAAGCCAGAATTTCAGGCGTGGTCGTAACGGCGTCCTTGCCGGTGCGCAGAACGAGGACGTCGGGGTTCGAAAGAATACCGAGGCCGGTGCCCTTGTCGCGCTCAACCTTCGCGCTCGCGCCCTTGCCGGAATAGACATATTCGCGCATTCCGAGGAAGGTGAAGTTCGCGTCGCGCAGCCACGTCAGGAAGGCAAGCGCTTCATCCCGTTCCGCTTTCCGGCGGCTGGCATTGTAAGCGGAAAGTTCATCGATCACGGTTCCGAGCTTGTCCAGCATCGGCCTCCAGTCGGAAACCGTCACGCGCACCTGCTCGACCACCGTCTTTATCCGCTTGATGAGGTCTGCGGCCTGCGCGGTCGTTAAAGGGGCAAGGTGCAGCTGGATATGGCTGACGCGATTGGCTGGCTCGCTCGGGAGATCGGCGGAGTAAAGTTCCGGCGCTTTGCCGTCCTCCATCACCAGGATCGGGTGCACGGCCATGTAGAGGTCGCGATAGCTGCTGGTGACTTCGCCCATTACCGATTCATACAGGAACGGCATGTTGTGGTCGGTGACCGTGAGAACGGATACGGCAACGCCGTCGGGCTCCACATCGGCGATGGTCTCGATGGTGATCCGAGCTGAATTGCTGCCCCAGGCCGCGAGTTCCTTGGTGGAATGGATGGCCGAGAGTGCCAGCATCTCCGGTGTGTAGCGTTCCAGGTCGTCGCCGCTGGCACGGCCGAACAGGAACTCGGGATTGAGGTAGGCTTCCCCTGTTGCCGCCGCGATCTTGGTCGCGCTCTCCAGTTGTTTTTCGCGCTTCGGATTGTTTCGGCCAGCCATCGCAGATACTCCTCATCTCCTCGATTTGGCGCAAGTTAGCAGAAGATTTGACGAAAGAATCTCTAAAAGACGGCATCCCGAGGCAGCTTTCATGCGTTTTTAGCCGCCGGGACGCAAATTTTCGAAAGATTTTTGGTTCGCCGTGAGTATGTGGAAATTCTTGAGGGGCGACGTTGGCATGCCTGCATGAAGGGCAGTTGACAGTGAAGCCGCAAAAAGGGGATCAACACTCATTGGAAGCCGAGTCGAGCATCATGTCGGAAAATGCCGCAGGAACTGTCATCGTTATCTCCAGCCACGTTGTGCGCGGCTCCGTCGGAAATCGTGCAGCGGTCTTTGCACTAGAGACGCTTGGTCATCAGGTCTGGGCGCTGCCGACGATCGTGCTTCCGTGGCATCCCGGTCACGGTCGGTCGACGCGACTAACGTTCACCGAAAGCGATTTTGAGGCGGCCATCGACGATCTCATTCGCGCGCCCTGGATCGGCGAGGTGAAGGCGGTTCTTTCCGGCTATTTCGGCAATGCCGCGCAGGCACGCTCGGTTGCCCGGCTCGTAACGGCTTTGCGAGAGCGCAAGCCGGACCTGCTCTATGTCTGCGATCCGGTCATGGGGGATCTGGGCGGTCTCTACGTACCACAGACAACGGCAGAGGCGATCAGAGATTATCTGATCCCACTGGCGTCGCTAGCGACGCCCAATCGATACGAACTGGCCTGGCTTGCAGGCGCCCCGCTGGAGGACAATACGGCGATTATGGACGCCGCCCTGTCGCTGGGGCCCTCCCGTATGCTGGTGACGTCAGCGGTGCCGATGATGGCCGGTGGCACGGGGAACCTCTATCTCTCGGGCCGTCACGCGCTGCTGGCGGAACACCGCCTTATCGACAAGCCGCCGAATGGTCTCGGAGATCTTCTTGCCGCGCTGTTTCTGTCGCGACTTCTTTCCGGCATGGAGGACGAGAAGGCGCTTCAGCTTGCAACGGCAAGCGTCTACGAGGTGCTTGCCCGCGCCGTGAAGCGGGGCAGCGATGAATTGACGCTGGCAAGCGACTCATCGAGCCTGGCATCGCCGATGGCGATGGTCCAGATGCGGCGCTTGATGCATCCGGCCCAAAGGCGCAAGGGCTAACGACGCTTCCTATCTTGCAGTGCGATATTGATCTTGCCGGGCGCAAGCTGTAATCGAAGATCATGCAGCGTTTTCCAAACACCCTTCTCGACGGTTACCGCAACTTTATGAACGGGCGTTACACGGACGCCCGCGATCGCTATAAAGCGCTGGCCGAGCACGGCCAAAACCCAAGTACGCTGGTGGTCGCCTGTTCGGATTCGCGCGCAGCCCCCGAGCTGATCTTCGATGCCGGTCCCGGCGAACTGTTCGTCATCCGCAACGTGGCCAATATGGTGCCGCCCTACGAGCCGGACGGCCATTTCCATGCCACCTCGGCTGCGCTGGAATTTGCGGTTCAGGCTCTGAAGGTTGCAGATATCGTTGTCATGGGTCACGGGCGCTGTGGGGGCATCAGGGCCGCTCTCGATCCAAGTGCAGAACCCCTGTCACCCGGTGACTTTATTGGACGCTGGATGTCGCTCGTGAAGCCTGCGGCAGAGCAGATCGGCGCCAACGATGTCATGACGCCTTCTGAGCGTCAGACCGCTCTCGAGCGCGTATCGATCCGCAACTCCATTGAGAATCTCAGGACCTTCCCGAACATCAAGGCATTGGAGGAGGAAGGCAAGATCGCGCTTCACGGTGCCTGGTTCGACATCTCGACCGGCGAACTCTGGGTGATGGATTCCGAAACTCGCGACTTCATTCGCCCGGACGTCTAAGTCCAAAACAAAAAAGCGCCGAACTCGGTTCGGCGCTTTTGGCTTACGCTAAGCTGTTCTCAATTTCCGTCGATCTGCTGGCCAATGTAGGCGATCGCCTGCTGGTAGACCGTCGCCGCGTTCCAGCCGGCGATGGCCGCGAAGTTGGGCTCGCCCGGCTGATAACCCGCACCGGCCTGCCAGCCATGGCCCTTCAGGAAGTTGGCAGTCGAGGCGAGCGCGTCAGCGCGAGAACCGACCATATCGACGCGGCCGTCGCCGTCGCCATCGGCGCCGAAGCGCACGACATTGCGCGGCAGGAACTGCGTCTGGCCGATTTCGCCATGCGCTGCGCCGCGCGCCTGGGTATTGAGATAACCCTCAGAGACCAGCTGCAGCGCTGCATAAAGCTGGTCGGTGAAATAGTCGGAGCGACGGCAGTCATACGCGAGCGTGGAGACGGCCGACAGCGTATGCTGGTTGCCCATGTAGCTGCCGAATCCGGTTTCCATGCCCCAAATCGCGATCAACGGGCCGGCAGGAACACCGAAGCGACGCTCGATCGATGCAAAAAGGGCTGCATTGGAGCGCTTCATGCTCTTGCCGCGTGAGATGATCGCGGCACCACCGCGCTTCTGCATGAATGCATCAAAGGAAAGCTTGAAGCTCTTCTGGCCACGGTCGGCGGCAATGGTCGGCCTGTTGTAGGAGACGTTTGCGAAGGCGCGATCCAGAACCGAGGGGCTGACACCGTTTGCAACGGCTTCTTGCTTGAACTCGTCCACCCAAGCGTTGAAGCCGGCGCCGTTGTTGCCGCACTGGGCGGCCGAGGCGGCTGCAGGAACTGCGTGGAGCATGCAGGCGGCGGCAGCTGCCAGCAAAAATTTCGTCATGCGCATGGAGATATCCCGATCTGACTGGCCTTCAAACCGGGCCAGCGGCCCGCTTTCGGCAATATTGTCACCGTCTTTGATTTGGCAAGCGCGGGAAGCCGAAACGACAAACCCGCGCCAAGAAAAGCCCTTACCTTATTTAGCCGGGCTTAACAAACCATAGTTAACAATTGGTTCAAGCTGCCTGCTTGCGCGGCTTCACAAGTCCGCGATTGACAAGCAACTCGGCGATCTGGATCGCGTTCAGAGCGGCACCCTTGCGGAGGTTGTCGGAAACCACCCACATATTCAGACCGTTCTCGACCGTCGCGTCCTCGCGGATGCGCGAGATATAGGTCGCGTCTTCGCCAGCCGATTCGTAAGGCGTGATGTAACCACCGTTCTCGTGCTTGTCGATGACGAGGCAGCCGGGAGCTTCGCGCAGAATGTCGCGTGCCTGATCGGCCGTGATCTCGCTTTCGAATTCGATGTTGACCGATTCAGAGTGGCCGATGAAGACTGGAACGCGAACTGCCGTGCAGGTCACCTTGATCTTCGGGTCGAGCATCTTCTTGGTCTCGGCGAGAACCTTCCACTCTTCCTTCGTGTAGCCGTCTTCCATGAAGACGTCGATGTGCGGGATGACGTTGAAGGCAATACGCTTCGTGAACTTCTTGTTCTCGATCGGATCCGCGACGAAGACGGCGCGCGTCTGGTTGAATAGCTCGTCCATACCGTCCTTGCCAGCGCCGGAAACGGACTGGTAGGTCGAAACGACGACGCGCTTGATCTTGGCGAAGTCGTGCAGCGGCTTGAGAGCGACGACAAGCTGCGCAGTCGAGCAGTTGGGGTTTGCGATAATGTTTCGCTTGCTGAACTGGGTAACAGCGTCCGGGTTCACTTCCGGAACGATCAGCGGCACATCGGCGTCGTAACGCCACGCCGAGGAGTTGTCGATGACAACGCAACCCTGGGCGCCGATCTTGGGCGACCACTTCTTGGAAACTTCGCCGCCGGCCGACATCAGGCAGATGTCAGTATCGGAGAAATCGTAGTTGTCGAGGTTGGCGACCTTCAGCGTCTTGTCGCCGTAGGACACTTCGGTGCCCTGCGAGCGTGCGGACGCAAGCGCTACGACTTCATCGGCAGGAAAACCGCGCTCGGAGAGGATATTGAGCATTTCCCGGCCAACATTCCCGGTCGCTCCCGCAACTGCAACTTTAAAACCCATTTCTCAAGCTCTCTTTCTCTTCTCTCCTCTTGTCCGGTGAGGGGGAAAGCGCGCAAATATCGCGGCTTCCTTGTCCCCAGCCGGGCCGGGGAGAGAGCGGCAGGCCAGAGACGTCAGACGGTTTTCGTCGTCGTTTTGGCCTTGGTTTTGGAAGAAACCGGAACGGCAATATCCATCCCGGCACCTTGTGCCCGGTCATTGCATGCAGCAATGGCGTGTTCGTCGCGAACCATGGATATTCCTTTTCCGCCGTTGCTCTTAGAAGGTTTTCCACAGGAGTCAAGGTTTTTGCGATCAGATGCGGCTGGTGGCGGCGGACTTGCGATCTTCCAGCAGCCTGATGCCACCGCCGTCTAGCGCCGATCCCGCGAACGATCGACGCGGACAGGAACCGGCACCATCGTTCGGTTGGGCAACCTGTCTCGGCCGCCTGTCTCGAGCATGCGCTTGCGTTCAAGATGGTAGGCGTAGGCAAACTGGATTGCGATGCCGATAACAACGAAGACCGGGCCGACGATCCGGTCGTGGTTGTTGATGTAGAGCACCACCTGGCCAACCATCGCCAGAATGGTGCCGGCGACAAAGATGTTCAGCGAGTGGCGGCCGAGAATGGTCAGCGGATTGTCTGCGGACCGGCGAAGCAGGCGCGAGATTGCCGGAATATTGATGACGAGATACGTCAGCGCCAGAACGTGCAACAGCCTCGGCAGGGACAGGAACGTCTTGTCGAAACCGGTCAGCACCGGCGGCAGACCGAGCGCTGCCAACGCAATCCCAAAGCTCCAGAGTTGACCGACCACCCAGGCGAAGGACAATGCGACGTAAGCGGCGGCAGCGGCAAAGAGGACCGGGTGCTGCGGCAGTTTGCCGCCGCTGCGGACATGCATCATACCGACGATGCCGATCGTGAAGAGGAACTGCCAGGACAGTGGATTGAGGAACCAATAGCCCTCAATCAGCATGTTATGGGGCGCAATCTCGTAGGTGCCTGCAAAGAGCCAAACGGTGCCGGAGACGGCCAAAGCGAGAAGAGGACTTGCCGCGTTGAGCAGAAGGATGACTGGCACCATCAGCATCAATGCCCCATACATCGGGAGGATGTTGTTGTAGCCGATCTGATGTCCCAGCAGCACGAGCGAGGGAATACCAGCCTTCAGATTGGTGAGGACAGCAAGAATATTGATCTCGCACAGAAGGCCGGGGCGGTGGAAGACCCAGGCACCCGTCAGGAACAGGGCAAGTGTCATGAACGTCGTTATCATGTGAGCCAGGTAAAGAGTGAACGCCCGCTTCGTGGCCTTCACTGCGGTGTGAAGCCACGCGCTTGGCTCAAACCGCGTGCCATAGGCCAAGCCGACGGCAATACCTGAAATCAGAACGAACGCCTCGGCGGCATCCGAGAAGCCGAAATTCTTGGTTGTAAGGTTCTCGAAAATCTGACCGGGAACATGATTGATGAAAATCGTGATGAGCGCGAGCCCGCGCAGAACGTCCAACCGCGTATCGCGCTTCGCCGGCGCTACCGTCACAGAACTCTGCTTGGCGCCGATCGTCGCCCCGCGCGCTATTGCCATGGAATTCTCCTGCTCTTCCGATTTGCAAACGCAGTTGCGGCCAAAAGGGTTCCCTTTTGGCCGCAACGAATCGCCGGATGATTAGCCAGGAAAAATGCTGTTATCCGACCGGATATCCCTCGTCGGGATCGGTGACTTCGCGTCCATTGATGATCACATCATAACCTCTCGGATGGGACGATTTTGAGACCGAAATGAGGTATTTAGCACCTGCGCGTTCAATCTCGGCGGAGAAGCCGTCCCATGTGCTTGCCAGTGCGGGACGCACGTACAAGCGGCCATCCCTCACCCGGATGCCGAGGATGCCCTCGATCACCGCGCGATAGAGCCAACCGGCCGAGCCGGTATACCAGGTCCAACCGCCGCGCCCGCTAAGCGCGCCCTCACCGTAGACGTCAGCCGCGATGATGTAGGGTTCGACGCGATAGTGCTCTGCCGAAGCCGGATCGCGCGCATGGCTGATCGGATTGAGCAGATCGAAGCAACGCAGGGCATCATCGCCGCGGCCAAGTTCAGCCAGCGCCAGGACGACCCAGGTCGCGGCATGGGTGTATTGGCCACCGTTTTCACGAACACCCGGCGGGTAGGCCTTGATGTAACCAGGATCCTTAGCCGAGTTTGCGAAGGGCGGCGTGAAGAGCCGGATGATCCGCGCTTCCGGATCGACCAATTTCTCCAGCACGGAATTCATCGCCTTCGCCGAGTGCGCCGGATCTCCCTCCCCTGATAGCACGCTCCAGGATTGGGCGATGGAATCGATCTGGCATTCGAGGCTTTCCTTGGAGCCAAGCAAGCTGCCGTCGTCGAACGTGCCACGCCGGTAGTGGGCGCCATCCCAGGCAACGGTCTCGAGTGCGGCCTTGAGGGTGGTCAGGTGCTGGGTCCACCGTTCGACGCGCGCCTTGTCGCCGCGCTCTTCCGCATATGCCGAGAACGAACGGAGCGCGCCTGCCAGGAACCAGCCAAGCCAGACACTGGTGCCCTGCCCGCCAATGCCGACACGGTTCATGCCGTCGTTCCAATCGCCTCCGAGGAAGAGCGGCAGGCCGTTCTTGCCTGTTCGGGCGATGGCGAGATCGAGCGCGAGGGCCGCGTGTTCGTAAACGCTCACCTTGTCTTCGGAGACTTCCGGCAGATAGAAGGAGTCGTGCTGCCCTTCGAGGAGTGCTGGCCCTTCCAGGAAAGCGAGCTGTTCGTCGAGGACTCTCTTGTCTCCCGTAACGCTGCAATAGTGATGGATCGCGTAAGCGAGCCAAACCACGTCGTCTGAAATCATCGTCCGAACGCCGGCACCAGTGCCTGGCAGCCACCAGTGCTGCACATCCCCCTCGCGGAACTGACGCGAGGCGGCATTCAGGATCTGCTTGCGAGCGATCGACGGCTCATGGATGACGAATGCCAACGTATCCTGCAGCTGGTCGCGGAAGCCGAAGGCGCCGCTTGCCTGGTAGAAGGCCGTGCGCGCCATGATGCGGCAGCCGAGGCTCTGGTATGGGAGCCACGTGTTGATCAGATTGTTCATGCCCTGATCGGGCGTGGAAACCTGCACCTTTCCGGTGAACGCCTGCCAGAAGGCACGATTTGCCTGGACAACATCGTCAAAGGCGACCTTGCGGATATCGTTGATCACCGCCCGCGCTTCCGCCTTCGTCTTCGTGTCGCCGAGGAAGAAGCAGACGTCGCGCTCCTCGTCCGGTGCGATCTCGATATCGAACGCCAGAACCGCTGCCGGGTCGCCGTCGAGTTCTGTAGCGCCTGAAAGGCTGGTTCCCAAGCTCAATGCACGCGGTGCCTGGATCGTACCTTTCTTGCCGATGAATTCCCGGCGGCTGGCGGTAAAGCTCGATGGTTTCTCGCTGGCCACAAAGAAAGCGACACGACCGGAATAGTCGATGCTGTAGTTATTGCTTGCAAACAGCGCGCCGGTTTCCGCGTCGTGTTCCGAGAGGATGAACGGTGCGGACCTTTGCGAATTGTTGCCGAGAATCCATTCGACGTAGCCGTAGATCCGCAGCTTTCTTGGCTTGGAGCCGGTATTGCGTAGCCGGATTCGCTGCAACTTAACCGGTTTCTCGCGATCGACGGTCTGCGTAACCTCGAGTGCGATCTCGTTCTGGACGCTGGAAAAGGCCGAATAGCCCAGACCATGTCGCGCTTCGAATCGTATGTCTTGGCGATCCGAGAGGTTTGCGAACGGGGTCATGACGGCGCCGCTATCTTGATCGACGACGTAGATCGCTTCACCGGCGCGGTTGATGACTGCATCATTCGACCACGACGTCAGCTGATAATCGCGGGAGTTTGCGCTCCAGGTGAATCCCGCACCTTCCGCGGAGACATGGAAGCCGAACTTTTCGTTCGAGATTACATTGATCCACGGATGCGGCGTTGCGTGGCCCCCGGGAAGGCGCACGACGTATTCGCGACCGTCGCCGGCAAAACCGCCGATGCCGTTCCAGTAGTTGAGATCGCCTTCTTCCTCGATGACCACCTTCGATGGCCGTGCGGCCGGTTTCGGGGCGCTCCGCTTGATTGACGTCCTCGTGCGATCGGCGCGCTCCAGTTCCTGCTGCTCTTCCTTGCTTGGAGAAAAGAGTGCGGCGGCACGATTGATCTGATCGATAATCTTGCCGTTCTTGGCATGGAGCGTCACGCGGGAGGCCGAGATCAGCGCGTGATACGTCGATTCTTCCATCAGATCCTTGCGGACCGTGAAGATGTGCTGGCGCAAGCCATCGGCCTGACCCAAGCGGCGGACATTCTCGGCCATCTGGTCGACGGCGTGCTGCATGTCCTGTGCGTAGGACGACGCCCGCTCGTTCATGATGACCAAGTCGGCGGTGACGCCGCGCGAGCGCAGGTATTCCTGCGCAAGCAAGGCCTCCCTGACGATTTCGAGATCCATGTCATCGTTGACGCGCAACGTGAAGATCGGGAAATCGCCTGAAATCGCAAGCGGCCAAAGCGACGACTGCGACTGCATCCCGGCCGCGACCGCGGCAGCATCGGCTCGCAGATACATATCCGGATAAACCAGGTGGCGGCCGAGGTGCTGGAAGGCTGCTGCCTGCTGCGACGTGACACCGACGTGGCGCATCTGCACCTGCGTGCGGGTCCAGGCCTGGACGAGCTCGTTGTTGAAGGCGTCGGCGTGGCGGTACCGATCAACTGCCTGGTCCACCTCATTGCGGCTCGGGGCGGCAATGGTCCAGAAAGTGACAGTGACCTTCTTGCCGGGCGGTACGCGGACGGTGCGACGAAGCGAGAGCACCGGATCAAGGGTGAAGCCGTCCGTGCCGGAAAGGGTCGCGCCCGGGTCGAAGGCAGCAGCGTTTGCGAGGCTGCGTCCCCGTCCGAGGAACTTGCGGCGATCGGTTTCGAATTCCGTGTCCCGCGTCGAGCCGGAGTTGTCGACGATAAGGTGGGCAACGGCCATATTCGGCTCGTTCGGATCGCGCTTGTTGCGCTCGACCCGGATGACGTCACCACGCTTGCCGATCTCCGTCTTAACAAACATCCGGGCAAATGCCGGATGGGCGTTATCGACATCGTCCGTCGCCAGAACCGGTTCGAGATACGACGTCACCTCGATGAAGCGATCTTCCGTTCCGGTGTTGACGAGCGTCAGGCGTCGAGCCTCGGCATCATGCTCGGTCGCAACGATGCATTCGACTTCGCTGGTGATATCTCCGACAGTCTTGGTGAACTCCGCCTTTTCGTCGGCGAAGAGAACTTTAGCTTGTTCGCCTTCGACACTCTTTGGCTCCGTCGTTGTCGACCACCATTCGTTGGTCGCCGTATCGCGAAGGAAGATAAAGGTGCCCCAGCGATCCTCTGTCGGATCGGCTTTCCAGCGGGCGACCGACTGGCCGTTCCACCGCGAATAACCGGCGCCTGTTGCGGTCAGCATCAGCGAGTAGTGGCCGTTCGAGAGGAAGACCAGCTCGCGATCGCGCGAGGCGGGGTCGTAGATCTTGCGCAGTTCAGGGCGCAAGAGATCGTCCTGGATGCTGGCTGGGGTATCGGACTCGTGCTTGCCGCTCATGACCGGAATATCCCTCGGTGCCTTCTCTTGCAGAAGGAGCTCGGCAGCCTCGATCACTGGATCCGAGTGGAATAGTTCGCGCAGATGGCCGTTGAAGGCAACGTTCGCGACAGCGGCGATCGACATGCCGTGGTGGTGAGCATAATAGTTATAGACGACCGCGCAAGTCTTGCCTTCCGGCAGGCGCGTCGGCGTAAAGTCCACGGCATCGTGGAAGCCGAACTTGCCGAGCGCGCCGAGCTTGCGCAGACGCTGCAGGTTCTCCAGCGCCGCGTCAGGATCGTACTGGCTGGCAAGGATCGACGCATAGGGCGCGATGACTGCGTTGTGGCCGAGGCCACGCTTCAGGCCGAGCGACGGTACGCCGAAGTTGGTGTACTGGTAATTCAGGTTATGGTCGCGGGCATTGAAGGCCGCTTCTGAAATACCCCACGGAATCCCCAGCTTGCGCGCATGGTTCATCTGCTCGACCACGACCAGATTGTTGGTCTGGTTGAGGATACCGCCGCCACGCTCCTGCATGACGAGCGGTGGCATGAGGTATTCGAACATCGAGCCGGACCAGGAGACAAGCGCACCGCGCGAGCCAACCGGGACGACCTGGCGGCCGAGGCGGTACCAATGTTCCGTCGGCAGATCGCCCTTGGCGATGCCGAACAGGCTGGTGAGCCGGCATTCCGACGCCAGGAGGTCGTAGCAGGCCTGATCGAGTTCACCGCTTTCCACGCGATATCCGATCGAGAGCAGGCGTCGCTCAGGTCTGAACAGGAAGCCGAAATCCATCGAGAAGGCGAGGTCACGGGCCTTGTCGCGCAAGGCAATCAGGCGCGGACGCAACGCATCGATGTTGGACAGATCGAAGGTGCTGTCTGAAATGTGGGCTTCGCAGACCTTGACCAGAGACTCCGCCCAGCGCGTGACTTCGGCGCTCAGCGCAGACTTCACCTCGTGATCGAGGTTGGCGGCGAGCTTCTGAATGTCGCGCGCCAGTACGGCCAGGTTGATGATGCGGATGGATGCGAACTCATGCTCGCGCTTGACCGCAGCCAGCGCATTCTGGAAGCCGATGATGCGTTCCTCCAGGCGACGGCGCAGCGGACGGACCGTCTTGCGATCGTCCGGCAGCTCCGACAGCACTTCCGCGAGGATGCCGGCAGTATCGCCGACGCCATCGAGATTGCCCTGCATATGGGCCGAAGGCGCTTCCGCCCAGTTGCGACAGGCAGACGAGATCGCGATCAGGTGGCCGGCGAGGTTGCCGCTGTCGACCGCGGAAACATAACGCGGTCCAAGCGTCTCCAGCGTATCCGTGTGATACCAGTTGAAGAGATGCCCGCGGAATTTCTCCATCTTGTCGATTGTTGCGATCGTCTGTTCGAGCCGCTCGATGGTTTCCTCAAAGGAAAACCAACCGAAATGGCGGCCCGAGACGACCGACAGCAGGTAGACCCCGATGTTGGTCGGCGACGTGCGCGTCGCCACGATCACGTGCGGCGTTTCCTGAACGTTGTCCGGCGGTAGATAGTTCTGCTCGGCGGTGGTGAACGTCGCGAAATAGCGCCAGGTGCGGCGCGCGATCTTGCGGAGCTCGCTGGAAACGGAATCGGCAACCTCAAGCCGGTCCTCGGTCTCGGCGGACTGGCTGACATAGTAGGCGACCAGCGGCGAGATGATCCAGAGGAACGCGAAAGGAACGCCGACGAGGTAGGCGTTGTCGCCGGAGAGGGCCGCGAAACCGAGTGCGAGGAGGGCCAGCACTGGCGCGTGCCACATTGCCTTGTAGTAAGACGGGATCGTTCCCTGCTTGCCGGCCTGAACGCTCGCTGCCGTTCGCCACTGCAGCATCAGTTTGTGGCTGAAAAGCAGGCGATAGAGCGAACGAGCGATGGCATCAGCCATCATGCAAGCGGAATCGGCGATGAACACGATCCGCAAGGCTACCTGAGCGTTGGCCGCGCGAATATCAGACCAGACCGTGTAAAGGTGAGCACTGGCAACGATATCGCTGCTGCGCGGAATGATGCCATGGATCAGCGAGAGGGTTGGAGCGACGAAAAGGCAGAAAATCAAAAGGATCTGCCAGACCAGCGCGCCGAGTGGGCTCATGAAATACCAGCCGAGCACCGAAGCGAAGAACCATGCGATCGGCGTCAGCGAGCGCCGCAGGTTATCGAACATCTTCCAGCGGCCGAGCCCGGTCACACCGTGCGTCGGGTTGAACATGTACGGCAGCAGCTGCCAGTCGCCACGCGCCCAGCGATGCTGGCGCGACGTCTCGACCTCGTAGCGGGTCGGGAAATCTTCGACGAGCTCTAGATCGGTGACGAGCGCGCACCGGGCCATCGAGCCCTCGAGCAAATCGTGGCTGAGCACCGAGTTTTCCTCGATGCGACCCTTCAAGGATCCTTCGAAGGCGTCGACATGATAGAGGCCCTTGCCGGTGAACGTGCCCTCACCTGCCAGATCCTGATAGACGTCGGAGACGGTGAAGACGTATGGGTCGAGGCCGCGGTTGATCGAGAAGACACGTTGGAAGACCGATGCATCCTTGCCTGTTGTCAGCGATGGGGTGACACGCGGCTGCAGCACGCCGTAGCCGCTTTCGACGCGGCCCGTGGCCGGATTGATGACCGGACGGTTGATCGGATGGTAAAGCTTGCCAGCGAGCTTCGTGACCGTATCGCGCATGAGGCGGGTGTCGGCATCGAGCGTCATCACGTACTGAATGTTTGCCGGTACGATATTTGCACCGGGAAGGTAAGTCGTATCGCGGTCGCCGCGAAGCAGCAGGTTCAATTCGTGCAGCTTGCCGCGCTTGCGCTCCCATCCCATCCAGGCGCCCTCGGATGGATTGTAAAGACGACGGCGGTGCAAGAGGTAGAAGCGCGTCTTGCCATCGAAGGCATAGCGTGCCGAGAGGTTCGCGACCTCGCGGCGGGCATAGTCCAGAACCTCGAGATCGGCCGAGGTTTCTTCGACCTGGCTATCCGGCCAGTCGCTGAGCAGTGCAAAGTAGATTTCGCCGCGCGGGTTGGCGAGGTAATGAACTTCCAGATTGCGGACCAGTTCATCGACGCTGTCGCGGTTCGAGATGAGGCAGGGAACGACCAGAAGCGTTCGGGCTTCCTCGGGGATGCCCTCCTTGAACTCGTAGCCGACCAAGCGGGCCGGTGTAACGAAGAACGACAGCACGGTGTTGAAGAGACCGGTTGCTCCTTCGGAAGCCGGAAGGGAGAACATGATCAGCAGGATTGCGATCTCAAGCGGTCCCATGCCCGCATGCGCCATGAACTTCCCAACGATCGCCATGGCGATGATGGTGAGCAGGATCACCGGAACGGCGATCGACAGCCAATTGAATCGGCGGACCGTGCGGACGAAATGCTGCGTCAGCGTTGGGCGATAGTTCGACCGTGCTTCGAGCTTGGGTCTTTGCGCGCCGGTCAGGAAGCCACCGACGTTTGGTTCGTGCGGTTGCGGCTCGTCGGAGGCCTTTGCCTCCTCGGTCATGTCGAGCGCCAGCTGGGCGATCTCCATTTCCGAGAGCTGCGAGCGCTTGGCCAGTTTTTCGATCTGCTTGCGATATTTGTTGCGTGAGCCGGAATCGAGATCGCCGTAGTCGGAATGATCCCAGAGCAGCTTGTCGACGTGGCTGACCTGTTCAACCCAGACCGACCACTCGGTGTCGTCGATCTCGCGAAGGCTGCGAATGATGTTGCCCATCGTGACGTTGCCGGAGGACAGGCGGCTGTGCTCCGCCATCGTCGTCTCTTCGGTGTCGCGACCGAGCGCTTCAAGGCGTTCGTCCAGCCATGCGATCGCCACGCTCGACGCCTGGGAGCCATCGCGCATGCGGTAGAGGAACTGCGTCGCGAAGGTATTGTCTTCGGCGAGCGACTCGAGCGATCTGAGATAGTCGGCCGCCTGTGCCGGCTCGGTCAGCCGCACAAGCTCATCTGCAGCCTCATTGGCGCGCCTGCGCATCCGGCGGCTGCGTTCGACGCGGATCGAAATACGGCGCAGGTTTTCAACGAGCACGTAGCGCACGAGCGATGGCAGCGCCCAGAGCTCACCGATCCTCAGCGTTTCACCCTGCTGGAAGCCATCGACGAGGGCCGTCAGGCTTTCCTGCGAAATCGTGCTTTGAGTGTGGGCAACATAAAGCCAAGCCAACGCCAGGGTGCGTGGGATCTGGACGCCGTTCACGTTGATCGTAGGCAGTTCCCGATAGAAGCGCCGCGGGAAGTCGCGGCGGATCTCTTGGATCGCTTCCTCAACGATGTAATGGTTATCGAGCAGCCATTCCGCCGCGGGGGTGATCGTTTCACCGGATTCCACATCCGTTGCCGTGGTGCGGTAGACCCGCAGGATCTCCTTCTCGTTTTCCTTATGCCGCGCGAAGAAATCGAAGGGCGCAAAGGCGGGCAGCGAGTCGACGCCGCGGTCGGCTACGGTGGCGGCCATCGCCTTGATGTTCTCGATGGAAAGGTAGGTCGAGCGGATCGAGTCGTTATGGTCGATCTGCTTCGGTTCGGACTCGCGGGACGGGCTCGGAGACGTGGCGGAAATTGACATGGGTTCGGTTCTGGATCCAAGCAAAGTTATGATGATTTGCGTAGCCTTTTGCACTGCCAAATATGACTGCCGCATGAACAGCGCCGGGGTTTCTTGATCCCGGACAACACAATCAAAACGACGATCAACCGACGATGCGAATCGGTTTAAACGCGACCTGAGTGGCTATTTGCGTAAACGGCTCCGCTGCGCCCTCCACCCTTCTGGAGCCTTTCCGGGAAAGTTGGACACCATTGCGATAATTCAAGTCAAGATGTTTCAAAGGATGCGGAGCTCGTTCGGCCAATCTCACGTGCCGACGAAAAAACCGGCGCTCAAGAGCGCGCCGGCTTTCAACTCCCATATTATTCGTTCTCAGGTGCGACGCATAAGGCGCATGACCAGCGAGACAACGAAAAGGATCAGGAACAGGAAAAAAAGAACCTGGGCGATGGATGCGGATGCACCTGCAATACCGCCGAAGCCCAATACGCCGGCAATGAGCGCCACTACGAGAAATACGAGTGCATAGTAAAGCATGGCGATCTCCTTTGTTTTTGCTGCTCAAATAACGGCAGGTCGTCTTATTGGTTCCGTTGGAACTTCAGGCCCGCTGGATCCGTCAACGAAAAAGGCGCGCCGAGGTGGACGCGCCTTCACAAAAACCTGGGAAAGGAACGCCGCATCTCTAAAATGCATGGAAGAGATAGAGCAGAATGATCACCGGGATTGGGATACCGATCAACCAGAGTAAAATGCCTTTCATCGTCATTCTCCTTCTCACATCGGGTGTGCTAAGGGAATGAACGGGGGAACGGATGGTTCCGAAGCGGCAACTTCAGCGCAGCAGCCGCAGCCTTTGCCTTATCCTAATATGCCAAAGACGAGGGCAGCAACGAAGACAAACGCTGCCGTGACAAGCGTAGCGTGAACAACAAGCTGAATCTTGCTACGCCTCGTGGCCGGCCGCGCGGTCTGCGCGGGACGATACTGATTTACATGAGCGTGCGAGATACCCAGATCTGCCATGTGCTGCCTCCGTTTTCTCCGCTTTTCTTTTTATAGATCGTATTTTCGTATTTTCTCTATCTGATAAGTAGAGATAAAATTCTGTCCTGCCAGGAGTCGTTAAAAAATCCGCCTCTGGTGATTAGACGAGGGTTCGCCAAGCCCAAAGCAAGGAACGGTCCTCTATTGCACCCGGGTGCGGCTTGACCGTTGCCACCTGTGTTTCCAGAAGCCGCCGATCCTTCTCCGCGGGAATGGATGTCGTGGTTGCAGCTTCTCTATCGGTCTTGGCCGGGGGGTGCAGGTATCCCATGGTCATGCCGCCGAGAAAAAACATGCCTGATCTCCATGATCACGAAAATTAACGGGGGTTAACGGGATCATGACAGAAGTAAGGCGAGTGTCAATAGTCTAGTTGAATGGTCGTGTTTTAGCTGATTGTTAACGCTGAGGCTCAGCGAGCGTCAGCGAAATCAATTGTTGAAGGGATTGCCTTTCAGGCTTTGACGAAGCCCTTGCTGGCAATCATCAAATTTCGCGTGTAGTCCTCCGTCACGGCCGCCTGTGCCAGCTGAGCTGAGGTTAGGCGCTCGACGACGGTCCCGTTTCGCATCACAGCAAGGCGATCGCACATATGGGTGACGACGCCAAGATCATGGCTGACCATAACGAAGGTCAGATTGCGATCACGCCGCACTTGTTCGAGGAGGTTCAGAACCTCGGCTTGCACGGAAGCGTCAAGCGCCGAGGTCGGCTCATCAAGCAAAAGGATGGAGGGCTCGACAATCAACGCACGGGCGATCGCGACGCGTTGGCGCTGACCGCCGGAAAGCTGGTGCGGGTAGCGGAAGCGGAAGCCGTTTCCAAGTCCGACCTCGTCGAGGGCGCGCGCGATCCGCGTGTCGCTGTCGCTGATGCCATGGATTGCCAGCGGCTCGAGCAGGAGGCGATCGATGGCCTGGCGCGGGTGCAGGGATCCGTACGGGTCCTGGAAGACCATCTGCACCTGCCTGTAAAAGGCCTTCGACCGTTTCGTGCCGACGAGCAGATCGCCATGGATCTTGATGGAACCGCTTGCTACCGGCGCCAGGCCGGCAACGGCACGGAGCAGCGTCGACTTTCCGGATCCGGATTCGCCGACCAGGCCGAATGACTCGCCGGTCTCGATATCGACGCTGACGTCCTTCAGGGCGTGGAAGTGATCATAGATCACGCTCAACTTGTCGACCGAAAGTGCAATGCTCATGCGGCCCACTCCGGCTTGCGATCCAAAACCGGCAGAGGATGCCTATTTTCTCCGATTTGCGGCATGCAGTTCAACAGGCCCTGCGTGTACGGGTGGCGCGCATTCTTGAGATCGGATGCCTTGAGTTCCTCGACGACCTTGCCGGCATACATAACAATGACGCGGTCGCAGAAGGAGGACACAAGACGCAGATCGTGAGACACGAAGATCAGCCCCATGCCGCGCTCCGACACAAGTCGGTCCATAATCCTGAGGACGTCGAGCTGAACCGTGACATCCAGTGCGGAGGTCGGTTCGTCGGCAATCAACAGTTCCGGATCGGCAATCAGCATCATGGCGATCATGGCGCGCTGACCCATGCCGCCGGAGACCTCGTGCGGATAGAGGTCGAACACTCGCTTCGGATCACGGATCTGCACGGCCTCCAACATGGCGAGAGCGCGATCGCGCGCCTCCGCCTTGCCGACTTTCTCGTGCGTCCTCAGCGTTTCGCAAATCTGCCGGCCGATCGACATGACGGGATCGAGTGAATATTTCGGATCCTGCAGGACCATCGCGATGCGCTTGCCGCGCAGTTGCCGACGTTGCTTGGCGGATGTGGCGAGAAGATCGATGCCGTTGAAATCCAGCTTGTCGGCCGACACGATGCCGTGCTTCGGCGTCAGGCCCATAATGGCGCGCCCCGTCTGGGACTTGCCGGAACCAGATTCGCCGACGATGCCGAGGCGTTCCTTGCCAAGGGTAAACGAGACGCCGCGAACGGCTTCGATCACGCCCGTACGTGTGGGATAGCTGACCTTGAGGTTTTGAACGGTGAGGAGATCGGTCATTGGCCGCTCTCCTTGGGGTCGAGCGCATCGCGCAGGCCGTCGCCGAGAAGATTGAAGCCGAGGCTGACGATGAGAATCGCAAAGCCCGGCATGGCTGCCACCCACCACTGGTCCAGGATGAAACGCCGGCCAGACGCGATCATTGCGCCCCATTCCGGAAGCGGGGGCTGCGCGCCGAGACCGAGGAAACCGAGACCGGCGGCTGTCAGGATGATGCCAGCCATATCGAGCGTCACGCGCACGATGAGTGAGGACAGGCAGAGCGGCATCACATGCCGGACCACAATCCGCAGAGGTGATGCGCCCATCAGCTTGACCGCGGAGATGTAGTCAGAGCGACGAACGGTCAGCGTTTCCGCGCGTGCAATGCGAGCGTAGGGCGGCCAAGACGTAATCGCAATCGCGATGATCGCGTTCTGGATACCAGGTCCGAGCGCCGCAACGAAGGCGAGGGCCAGAACCAGCTTGGGGAAAGCCAGGAAGATATCGGTGATGCGCATCAGCGTGGCGTCGACCCAGCCGCCAGCGTAGCCCGACACCGTACCGACGATCAGACCGATCGGCGCCGAGATGGCAGCAACGAGAACGACGACCAGCAACGTCAAGCGGGCGCCATAGACAAGGCGCGAATAGATATCACGGCCCTGGTCGTCTGTGCCAAGCCAGTAGCCCTCAGAGCCGGGCGGCAGCAGCCGCGCATTCTTCAGGTCGCCAACGATAGGCGAATGGGTTGCCAGCACGTTCGCAAACGCAGCCACGAACAGGAGGGCGATGATGATCAGCAAACCGACGACGGCCAGGCGATTTGCGGTGAACTGGCGCCAGGTCACGTAGGCTCGGCCCAATCGCGCCTGTCTGCGCGACCGCGGCCGATCGGAAAGCAGCCACTCGCGGCGGCTCATCGGCGCTGATTGATTTGCGGGAACCGTCATCGGCTTCGGGTCCTAGGGTCAAGCGTCCGATAAAGAAGATCGGACAAAAGGTTGATGCCGATGAAAACCGTGCCGATGACGATGGTGCCACCGAGAACAGCGTTCATGTCGGCGTTCTGAAGGGAATTCGTGATGTAGAGCCCGATGCCCGGCCAGGAGAAAACCGTCTCTGTCAGCACCGAACCCTCGAGCAGACCGGCGTAGGAAAGCGCGATGACGGTGACGAGCGGCACGGCGGCGTTGCGAAGTGCATGGCCCCAGATCACTCGGGTCTCCGACAACCCCTTGGCGCGTGCGGCAACCACATATTCCTGGCTGAGCTCATTGAGCATGAAGCTGCGCGTCATGCGGCTGATATAGGCAAGCGAAAAGTATCCGAGCAACGAGGCGGGCAGAATGATGTGGCGGAAGACGTCATAGAAGACGTCCCACTGTCCCTGCATGGCGCTGTCGATCAGATAAAAGCCGGTTACCGGCGTAAAGCTGTACTCGAATACGATATCGATGCGGCCCGGGAAGGCCACCCATCGCAATTGCGCGTAGAAGATCACAAGCGAGATCAGCGCAAGCCAGAAGATCGGGACGGAATAACCGATCAGACCGATGACGCGGACAACCTGGTCGGCGACGCTGCCGCGTCGAACGGCAGCCAGCACGCCGAGCGGCACGCCGATGACCGAGCCGATGATGGTCCCGAGCGTCGCGAGCTCGATCGTTGCAGGAAACACGCGCTTAATGTCGACCATGACGGGATTGGTGGTCAGGACGGAGGTCCCGAAGTCACCCGACAGAATGCTCTTCAGATAAATGTAGAACTGCTGGTAGAGCGGCAGGTCGAAACCGAGCTCGCGACGGACGCGCTCGACGACATGCGTGGGCGCACGATCACCGAGAATGGCAAGGACGGGATCGATCGGTACGACGCGGCCGATGAAAAAGGTTACGGCCAGAAGGCCAAGATAAGTCGTGACGGCGGCGACAAGAAATCGCCCGACCGCCTTGGCAATGGGAACAGCACGGCCCTGTTTGGGCCGTGCCTCCATCTTTGTTTCAACGATGCTCAACGGATCAATCCTGCCGGATCATTCCTTGCCGACCGGGCCGACATAGTTGGTGTCGAAGCTCGGGCCGAGCTTGAAGTCCTTGAGGCTCTTGCGGGCGCCTGCCACTTCGATCTGCTGGAAGATGATCACGAAGGGGCTGTTGGCGAGGAACTTCTTCTGGATGTCCTCGTACATGGCTGCGCGCTTCGCGCCGTCACGTTCCAGCAGTGCAGCCTTCGTTTCCTTGTCGAGCTCGGGTGCTTCCCAGGTGTTGCGCCATGCGAGCGTCTTGACGGTACCGGCGTCCGAGTTGTCCGGGTTTGTGGTGAAGGTATCGGCATTCGAGTTCGGATCGAAATAGTCCGAGCCCCACTGGCCAATGTACATGTCGTGGGTACGCGCGCGGAACTTCGTCAGGGTCTGCTTTCCGTCGCCGGGGATGATTTCCATCTTGACGCCAGCCTGGGCGAGCGACTGCTGCATGGATTCGGCAATACCCGTTACCGGCTGCGTATTGCGAACGTCCATCGTCACCGAGAAGCCGTCCTTCAGGCCAGCCTTCGCCAGCAGTTCCTTGGCCTTGGCCACATCGAGCTTATACGGTTTCTCATCCAGCGCACCGAGCTGGCCTTTCGGCAGGAAGGTCTGGTGGATTTCGCCGATGCCCTTGATCAGCGTCGAACCAATCGCGTCATAGTCGACGAGGTACTTGAAGGCTTCCTGGACTTCCGGCTTCTTCAGGTTTTCGTTCTTGGAGTTCAGGCTGACGTAATAGACCGTACCCTTCGGAGCGCTGACGGTCGTCAGATCGGCGTTCTTGGCGACTGCATCGAGATCGCCGGGCTCCAGGTTGCGGGCGGTGTCGATATCGCCGGCTTCCAGCGCCAGGCGCTGCGCCGAGCTTTCCTTCATGAAGCGATAGATGACGCGATTGAGCTTCGCCTTGTCGCCGTAGTAGTTGTCATTGCGCTCCATCACGACAACTTCATTGGCGCGCCACTCGCGCAGCTTGAAAACGCCCGAGCCCGCGTAACCGGTCTTCAGCCATTCGTTGCCGAAGTCGTTGTCATATTTGTAATCAGCGCTCGGCGTCACGGACTTGACGTGATCCATAACGAGCTTCTTGTCGACAACAGAGGCAACGGTTGCCGTCAAGCAGTTCAGCACGAAGCTCGGCGCATACGGCTTGTCGACGGTAAAGACGAAGGTGTTTTCATCCGTCGCCTTCGCCTTTTCGGTGACGTTGTCGCCATTGATGCCGAACTGGGTGATGATGAAGGCGGGGCTCTTGTCGAGCTTCACGGCGCGCTCGAAGGACCACGCGACGTCGTCAGCAGTGATCGGGTTACCGGAGGCAAACTTCAGACCGGGCTTGAGCTTGAAGGTGTAGGTCAGGCCATCATCCGATACCGTCCAGCTGTCGGCGAGGTCGCCCTTGACCTTGGACGTGTCGTTCATGTCAAGACGGACGAGCAGGCTGTAGGTGTTGCTCGTGACTTCGGCCGTCGACAGCTCGAACGCCTCGCCCGGATCCATGGTGATGATGTCGTCGAAGGCAAAGCCTTCAACCAGCGTGTCCTTCGGCGTTTCCGCGAAAGCGGCCGGTGCAACTGCCATCATGATCGACAGAGCAGCGCCTGCCGAAAGTTGACGGAATGTGCGGTTGAATTTGCTGACTATCATGGTTTTTGGTTCCCCTGTTTTCCATTTCAATGCAAAGCTTTAGGCGGGCTCAGGCGTTTTCTTCTCCCCACGCCGAAGCCAGAATCCTCAGCCAGTTCCCGCTGGCCAATTTTTCGAGATCTCGCGCACCATAGCCAACGCGCTGGAGGGCGGCAATCAGCTTCTGGTTCCCTGCGGCGTCCCCGATTTCCTCGGGGATCGTCGCGCCGTCAAAGTCCGAACCGAGCGCCACACAGTCGATGCCGACGCGCTCCACGAGGTAGTCGATGTGGCGCACCATATCGCTCAGCGGCGTATCGCCATCGGAGCGACCGTCGCTGCGCAGCATCGCGGTCGCGTAGTTCACGCCGACGAGGCCGCGGCTTTCCCTGATGGCGTCGAGCTGCTTGTCGGTGAGGTTGCGGGCGACTGGCGTCAACGCGTGTGCGTTGGAATGGCTGGCAACGAGCGGCTGATCGGTCGTCTTGGCGACGTCCCAAAAGCCCTTCTCGGTGATGTGCGCCAGATCGATCAGGATGCCGAGGCGGTTGCATTCGCGCACGAGGGCAAAGCCTGCCTCGGTGAGACCGGGCGCGGTGTCCGGGGACATGGGGAAGGCGAAGGGCACGCCGTGGCCGAAGATATTGTGGCGGCTCCATACCGGTCCCAGCGAACGCAGGCCGGCGGCATAAAATACTTCGAGCGCCGCCAGGTCCGGTCCGATGGCCTCGCAGCCTTCCATGTGCATCACGGCCGCGAAGAGCCCGTCAGCCATGGCCTTGCGGATATCCTTTACCGTGCGGCAGAGGCGCCAGGCACCGGCGCGGTCCAGGCGCAGTGCGATAGCAGCCATTTCTGCGGCGATGTTCAGCGAGGACAGCGGCTCGAGGGGTGCAGCGAGCGGCGTGACGTAGTGGCCGTTCTTGTCGGGATCGGCAAAAACGAGATCGCCGGACGGCACGTAGATTGCGCAGAGGCCACCGGCCAGTCCGCCAGCCTTGGCGCGCGGGCCATCTATGTGGCCCAAATCTGTTCCGTTTGAAAATTCAGCGACTGGATCGCCGCCATCCCTTTCATGTGTCCAAAGCCGAAGGAGGACGTCGTTATGGCCGTCGAATACGAATTGCATCTGCGTTCCTGTGTGCCCGGGCGGGCGATATGAAGAGCGCAGAATAGAAAAGCTGGCAGAATACGCCACCTCTTTTTTCAGAAATTTTGCTGTTCCGCAGCAATAGTTAGCAGAAACAAAAAACGGGAGCCGAGGCTCCCGTTCCGAAGGGTTTTTCGTCAGTGCTTGGCGCGCTTCTTTTGGCGGTAGACGTCGATCACGACGGCGGCCACGATGATCAGGCCTTTGACGATCTCCTGGTAGTAGGCATCGACCCTCAAGAAGGTGAAGCCAGAGGTCATCACGCCAAGAATGATCGTACCGATAACCGTGCCGGTGATGCGGCCGACGCCGCCGGTCAGAGACGTACCGCCGATGACAGCCGCGGCAATAGCGTCCAGTTCGTACATGACGCCCATGCCAGCTTGCGCAGTCTGGGCGCGGGCTGCCGTAACGACGCCCGCAAGGCCTGCAAGGAGACCGGCAATGGCGTAAACTTTGATCAGGTGAGCTTCGATATTGATACCGGAAACGCGCGCAGCCTGCACGTTGGCACCGATCGCATAGGTGAACTTGCCGTAGCGCGTATAGCGGAGCGCAATGTGGAAGATCAGTGCCACGACCAGAAAGACGATGACGGGCCAGATGCCGGTGCCGATGAAATTGAACTGTTCGGTGAGCCCCGAAACCGGCTGGCCCTTGGTGTACCACTTCGAAATGCCGCGTGCCGAAACCATCATGCCGAGCGTGGCGATGAATGGCGGGATCTTGGTCTTTGCAATCAGCTGCCCGTTGATAAAGCCAGCCGCTAGGCCGATGAGGAGGCCGACGCCGATCGGGATGAAGAATGGCAGGTCGGTCAGCGAAGGATAGAGCGCCCGTGGCCAGGTCGATGCCTGCGCGAAGCTTGCCGCAATCATCGCCGTCATGCCGACGACGGAGCCGGATGAGAGGTCGATGCCGCCGGTAATGATCACCTGCGTCACGCCCACCGAGATGATGCCGATGACGGAGACCTGAAGGATCATGATCGTCAGGCGCTGCGAATTGAACAGAAAGCTCTGGCCGATGAAGATCCAGCCGAGAATTTCATAGACAAGTGCAATGCCGACCAGGACAAGGAAAATGCTGAGCTCGGGCGGGACACGCCGCCTGCGCGCGCGCGTTGCAAGCGGGGCTGCTACCTCAGCTGCGTTGGTATTCATGATATCCTCCCTTCGGTTGCCGGAGGCCGCGTTACTGCGCGGCAAGCTCCATCACCTTGATCTGCGTTGCTTCGTCGCGATTGAGAAAACCGGTCACCCGACCCTCGTGCATCACCATGATGCGGTCGCTCATGCCCAGCACTTCGGGCATTTCCGACGAGATCATGAGCACCGCCACTCCGTTTTTCGCCATCTCGGTCACCAGGCGATGGATTTCAGCCTTCGCGCCGACGTCGATGCCACGGGTCGGCTCGTCGAGAATGAGGATTTTCGGATTCGTCAGCAGCCAGCGACCGATCAGAACCTTCTGCTGATTGCCGCCGGACAGGTTTTCCACGCGCTCATCGAGGTTGGGCGTCTTCACTCGGAGTTTCTTGGCCATGTCCTCGCAGGTCGCCTCGATCGAGCTTTCCTGCACAAAGCCCCCCTTGACGAACCTGTCCTGGAGAACGGCGATCTGCATGTTCTCGAGAACGCTGAGGATCAGCAGACAGCCCGTGTCTTTGCGATCCTCAGTCAGGAACGCCATGTGGTTCCGGATTGCGACGGTCGGCGAGGCGATCGCCGTCTTCTTGCCGAAGAGTTCGATCGTGCCCGATGTTGCGGGCGTCACGCCGAACAAGGTCTCGGCGACGTTTGATCGGCCTGAGCCGACAAGGCCGGCCACGCCGAGGATTTCGCCCGATCGCACGTCAAAGGAAACGTCACGGAAGACGTCGTTGAGCGACAGGTTCTTGACCGAGAGGACGACGTCGCCGATCGGCACGTCCTCTTTCGGGAACATCTGGGTGATCTCGCGGCCGACCATCATGCGGATGATGTCATCGCGGGTGACATCTGTTGATGCATGAGTGCCGATATAGCGGCCATCGCGGAACACCGAGAACTCGTCGGCAATCTCGAACAGCTCGTTCATCTTGTGTGTGATGTAGACGATGCCGATTCCCTGAGATCTGAGGTCGCGAATGATCCGAAAGAGGTGTTCGACCTCGCGCTCGGTCAGCGCCGACGTTGGTTCGTCCATGATCAGGACGTCGGAATTATAGGAGACAGCCTTGGCGATCTCGACCATCTGCCGGCTGGCGACGGAAAGTTCGCGGACTTGGATCTCCGGGTCGATGTCGATGTTCAGCCGGCGAAACAGCTCGTCGGTCTGGCGGAACATGGCTGCGTGGTCGACAAAGCCAAACTTGTTCGTTGGCTCGCGACGGATCCAGATGTTCTCGGCGACGGTCATATAGGGCATCAGGTTCAGCTCCTGATGAATCATCGCAATGCCATTTTCCAAGGCGTCGAGCGGCGATTTGAGCTGGATCTCAACGCCCTTGAGGCGTACTTCGCCCTTGTCAGGAATATAGATGCCGGCGAGGATTTTCATCAGTGTCGACTTGCCGGCGCCGTTTTCGCCCATCAAGGCATGCACGGTGCCGCGCCTCAGCCGGAACTGAACATCATCAAGTGCGACAACGCCCGGGAACTCCTTCCGGACACCTTCGGCGCTCAACAGGTATTCCGCATTCGGAACAGCGCCGCTCTGGCGCACTGCGGCCATTGTAGACGGGCTGACAACCATCTCATCTCCTCCCGGACACGGACTGAGGGAAGGAATGCGGAACCCTGTCCCGCATCCCGATTTCTCCGAACGTTAGTTCTTCGCGACGAAGTCCTTGACGTTCTCAGGCGTGACGAGCTGGAAAGGAATGTAAACCTTCTTCTCTATCTTTTCGCCCTTCGCGAGCTTCAGGGCCGCATCAAGCGCGCCCTTGCCCTGCCCTGCGGCATCCTGGAAGACCGTCACATCGAGATCACCGGCCTGCATCGCGGCGAGTGCGTCCTGCGTTGCGTCAACGCCGCCGATCACGATCTTGCTGAGGTCCTTGCCGGCCGCCTTGAGGGCCTGAATGGCGCCGATCGCCATTTCGTCGTTGTTCGAAATGACGGCATCGAACTCGAGACCGCTGGAGAGCCAGTTGGTCAGAAGGTCGGACCCCTGAGTACGGGACCAGTTGGCCGTCTGCTCTTCGATGATCTGGATGCCCTTGCATTCGTCCGTCGCAATGACGTCATGGACGTCCTTGGTGCGCATGCGTGCAGCCTGGTTGGAGAGTTCGCCCATCATGACAACGGCCTTACCCTTGCCTCCCAACAGGCGGCAAACTTCCTTGGCTTCAAGCGTACCGGATTCCTGCTCGTTCGAAGCGACGAAGGCCTGTTTATCCGGAAGGCTGTCGACGTTGACCGGTTCGCGGTTGACGTAAACGAGCGGAATGCCGGCATCAGCCGCGATTTTCGACATGGCGGCGGTAGCGTCGGTGTCGACCGGATTGACGATGATCGCGTCAACCTTGGATGCGATGAAGTTCTGGATCTGGCTCTGCTGCTTCGCGACGTCGTTCTGGGCGTCTTCAACCTGCAGCGTCACGCCCTTCAGGGTCTTGGAATAGTCCTGCATCCCGTTTCGCAGGACGGTCAGGAAGTTGTCGTCAAACAGCGCCATCGAGACGCCAACGGTTTCAGCGTGAGCGGCCGTCGACAGGACGAGCGCCATGGCAGTACCCATGATAAATTTCTTCATTTTGTTTTCCTCCACAAAGCGGTGTCCGGCTGCACCCTCCTCACGCCGGAGCTTCGGGCCATGCCCGTAAGCCAGTATCTTGTTCGCTGCGTGCCATCTCCCGTTGGCCATCCGTCAAGAAACGGAACAAACGAACCGTGAAATTTGTATCACGGAATATTCATTCCATTTTCTATGGGAGGCGTCAAGTCCAATTGAAGGATGAGGCCGCCGGCGCTTGGCGAAAATCTCGCCAAGATAGCTGCCAGGCACTGAAAAGCGCGATGTCGATGACTATATTGGCCGCGCCAGCGGCAGCAGTTTCGCTGCCCTTCCAAGGAGAAACTGATGCCGATCTCGATGTATCGATCAACCGTTCCCGTCTTCCAACGTGGCCTTGAGACGTTGAAGACCTATCTCGACAAAGCCGAGGCCTTCGCCAAAGAAAAAGGCATCGATGGCGCGGATCTCGTTGCGGCGCGGCTATCTTCGGACATGCTGCCGTTTGCAGGCCAGTATCAGCGCGCGACCGACAGCGCCAAGTTGGCGATTGCGCGACTGACCGCCAGCGAGGCTCCGAAATTCGAGGATAACGAAGCGACGATCGCCGAGTTGCGTGCGCGTGTTACCAAGACAGAAGCCTACCTTGCGGCCGTTGTGCCGGCTGCACTCGAGGGAACGGAAACGCGTGAGATCACTCTGTCTCCAGGAGGCAACAAGATCACGTTCCGCGGCGACGAGTATGTCATGACCTTCGCGCTGCCGAACTTCTTCTTCCATATTGCGACGGCTCACGCGATCCTGCGCAACCAGGGCGTTCCGGTCGGCAAGATGGACTATCTCGGTCGCTTCGCGTGACGAAGCTCAGGGCCGGTGCTTGACCGGCCCTTTCTCGGTAAGTTCGGTGAAGGCTAGCGTCTGATCCAGATGGCGGGCACGCAGCGAGAGAAGTTTCTCGGCATAGGAAAGCCGCACCGGCAGATAGGCTTCGTCTGACGCGAGATTGTTCAATTCCATCGGATCAGCCTGCAGATCGAAAAGGAGCGGTGGCAGTGCTGTGAAATGCACGTATTTGAAGCGCTCATCCCTGATGACGGCAAGATTGCATTCGTTCGACCGCAATCCGAAATGAGTTTCCGGCTCCTGCGTGGCGATATCGCGGAAGTCAAATTCCCAGAAGGCTGCTTCGCGCCAATTTCCCGGCTCGCGCCGCATGAGCGGCAGGAGCGATTGTCCGTCCACACCATTCTCCGGCTCGATATTCAGGCGGTCGCACAATGTCGGGAAGATGTCTGCCGCGGACGTAAACCGCTCGACAACGCTGCCCCGCGTGGCGGCCTGCGGGTCGCGGATGACAAGCGGGATATGATAGCTGCCGTCGAAGAAGCCGCCCTTGCCGAGCGTCCAGTGATCGCCCGCCATCTCGGCGTGGTCGGAGGTGAAGATGATCAGCGTGTTATCCCAGGCCCTGGCTTCCTTCAATGCGCTCCAAACACGCCCGAGCTGCGCGTCGACCTCGGCAATCATGCCATAATAGATGGCGCGGATCGCGCCGAAGTCGCTGTCTTCCCAGTCGTTGACGCGACCGGCTGCGCCGTAGATGAAGTTACCCTTCCTTGCCCTCGGCATGGCATAGGACAGGTAAGGATGTGCGCTCTGTTCTATTTCATGGTTTTTCGCCCGGGCGAAATGCGGACCGTCCTCCGGGCTGAACAGGTCGTTGTATGGAGGCGGGGCCGAAAATGGCGGATGGGGACGCAGGAACGAAACATGCGCGAACCAAGGCGCATCTTGCTCGCCCAGCCAGCGGATAAACTCTCCTGCGAGAAACGCCGTCTGCGTCTCGTCCTTCGAATAGGCTGTTGCCGCGTTCGAGATCTCGCCGCGCCGCGCGCCAACAGGAATGTGGATGTCGCGGGTATGCGCTTCAGCGTGCCCCCGCGAGCGCAACCAGGAGAGCCATTGCTTTTCATGTTCGGGAAGGAGTTGCCGGGCCGTGAAACCGGGCAACAATCCCTCATAGGTCGTCAGATGCGGGTCGTTTTGATCCAGGCCGCGGGGGTCGGGTGCGGTGTCGGTGTAACCGAACAGCGTCGGATCATAGCCCGCCCGCCGCGCCGCCAACGCCAGATTGTCAAATCGGGCATCGAGGGGTGAGCCGTTCCGGCAAACCCGGTGGTTCATCTGATAGAGACCGGTGTAGAGCGTGGCTCGTGCCGGCGAACATGGAGCGGCGCCGGCGTAGTGGCGTGCAAACAATACGCCTACCGCCGCCAGCGCATCTATGTTCGGCGTCCTGACGCAGGCATGCCCGGTCGCTGACAGACAATCACCACGCCACTGGTCCGCGGTGATCAGGAGAATGTTCGGTCGACCGGTCATGGTTGCATTTTAGTGTTGGTTTGATTTTGCGTGCCAGTTCCACGCCGATCGGATGATCTGAGACAAATCATACTGCGGCGTCCAACCGAGAATCTCCCGCGCCTTGTCGTTGTTGGCAACCAGCGTGTGCGAGTCGCCTTCTCGGCGGCCGGCATATTCCACAGGAAACGGACGCTCGGAGACGCGCTCGATGGTGCCGAGTAACTCCTTCACGGTCGTCCCGGTGCCGGTGCCGAGGTTGAGAGCAACCGACTCGCCGCCGCGCAACAGATGCTCGACGGCGCGGACATGGGCATCGGCGAGGTCGAGGACGTGGATGTAATCGCGGACGCAGGTGCCGTCGCGCGTCTCGTAGTCGGTTCCGAACACCTTGAAGCCTTCGCGGCGGCCAAGGGCGGCGTCGATCGCCAACGGTATGGCGTGCGTTTCCGGCTGGTGCCACTCGCCGATCCTGCCTTCGAAATCGGCCCCGGCAGCGTTGAAATAGCGAAGCACGACCGATCGGAAGCCCGTGTACTTGTCGTAGTCGGCAAGCGCCTGCTCGACGATGTACTTCGTGCGGCCGTACGGATTGATCGGCACCTGACGATGCGTCTCGTCGAGCGGCACGCTCTGCGGCAAGCCATAGGTCGCGCAGGTCGACGAGAAGACGAATGCCTTGACGCCAGCCGCCTGGGCAGCGGCCAGGACCGTCAGTGTGCCGATGACGTTGTTCTCGTAGAAGGCAACCGGATCTTTGACCGATTCGCCGACTTCGATGAGCGCGGCAAAGTGCAAGATGGCGGCTGGCTTGTGCGTTGCCAGGACCTCGTCAAGGCGCGCCCGATCCCTGATATCCCCTTCTTCCGCGGGTCCCCACTTTACAAACTCGCGGTGACCGTTTGAGAAATTGTCGAAAACGACCGGTTTGAAGCCCTTGTTCGCAAGATCGAGACACGTGTGCGAGCCAATATACCCAGCGCCGCCAACGACCAGAACCGTTTCACCTGCCATGCACCACCTTCAATTCTCGTTTCGGATGAAGAGAAGACTTAAGGCAGGTCGATGGCAAGAAAAAGAAAGAAACGAACGGGGGAGGGACGCTGGCCTCGTTTTGTCGACGATGGCATTAGCAAATTGATCGCGCAAAGCTTTTCAGGCGCGATCGACTGTTCGGCAATGCTCGACACGACAATATTTTTAAATAGAACAGCAGACCCCTTTTGATCATTCCTGCAACCAAGCGTATCTATAAATACTGCTTTCGCATGATTTTAAATAGAATTGACTTCTCTTCGTGATTTCTGCAAGAAATTGTCTTCTTCGGTGCCTCTGTTGATGAATCTGGAAGCACAGTTCAATGAATTCATCGATAAGAAAATTCATCTTCCATGATCTTCAGGCGATTGAAGGATACATTGATCCGCCTGACGCGCTGGTATTTCTTGCCGTTCTGCGGGCACAGCAATCAGCATCCTTGCAAGGTGGCTTGGCCGAGATCGGCGTTTACTACGGCCGATCCTACTTCCTGATGCGAAAGATCTGCGGAGAGGCCGAGAAGATCGTGGCGATCGATCCCTTCGATATCCTGAAACCCGAGCACGGCGCGACGCAATATGACCGTTTCGTGGCGGGTGGCCGCCAACTGGGCCTTTCCGTGGATGCAGAGCGCGTCGTCAAGAGCGACAGCACGCTGCTCAGGCCGGAGGACATCATTGAAAGGGCCGGCAAGGTCCGCCTTTTCAGTATCGACGGCGGCCACATGCTGCACCACGTCGCGGCCGACAGTCGTCTTGCTGCCGGGTCGCTTGCGGAGCATGGGATCATCGTCTTCGACGATACCTTCAATCCCGCCTGGCCGGAGGTCACGGTCGGGGTGACCGATTTCCTGCGTGAAGAGGCCGGCCGCTTCTCGGTTTTCTGCCTGACGAAATACAAGACCTATGTCTGCCGCAACGCTTTCCACGCATTCTACTCGCATTCGATCATGACTTCACAGGAGCTGAAGGCGTTCGATCACATAGAGACGGATTTCCTCGGTTCGACGGCGATCCGGTTGCACAATCCGATGCGCCGCCGCATCGCTCATGAAGTGATGGTCGGATTGGGCATGCGCGCACTGTCGGAGCGCGCTTACCGATAGGCCGATTCAGGCTGCTGGCGGATCCGCTTCTTTCAGCCTGTATCCGACGCCGGTTTCAGTCGTGATGTATTGGGGCTGGTCCGGGCTCTGCTCCATCTTTTGGCGCAGCTGTCGCACGTAGACACGCAGGTATTGTACGTCGGCAGCGGGCCCCCAGATCTGCTTCAACAGAAACTGGTGGGTGAGGACCTTTCCTGCGTGCTGGGCGAGGACCCGCAGAATGTCGTATTCCTTCGGCGAGAGCTTGATTTCCCTGCCGTCGATCTTGACGATGCGCTTGACGAGGTCAATCGACAGGCCACCAGCCTGAAAGATCGCCCGCTCACCCTGCTGCTGCAAGCGATGACGCAAGGCGACACGCAGCCGGGCTCCGAGCTCGTTCATGCCGAATGGCTTCGTCAGATAGTCATCCGCTCCCGCTTCGAGCGCCTTGACGATGCCGGTTTCATCGGTCCGGCTGGAAAGGATCACGATCGGCAAGGCAAGGCCCGCGCCTCTCCATTCCTGAAGCAGTTCATGGCCCGACTTGTCCGGCAGGCCAAGGTCGAGCACGATCAGATCCGGTGGATCATCCTTCGCTGCCTGCAGCGCCGCCACGCCGTTTGGCGCTTCGTGCACCTCGTAGCCTTGTGCGGTGAGGCCAACGCGAAGCAGCTTGCGGATTGGAGGCTCGTCGTCCACGACGAGGATTTTTACGGCTGAACCGGTCATTTTAGCTCATCCAATTTCGGAATCTCGTTTGGTTTTGGAAGACGGATGGTGAAGACAGCACCCGAACCATCGGAGCGGTTTCGGGCCGTGATCGTGCCGCCCATCGCCTCGACAAAGCCGCGACAGATGGACAGGCCAAGGCCCGTTCCCGCGCGAACCTGGTCCCCTTTGCTTACCCGATAGAATGTATCGAAGACGCGGTCCAAGTCCGCCGGCGGAATGCCCGGACCCTCGTCTGAAACCTCAATCACAACATTGTATTCGTCCGCCCGCCCATCGATACGGATCGACGACCCCTGCGGCGCATACTTGGCCGCATTGTCGAGCAAATTGAACAGCACCTGTTCAAACAATACCGGATCGACGCGGATCATCGGCAGATCTGCAGGAATCGTCATGACGGTCTTGTGGTGCGCGAGAATTTTCTCGGCGCGGCGCAACGCGCTTCCGGCAATGTCACCCGGGTAGTGAAGCGCATAGTTCGGTTCCATTGCACCGGACTCGATCTTCGTCATGTCAAGCAGGTTGGCAATAAAGCGGTTGAGCCGTTCCGACTCGTCGACGACGGTCGACAACAGATCCAGACGATCTTCAACCGACATGGAATCGCGGTAATCGCGCAGAGTGCCCGCAGCGCCAAGGATGGCCGCGAGCGGCGTCTTCAGGTCGTGCGAGATCGAGGTCAGGAGCGCAGAGCGCAGACGATCGGCCTCGGCAGCCAGCTTGGCGCGGTCAACGTCCGCCACGAGTTGAATGCGCTCTATCGCAAGCGCCGCCTGATCGGCCAATGCGTCGAGAAGGCGTTGCTGCTCGGGGGTCAGCAGAGGGCCGTCGCGTCGGTCATTGTCCAGGCCGATGACACCGACGGCGGCACGACCGGTTCGCAGCGGTACATAGAGCCTCTTGGCACCGGGCAGGGTATCGGCGCCACGGCCTGCGGCGTGATTGTGCTCCCAGGCCCAACGGGCGGCGGCAATGTCTGCCTCGTCGAGTGTGTCATCCGGCGGATAACCGGCCTTGACGGCGATGGTGCCTTCTTCCGGCAGTAGAAGGACAACGCGGACCTTGAGCATCGATGCCAGCTGGAATGCGGTGGCCCAGAGAACGTCGTCGAGCGTGCCGGTGCCGGCCAATTTCTTGGAAAAGAGGTAGAGGTCTTCCGTCGTCCTGGCACGCTGCCGGGCAGCAGCCGCCTGGCGTTGGACCGTTGCCGTCAGGTTGCTGGCGATGACAGCGACGCCCAGGAAGAAGAACAACGCAAGCACGCTCTCCGGATCGCTGATCGTCAGCGTGTAGCGGGGCGGCAGGAAGAAGAAGTTAAAGGACAGCGCGCTGATGATGCAGGTATAGAGCGCTGGGCGCAGCCCGTGGATGACCGCCGAGGTTAGCACCGCCATCAAGAACACGAGGGCAAGGTTGCGGACATCAAGAACCTGATCGAGCACCACGCCGGCGATGAGCGCGACAACCACATAGGCTGTCGCGGAGAGATAGGGCTGGATGTTGAAGTCGGGCACGGACGGTGCGGCTCCGACGCCGCGCGCGGATGTTCCCACCGTCTCGCTGCCGGAAATCACATGGACGCTGATATTGCCTGACGTCCGGATCAGATCGTCGGCTATGGAGCGGTGAAGCCAGTCACGCCACGTCGGCTTGTTGGGGGCGCCGATGACGATGTGGGTAACGTTGTTGGCTGCGGCGTGGCGGACCAGCTCTTCGGAGACCTCACGGCCGGGAATGGTGATCGCCTCACCGCCGAGCTGTTCGGCCAATCGAAGTGTGGCCGCAATTGTGTCACGGTCGGTTTCAGTCAGATTGATGGAACGACCGGTCTCGACATAGACGGCCGCCCACGGTGCCCGCAGTCGCGAGGCCATTCGCGAGGCATAGCGTACCAGCGAGGCCGAGCGTGGATGCTGATCAACCGATACAAGGACCCTCTCACCTGCGGCCCAGGGACCAGCGATGGCATGCGCCTGCATGTGGGTCAGGAGTTGGTCGTCGACACGCTGCGCGGTCTTGCGCAATGCCAGTTCGCGCAGCGCAGTCAGGTTTCCGGGCGTGAAATAATTGGTCAGAGCCCGTTCGGCAGTCTTCGGAACATAGACCTTTCCGTCGTGCAGCCGCTTGATCAGATCATCCGGCGTCAGGTCGATGATCTCGACGTCATCGGCCATATCGATGATCGAATCCGGGACGGTCTCTCGCACTCGGATGCGGGTAATCTGCGAGACGACGTCGTTCAGGCTCTCGACGTGCTGGATGTTCAGTGTCGAATAGACGTCTATGCCGCGGTCAAGCAGCTCCTTCACGTCGAGATAGCGCTTCGGATGGCGGCTGCCCTCGGCGTTCGTATGGGCAAGTTCGTCGACGAGGACGAGGCGCGGTTGGCGGGCGAGGATAGCGTCGATATCCATCTCCTCAAGCGGGCGGCCCTTGTAGTCGATCTTGACGCGCGGAATGACTTCAAAGCCATTGACGAGCGCTTGCGTTTCCTTGCGCCCGTGGGTCTCGACGATGCCGATCACCACGTCAACGCCATCGGACATCTTGGCACGGCCCGATTCCAGCATCTCGTAGGTCTTGCCGACGCCGGGCGCGGCGCCCAGGAAGATCTTCAGACGGCCACGTGTCTCCTGGCGCGCTTTCTCTAGCAGCGCGTCGGGCGAGGGCCTTCCAACCTTGTCGCGGTTGTCTTCCGGCATGCGTGTCAATCTTTCTGAAGAGCAAGCCCCGGTGCGCGCAGACGCCCGGGGCCTTCAATTTTACTGAGAGATAGAAGCATCAAGAGACTGATTCAATGCCAGAACATTGACCGTGCGTTCACCGAGGAACCCAAGTTCGGGGTGATTGACGGCGGCATCGACAATCGTCTTGAGCTTTGCCTCATCCATGCCGCGCGCCTTGGCGACGCGCGGTATCTGGAAGTAGGCGGCTTCGGGTGAGATGTGCGGATCAAGGCCGCTGCCGGAAGCCGTCACGAGATCGATCGGCACCTCCACATTCGGGTTGGTCGCCTTGGCTGCTTCGTAGTCAGTCTTCACGCGATCGATGAGCTTCTGACTGGTTGGGCCGAGGTTCGAACCGCTGGAGCTGGCGGCATTGTAGCCGTCGCCGGCTGCCGAGGGACGGCCGTGGAAGTAGTTCTCGCCGGTGAAGGCCTGGCCGATCAGGGTCGAGCCGATCACGTGGCCGTCCTTCTCGATCAGGCTGCCATTGGCTTGCGACGGGAAGAGTGCCTGCGCAGCGCCCGTCATTGCGAGCGGATAGAGCAGTCCGGTGATGGCGGTGGTGGCAACGATCATTACTATTGCCGGACGAAGTTCTTTCAACATGATGTCAACTCCTTAGGCGAGACCGATGGCTGTGATGACCATGTCGATCGCCTTGATGCCGATGAACGGGACGATGATACCGCCGACACCGTAGATCAGCAGATTGCGGGACAAGAGCGCGCCGGCGCCGATTGCGCGGTATTTCACGCCCTTCAGGGAGAGCGGGATCAGCGCGACGATGATTAGCGCGTTGAAGATGATGGCCGACAATATGGCACTCTGTGGCGTGGCCAGTCCCATGATGTTCAGGACGCCAAGCTGCGGGTAGAAGGCCAGGAACATCGCCGGGATGATGGCAAAATACTTGGCGATGTCATTGGCGATCGAGAAGGTCGTCAACGCGCCACGGGTCATCAGCAGCTGCTTGCCGATCTCGACGATCTCGATGAGTTTCGTCGGATCGCTGTCGAGGTCGACCATGTTGCCGGCTTCGCGAGCGGCGACCGTGCCGGTATTCATGGCCACGCCGACGTCGGCCTGGGCGAGGGCAGGGGCGTCGTTCGTGCCGTCGCCGCACATGGCGACGAGCTTGCCTTTGGCCTGCTCCTCGCGGATCAGCGAGAGCTTGTTCTCCGGTGTCGCCTGCGCCAGGAAATCGTCCACGCCGGCTTCGGCGGCGATTGCTGCTGCCGTCATCGGGTTATCGCCTGTTATCATGACCGTGCGGATACCCATCCGGCGCAGTTCGGCGAAGCGCTCGCGGATACCGCCCTTGACGATGTCCTTGAGCTGGATGATGCCGAGCAGCTTGCCGTCACGGGCGACTGAAAGCGGCGTGCCGCCTGCCTTGGCGATTTCGTCGGCAATTGCCTGCAGTTCCCGCACGGTCTCGGTGTTGGTGCGGATGGCGATCGCTGCATTGCCTGAAGCCGGTGCCGATGCGGCGCCAACATAGGCGAGTACGGCATCGACGGCCCCCTTACGGATCGAAGAGCCCTCGACATCCACGCCGCTCATGCGCGTCTGCGCGGTGAAGGGCACGAAAGCGGCCTTCAGGCTGGCCATGTCGCGGCCACGGATGCCGTATTTCTCCTTGGCGAGCACGACGATCGAGCGGCCTTCCGGTGTTTCGTCGGCGAGCGATGCCAGTTGCGCGGCATCGGCAAGGTCCTGTTCGGAGATGCCGTGAACGGGGCGGAAGGACGTGGCTTGGCGGTTGCCGAGCGTGATCGTGCCGGTCTTGTCGAGGAGCAGCGTGTCGACGTCGCCGGCTGCCTCCACGGCGCGACCGGACATGGCAAGTACGTTGAAGCGCACCAGACGATCCATGCCGGCGATGCCGATCGCCGACAGAAGCGCGCCTATGGTCGTGGGAATCAGCGTCACGAAAAGCGCGACGAGGATAATGATCGGGATCGAGCCACCGGCATAGCTTGCAAAGCTTGGGATGGTCGCGGTGGCCAGAACGAAGATCAGCGTCATCCCGGCAAGCAGGATGTTGAGGGCGATCTCGTTCGGGGTCTTCTGACGTTCGGCACCTTCGACAAGCGAGATCATGCGGTCGAGGAAGGTGTGCCCCGCAGCCGCGCTGATACGAACCCGAATCCAATCGGACAAAACCTGCGTACCGCCGGTAACGGCCGAACGGTCGCCGCCGGACTCGCGGATGACAGGGGCGGACTCGCCTGTTATCGCGGCCTCGTTGACAGATGCGACGCCCTCGATGACTTCACCGTCCGAGGGAATGATGTCGCCAGCCTCGACGAGGACAAGATCGCCGACCTTCAGGCTCGTGCCCGGAACGAGGCGGTAGCCGGTGCCGTTGTTGGCCGTCAGGAGTTTTGCCTGGGTTTCGGTGCGAGCCTTGCGCAGCGAGTCCGCCTGCGCCTTGCCGCGGCCTTCGGCAACGGCTTCGGCGAAGTTGGCAAAAAGCACGGTGAACCAGAGCCAAAGGTTGATCTGGAAGGAAAAGCCAAGATTTCCGCCGCCCGTGACGAGATCGCGGACGAACAGGATCGTGGTCAGCGCCGAAACCGTTGCCACGACGAACATGACGGGGTTCTTGGCAAGGGTGCGCGGGTTCAGCTTCTTGAAGGCGGCGCCCACGGCCGGAATGAGAATGCGAGAATCCATGATGCTCGCTGATTTTGCCTGGCTCATAAGAGACTCCAGCTTGAAAAGAGTAAGGCGACCGTGTTGCGATCAGCCGTGTAGGATCCGAAATACCGCGACGATGACGAGGAGGCCGGCGAGCATCACTAGAATGATGTCGGAGGCGCGGGTCATCCGCTGGCTGTCACGTCCCGGCGAACCGGGACGTGCGTTGAAGGATTTGCGAAGCTTGTGACGAAGGATCATTGCTTCACCTCAAAAGGTCTGGCCGGCGATCATGACCAGGTGCTCGACGACCGGGCCAAGCGCCAGCGCCGGGAAGAAGGTCAGTCCGCCGACGATCAGGATCGTGCCCGTCAGGAGGCCGACGAAGAGCGGGCCATCGGTCGGGAACGTGCCTGCCGAGGCGGGGACGGTCTTCTTGGTGACCAGCGAGCCGGCAATCGCAAGCGCTGGGATGATCACCAGGAAGCGGCCCATCAGCATGTCGAGGCCGAGCGTGATGTTGTACCAGGGTGTGTTGCCGGTGAGGCCGCCGAAAGCCGAGCCGTTGTTCGCCGCACCGGACGTGTAGGCGTAGAGGATTTCGGAGAAGCCATGTGGTCCGGCCGTGCCGATCGAGGCGACGGCGGAGGGCAGCACACTTGATATCGCGGTAAAGACCAGCATGGCGAGCGGCAGGCAAAGAATGGCAAGCACGGCCATCTTCATCTCCTTGGCTTCGATTTTCTTGCCAAGGTACTCGGGCGTGCGGCCGACCATCAGGCCCGCCACGAAGACAGCGACGATGATGAACATCAGGATGCCGTAGAAGCCCGCGCCAACACCGCCGACGATGACTTCGCCAAGCTGCATGTTGATGAGGGGGATCAAGCCGCCGAGTGCCGTAAAGCTGCCATGCATTGCGTTAACGGCACCGCAGGAGGCAGCCGTCGTGATCACCGCAAAGAGCGAGGACATGGCGACGCCAAAGCGGACTTCCTTGCCTTCCATGTTGCCGCCTTGCAGGCCGAAGGCGTGCATCAGCGGATTGCCTGCAGCTTCCGCCCAGTAGACGACAACGACGCCGGCGAGGAACAGGATACCCATGGCGCCGAGGATTGCCCAACCTTGACGCTGGTTGCCGACCATTCGACCGAAGACGTTGGTCAGCGCCGCACCGATCGCAAAGATCGTCACGATCTGAATGAGGTTCGAGACAGCGTCCGGGTTTTCGAAGGGGTGCGCGGAATTGGCGTTGAAGAAGCCGCCGCCGTTGGTGCCGAGCATCTTGATGGCAAGCTGCGAGGCCACCGGGCCGAGGGCGATCGTCTGCTTGGCGCCTTCGAGCGTCGTCGCGTCGACGTAAGGGCCAAACGTCTGCGGTACACCGAGGTAGACATAGACCAGCGTCAGCACGATGCAGATCGGCAGGAGAATGTACAGCGTCGCACGGGTCATATCGACCCAGAAGTTGCCGATCGCCTTGCCCGATGCACGCGAGAAGGCTCGGATGAAGGCGATGGCGATCGCAATGCCGGTCGCTGCTGACAGGAAGTTTTGGACGCTGAGCCCCATCATCTGAGTCAGATACGACATGGTGCTTTCGCCGCCGTAGTTCTGCCAGTTGGTGTTTGTGACGAAGCTGACCGCCGTATTGAAGGAGAGGTCCGATGGCACCGATGCCATGCCTGCGGGATTCAAAGGCAGGACCGCCTGAAACCGCATAAGCGCGTAGAGCAGGAGCACGCCAAGCAAGTTGAATGCGAGCATGGAAAACGCATAGGAGGTCCAGTGCTGCTCTTCACGTTCGCTGGTGCCGGCAAGCGCGTAAAGTCCCCGTTCAATCGGAGCGAGGACGGGTGAGAGAAACGTGCGTTCGCCATTGAAGACGCGTGTCATGTAACCGCCAAGCGGTTTGACGAGCACAATGATGATCCCGCAGTAAAGTAGGATCTGAAGCCATCCGTTGAGGGTCATGGGAGGTAACTTTCAATACCCGATTTGTTTCGCCGGTCGCGCCTTGGGAGGAGGCGCGATTCTAGAAGCGTTCGGGGCGAATGAGAGCGTAGGTGAGGTAAACCGTGAGGAACACGGTGACGGCACTACTGAGAATATAGTCGAGTGTCATGGCGCTTCTCCGGTTAAAGTCGGTCGCAGGCTTTGGTGTAAGCAAAGCAGAGGGCGAAAAATACGATTCCTGTGGCGAGTAGAACTATGTCCATCATCGATCGTGACTCCTGTTGTTCTTCTGGAGTCAGACAAGACAAAGGGCGCCATCCTCAGGATGGCACCTTTTATGCTTTCTGGCTGGAGATGATCCTTGGATCTCTCGGACATTAATATGCGGTCGAACCGCATAAGCGTTCGAGATCGGCGGCGGGCCGCGGATATAAAAATCTTATAAATGCCGATGGAAGAAAAATGCCTCGCCGAAGCGAGGCTAGTCCAAGGCCGCTTCGGGGAAAAGAAGAAGCGGCGCGGTTGTTGTATTGCTGGTGCGCTCGACTGCAAAGCGCACTTTCGAGCTTTTCGGTACGCCTGACGAGGATTGAGTGAAGGGCGTCAATTGCCCGCGTGGCCACCTTTCAGATTCCGAACGACGTTTCTGCCCCGTCGCAGCGCCGTGAAGGCAGCACCGATCGTAATCAGCCAGAGGGCAGCGAGTAGAACCTGATTGTGCCCGCTCCAAAACGGCTCGAGGATCGAGAGGATTGTCGCAGCCGTGATTGTCGCCATTCGGTGTTGTTTTGCCATCGGGCCGGAGAAGTCGCTCGGCGTCCCGGTTGCTCGACCGAGCTCGCGAACATAGGCCGTCAATACGGCAAAAGATGCCGCCGCCCAGCCAAGGCCGGGCGATCCGATGCCATACCCAACACCGGCCAGGATCAGGATGTCGGCGACGCGGTCGGGGAATTCGTTCCAGAAGGGGCCGTCCGCCGCGCCCTTGCCGCCCTCAACGGCAACCATACCGTCGAAGAGATTGCACAACAGCCGCAATTGGCAGAACGCGGCCGCGAGAACGAGGAGGAGCGGTCTTGTCCACCCGTCATCCCGTCCCGCAAGGAAGAACGCGCCGCCGGCCAATGCCGCGGCGACCATGCTTGCCTGAGAGATTTGGTTCGGCGTGACCGACCGTGTCGCCAGCCATTTCGCAATGCGCTTTGCCCATTGCGTGTCTCTGCTTGCCAGCGGCCGGCGATCGCCCGTTTCCGTCATGCCACGATCCTCTCTTGGTAGACAAAGTAATTGTAGACTGCCGCGTAGGTCGTCGAGACGGTTAGCGGCACCGCTATGGTTTTCAGGATTTCCGGGGTGCCGCTCAACGCATGGATCGAGATCAGCACGGCAGTCGATGCCAGACATGCGATCAGCGGCGGTGCCCAGAGACCGGCGCGCCCTTTGAACTGTTTTGCGAGCCGCTCGATAACCGTCTTGAGAAAGAAGGTGAGGCCGGCCGAGAGTGCGCCCTGCACAAGGCCGGCAAATAGGGCTCGCTGCGGCGGATGGCTGCTGTTGGCGAAGACCGCCCAGCCGCCCATGGCGACAAATGCGAAAAGCACATGTATCGCACTGCTCTGGGCCAGCCGACGGACCGGCGTCATCATGTGATCGACCACCAGTAGCGGACAATGTGAAAGAAGATCGGCGCGGAAAAGACGACGGAATCGAGCCGGTCAATCAGTCCGCCGTGCCCTTCGATCAGGTGACCCCAGTCCTTGACGCCGCGATCTCGCTTGATCGCCGACATGACGAGGCCGCCGAAAAAGCCCATCATGGTGATAACGAAAGCCATGACCCCGGCCTGGAGCGGCGTGAAAGGTGTGATCCACCATAGGGCGGCACCGATCAACGTCGCGCTCAAGACGCCCCCGACAAAGCCCTCCACGGTCTTTGAAGGCGACAGGCTTGGTGCGATTTTTGTTCGACCGAACAGCTTGCCCCAGACATATTGGAGCACGTCGCTGAGCTGCACGATGATCACCAGGAAAGCGATCAGCAGAACGTTGCGGCCTTCGTAGCCGGGGATCGTCAGCGTCAGCAGCGCCGGAACGTGGGAGGCGCAGAATACGCAAATCATCAGCGCCCATTGGACTTCGGCAATGCGTATCAGAAAACGCTCGGTATCGCCGCGCAGTACGGAGATGATCGGCATCAAGAGGAACGCGTAGACCGGAATGAAGATCGAGAAGATGCCGTATTGCCTCTCCCACAACAGCCAATACTGCAGCGGCAGGACGACGAAGAAGGCGGCTGCGAGCGCCCAGTGATCGGCGCGTTTGGTGTCGGTCAGCGTAATGAACTCGCGTAGTGCCGCGAAAGAGCAGAAGCCAAACAGCAGCAGCACGCCGATCCGACCGGCAAGAAAGGCAAGGCCGATCAGGATGGCCATGATCCACCACGCCTTGATGCGTGCGTTCAGGTTCTCGATCGCGGCATTCGACTGGCCGGCCGGCAGTCGCCGCTGCAGCAGGTAGCCGATGGTCGACGAAACGATCAGGAGCGTGAAGATGCCAAGGACGAGTGTCCACAAGTCGGCGTTCGCTGCGTTCATTCTTTACCGCCCAGGTGTTTTGGTGACAGATCAAGCAGCGCCGTCCGCGCCCTGTCGAGGAAGGTTTCCTTGGTCTCGCCGGCTTCGATCCGAATGGCGTTGCCGAAGGTCACGGTGCAGATGAAGGGGATCGGGACGATCTCGCCTTTTGGCATGACCCGATTGAGATTGTTGATCCAGACCGGCACAAGCTGAATGTCCGGCCGGGTCGAGGCGAGATGGAACAGTCCGCTCTTGAACGGCAGCAGCGGCGCATCTGTCTGGTTGCGCGTTCCTTCGGGAAAGAGGATCAGCGACGCTCCGGAATCGACCACTTCGGCCATGACTTCAATCGGATCGCGTGTGCGCTTGTCGCGGTCCCGCTCGATAAGAACTGCGTCGAAGACGTTGCAGCCGATGAAGCGGTTGATCGATGACTTCAGCCAATATTCCGCGCCAGCGACGGGGCGTGTCTTCCGTCTCAAGCTCGGCGGAAGGACGGCCCAGACCAGGATGAAATCGCCATGGCTGGAGTGATTGGCGAAGTAAACACACTGGCCCTGGGGAATGCCGTCATTCGGCCAGATAGCGCGAACCGCGGTAATGGCGCGCGCGAACACCACGATTGCCGCCGCAACAGGCTTCGCAACTACACGTCTCACTGATTTCAGCCCCCTCGCTGCATCAATAAAGCAGCCTGCAGAAGCCTAGCGGCATTTCCGATGGTTCGGAAGTCCTGCTTGTGGCGGAGACCGTGTCGATGCCCGCTTTGACCGCCGCGATGAATTGAACGCCGCGTTTGTGGGGGCGAAGAGGAAAGCGTTAACCATGGTCAGCTAGGAATGAGTCGGACGCAACGGAATGAGTCGATGTCAGTACAGTCAAACAAGAATCTGCAAGCAATGACGACAAGCGAGATCGTACTTTTCCCGGTCGCTTCACGCGCCGGAGACATTGAACGGTGCGCGACCGAACTGGACCGTCGCCACGGCGAGGATGCAGTACGCTTCTGGAAGACAGAATGCCGCCGACTGGCTGATGAGCTGACGTCGCTTGGCTGCTCCGAAGCTAAGGTCCGCGAACATGTCATGACGTTTCAGGCCGAGGTACAGGCCGAGCTGGTTCGCCGTCATCAAGTGCGGGCAATCGCCGAAAGCCGCAGTGGCCGCGCCATAAAGCGCTAGCGTCATAGGTGGCTCATATCGCCACTTGGGCCGTCGATTTTGTCGGACGGCCCTCAGCGGTTGAACGCGTCGTCCCAGCGGCGAATTCTTTCCATAGTTTGCGCAGGATGAACCGTCTTGGTTCAGAAATTCCGCGCGCCCGGTGCTAGCATCCCTTTATTCTCACGCGGATCTCTAAAGATCCCGTGCGTCGCCTATCTCGGGAGGAAGGGCGGATGCCGGCCGAAGATCGATCGAATAGTCGCTGGGGCAAACTGGCGGTCAGAAACGTCTGGCCGACCGGAAATGCTTGCCATTTTCGCGTTCTTCAACGAGATTTATCAGGCCGACCGGCAGTGGAGGAGCTGCCGACAAGATACGCGCGTGAAGAACAATGACGGGAGAATGACGACACACGCATACCGGACGCTGTTGTAGTCGCGCGCCGGACTTGGGAGGGAAGGCATGTATTCTGGTGGTTTGAGATTTGGTCTGGCGGACGAGATCGAGGCGCTCCGCGACAGCGTTCGACGTTTCGCGACGGAGCGCATTGCACCGCTCGCTGCCGAGACGGACAGCAGCAACAGTTTTCCAACGCCACTCTGGCGCGAGATGGGTGAGATGGGACTGCTCGGGATCACGGCCGAGGAGGCCTATGGCGGCGCCGGCTTGGGATACTTGGCCCATTGCGTCGCGATGGAGGAAATCAGCCGCGCTTCCGCCTCCGTCGGCCTCAGCTACGGCGCCCATTCCAACCTTTGCGTCAATCAGATCAGCCGCAATGGAACGGACGAGCAGAAGTCGCGTTATTTGCCGAAGCTCATCTCCGGCGAACATGTTGGCGCACTCGCCATGTCCGAGCCGGGCGCCGGATCCGACGTCGTTTCGATGAAGCTTCGGGCGAAGAAGCGAGGCGACAGCTACCTCCTCAACGGCAACAAGATGTGGATCACCAACGGCCCGGATGCCGATGTGCTGGTGGTTTACGCGAAGACAGACCCTGATGCGGGTCCGCGTGGCATCACGGCTTTCCTCGTCGAGAAAGGCTTCAAGGGCTTTTCAACTGGCCCGAAGCTCGACAAGCTTGGCATGCGCGGCTCCAACACCTGCGAATTGATCTTCGAGGACTGCGAGGTTCCCGCGGCAAATGTGCTGGGCACACTCGGCGGTGGTGCGCGCGTTCTGATGTCGGGGCTCGACTATGAACGTGTCGTCCTCTCCGCTGGACCGATCGGCATCATGGCCGCCTGCATGGATGTCGTCGTGCCCTATCTTCACGAAAGAAAGCAGTTCGGCCAGGCGATCGGCGAATTCCAGCTGATGCAGGGAAAACTCGCCGATATGTACGTAACCATGAACACGGCGCGCGCCTATGTCTACGCAGTTGCGGCGGCCTGCGATCGCGGCGAGACGACGCGCAAGGATGCTGCCGGCTGCATTCTTTATGCCGCCGAGAAGGCGACGCTGTTGGCGCTTGAGACAATCCAGGCGCTCGGGGGGAATGGCTACACGAACGATTATCCCGCCGGCCGGTTGCTGCGCGACGCCAAGCTCTACGAGATCGGTGCCGGAACCTCTGAGATCAGACGCATGCTGATTGGCCGCGAGCTCTTTTCCGAAACGGCCTGATCCGAACGTTTCATCCGACAACCATCCTGGTGACCAATGACGGTTTTGAAGTCGCAGATTTCGACGAATTCGGAGAACTTCAGGACAAATCGCGCGGCGATGGCCGAAGCTATCCGTGCCATCGAGGACGCAGCCTTGAGTGCGGCGAATGGGGGCGGACTTGCAGCGCGCGAGCGTCATGTTGCCCGCGGCAAGATGCTACCACGGGATCGGATCGCCGCCCTGCTCGATCCGGCTACGCCTCTTCTCGAAATCGGATTGACCGCAGCCCACGGCATGTACGGCAATGAGGCGCCGGGTGCTGGGCTGATAACCGGCATCGGCCGCGTTTCAGGGCGCGATTGCATGATCGTCTGCAACGACGCGACCGTCAAAGGCGGCACCTACTTTCCGATGACGGTAAAGAAGCACCTGCGCGCGCAGGAAGTCGCGGCCCAGAACAATCTGCCCTGCATTTACTTGGTGGATTCGGGCGGCGCGAACTTGCCGAATCAGGACGAGGTCTTTCCGGATCGCGATCATTTCGGCCGGATATTCTACAATCAGGCCAATATGTCGGCGGCAGGAATTCCACAGATCGCCGTCGTCATGGGCTCGTGTACGGCAGGTGGTGCCTACGTGCCTGCCATGTCCGACGAGGCAATCATCGTCGAGGGGCAGGGGACGATCTTTCTCGCCGGTCCGCCGCTGGTGAAGGCCGCAACCGGCGAAGTCGTTTCGGCCGAGGACCTTGGCGGTGGCGATGTGCACACAAGGCTCTCCGGTGTCGCAGACCATCTTGCGCGAGATGACGCGCATGCCCTGGCATTGGCGAGGCGCGCCGTCGCCAATCTCAATCGATCCAAGGCGGGTGGCGTCGAGCGCCAGGCGGTTGAGGCACCACTGTTCGATCCCTCGGAAATCGCAGGGATCGTCCCGGCCGACCTGCGCGTGCCCTACGACGTGCGCGAAGTTATCGCCCGTATCGTCGACGGCTCGCGTTTGGATGAATTCAAGGCGCGCTACGGGACGACGCTGGTCTGCGGCTTTGCACATGTCCATGGTATCCCGGTGGGCATTGTCGCCAACAACGGCGTGCTGTTCTCCGAGTCGGCCCTGAAGGGCGCCCATTTCGTGGAGCTCTGCTCGCAGCGCAGGATACCGCTCGTCTTCCTGCAGAACATCACCGGCTTCATGGTTGGCCGCAAATACGAAACCGAAGGCATCGCGAAGAATGGTGCGAAGCTCGTTACCGCGGTCGCAACGACCGGGGTGCCAAAGGTGACGATGCTGGTTGGCGGTTCCTTCGGTGCGGGCAACTATGGGATGGCCGGTCGCGCCTTCTCGCCGCGCTTTCTCTGGACATGGCCGAACAGCCGCATCTCGGTCATGGGCGGAGAGCAGGCGGCCGGCGTGCTTGCGACTGTGCGGGGCGAGGCGCTCTCCCGTGCCGGCACGCCATGGACACCGGAGGAGGAGACCAGTTTCAAGCAGCCGGTGCTCGATCTTTTCGAACGGCAAAGCCATCCGCTCTACGCGTCGGCGCGGCTATGGGACGATGGGGTGATCGACCCGGCCAAGAGCCGCGACGTGCTCGGTCTCTCGCTGTCTGCGGCGCTGAATGCACCGATTGAAGAGACGCGCTTCGGCCTGTTCCGGATGTGAGGTAGCGATGTTCCAGAAAATTCTCATCGCAAACCGTGGCGAGATTGCTTGCCGGTTGATCCGAACCGCTAGGCGCATGGGGATCGCCACGGTGGCGGTCTATTCGGATGCCGATGTTGGGGCGCTGCACGTCGAGATGGCCGACGAAGCGGTTCGGCTGGGGCCCGCGAGCGCGCAGGAGAGTTACCTCTCGATCGAGCGGATCCTTTCTGCGGCGCAGCGAACTGGCGCCGAAGCCATTCATCCTGGTTACGGGTTTCTCTCGGAGAATGCAGACTTCGCCGCAGCCGTAGAGGCGGCAGGCATTGTCTTCATTGGGCCGCAGCCGTCGTCCATTCGTGCCATGGGATTGAAGGATGCCGCAAAGGCGTTGATGGATCAGTCGGGCGTGCCGGTCGTTCCCGGCTACCATGGCGAGGAACAAGACGACGGGTTTCTCGCCGATCAGGCGACCCTGATCGGGTACCCCGTGCTGATCAAGGCACGCGCGGGTGGCGGCGGCAAGGGCATGCGCCGCGTCGACAGCGAGGAGGATTTTCCCGAAGCACTTGCTGCTGCGCGGCGAGAGGCGAAGGCCGCATTCGGCGACGATGCCGTTCTGATCGAGCGCTACCTCATTCGCCCGCGCCATATCGAGGTTCAGATCTTCGGCGATCGGCACGGCAATGTTGTGCATCTTTTCGAACGTGATTGTTCGCTCCAGCGCCGCCATCAGAAGGTGATCGAAGAAGCGCCGGCGCCGGGAATGACGCCGGAGATGCGTCGTGCCATGGGTGAAGCCGCGGTACGCGCGGCGCGTGCCATTTCCTATCGTGGTGCCGGCACCGTCGAGTTCATCGCGGATGTCTCGAACGGCCTCTGGCCGGATCGTTTCTATTTCATGGAGATGAATACCCGTCTTCAGGTCGAGCATGCCGTTACCGAAGCGATTGCCGGGGTCGATCTCGTCGAGTGGCAATTGCGTGTGGCGTTCGGCGAGCCGCTGCCGAAGAAGCAGTCGGAGCTTGAGATCTATGGCTGGGCCTTCGAGGCCCGGATCTACGCGGAGGATGCGGCCAAAGGCTTCCTGCCCGCGACGGGGACGATCAGGCATCTGGATTTTCCGGAGGTTACGGCGCGGATCGATGCCGGGATCCGTCCGGGCGATACCGTCTCGGCTCACTACGATCCCCTGATCGCCAAGATGGTCGTACACGGGCCCAGCCGGAGTGTCGCCCTGTTGCGACTGACCAGGGCCTTGCAGAGCTCGCATGTCGTCGGTGTCACCACCAATCTCGACTTCCTCGCCAGATTGAGCGAGCAGGACGAATTTGTCGCTGGCCATCCGGATACCGGGCTGATCGATCGCAATCTTCAATCTCTGACCGCGCTCGAGCCGCCTGCGGACACGGTGATCGCGCTTGCTGGCGTGTTGTCACTGGGTACGCTTGCGCGATCATCGGATGGCGATCCCTGGCTGACGCTGGGACATTGGCAGCTTTGGAGCGAGATGCAGCGCATCGTCGTTCTGACCTATGAAGGAGGGCATTCAACGCTACGGATTGCGGCCAAGGGTTTCGATTTCTTCGCCGTGCATGATGGACGGCGGGTCATTCCCGTGAAGATCGTCAGCCGGCAGGACGATGGTTGCCGGGTGGAGGTCGATGCCCGGCAGGTGCAGGTCAAGGCCAGTATGGCGGCGCATCACCTGGTCGTCAGCGTCGACCACCGAACGCATGTATTCCATCTCGGTAACCCGCTCGATTTCAGTGCCACGGATGTTGCTGATGGCAACAGACTGATCGCGCCGATGCCGGGCTTTGTGAAGATCGTGCGGACGAGTTCGGGGGCGGAGGTCGCCAAGGGTGATGCGCTTGTCGTCATGGAAGCCATGAAGATGGAGCTGACGCTTGTCGCAGCCCGCGATGGGACGGTGGAAGCCGTCGAGGTGAGCGAAGGGCAGCAAGTCGACGAAGGCGCCGTACTTCTGACGCTGCGGGTAGAGGAGACGTGATGCAGCCCGGAGAATCGTCATTGCTGCCCCGGGACGTCTCGATCGTCGAGATGGCACCGCGCGATGGCCTCCAGAACGAGAAGAACCTGATCCCGACGGCGACGAAGATCGCCCTCATCGACATGATCTCGGAATGTGGTTTCGAGCGGATCGAGGCGACGAGCTTTGTCAGCCCGAAGTGGGTGCCGCAACTTGCTGACGCCGCCGAAGTGATGGCCGGCATCAAGCGCAGGCCGGGGGTCCGCTATGGCGTTTTGACCCCGAATATGAGGGGGTTTGAGGCTGCAATGGCCGCGGGCGCGGACGAAGTCGCGATCTTTGCGTCCGCCTCGGAGAGCTTCTCGCAACAGAATATCAACTGTTCCATCGCCGAGAGTATCGAACGCTTCAAGCCGGTTGCCGAAGCAAGCCGTGCACGTGGCGTTCCAATGCGTGGCTATGTCAGCTGCGTGGTCGAATGTCCCTATGAGGGGGCCATTTCGCCGGATGCGACGGCGCGCGTCGTCGAGAGCCTGCATGCATTGGGCTGCTACGAGATCAGTCTCGGCGACACGATCGGCAAGGGACGACCGGAAGAGGTCGATCAAATGCTGGTAACGGTCCTCTCCTGTGCGCCGGCGACGATGCTTGCGGGTCATTTCCACGACACCGACGGCTGGGCCTTGGACAATATCGGGGTTTCCTTGAAGCACGGGCTGCGGGTTTTCGACGCGTCGGTCGGCGGATTGGGCGGTTGCCCCTATGCTCCGGGCGCAAAGGGCAATGTCGATACTTTGGCTGTCGCTGAGTTCCTTACCCGCAAGGGCTATCGGACCGGGCTCGCGCCCGAGAAGCTGGAAGAGGCCGCCGATTTTGCCCAGAGCCTAAGGAGCGAGGCATAATGCCGAAAACGCTGATGATTTCGATCGACGAACGCGGCGTTGCGCGGCTTACGCTCACCCGTGAGGACAAGCACAATGCCATGTCCGCCGAAATGATCGACGAGTTGACGGAGGCCGCAAGCGCGCTCGGGTCGGATGGACGGGTGCGAGTCGTCGTGCTTGCTGGAGCGGGCAAGAGCTTCTGTGCCGGCGGTGACCTGGAGTGGATGAGAGCCCAGTTCAAGGCGAGCCGGGCGGAGAGAATCGCCGAAGCGCGGCGGCTGGCGATGATGTTCAAGGCCCTGAACGAGCTTCCGAAGCCGCTCATTGGCTGCGTCCACGGGAGCGCCTTTGGCGGCGGTATCGGGCTGATCAGCGTCTGCGATACAGTGATTGCCTCGGAGGCGGCGCGCTTCGGCCTGACGGAAGTTCGGCTTGGGTTGATACCGGCAACGATCAGCCCTTACGTCGTAGCGCGGATCGGCAGCCCTGCGGCACGATCCCTCTTCGTCTCCGGTCGAACCTTCGATGCTGCCCATGCCAAATCCATCGGTCTCGTCGCCTCTGTTGTTCCCGCTGCGAACCTCGACCGTGCTGTCGACCTCGAGATCGCGGAATTCATCGCGGCCTCACCGGAGGCAGCGACACGCGCCAAGGCCCTTGCGCGGTCTCTTGCGCCGCCCATCACGGAAAAGATCATCGAGAGCGTGATTTCCCAGCTTGCAGATAGCTGGGAGACCACAGAGGCGCAGGCGGGCATAACCGCCTTCTTCGAAAAACGGCGGTCGAATCCATAACGGGAAGCTTCGAGACCGGTCAGTGGCGGCACGGTGAAGGCGGCGTGTGAGGTCGGATGGCCGAGAGGGCGCGCCAGTTATCCGACATTCGAAGCCAGCTGTGTGTGTACTGGTGCCGTATCCTTTGCCGTTGGAGGAACTGAAACTCGTCCGCGCGGTCAAGTGCGATTGTAAGCGGGACTTGTTCCAGCCAATGTGCTCCCTTCCAGCCTCGAAGAGATACCTTTCCGGGACACCTTTGCGTCATCTGCAAAACGACATAGCTCATCGTTGAACCTGGTAGGGTTCTCCAAAAAAGGTGCGTGCCCCGTTGCCGCATACCACGATGCCGTGGCTTCAGGACATAACGCTAGAAGGTGCCGCCCCATCGCCGGCAGGATCACCGTGTCCTCTTGGCCGTGCGTGACAAGGACGGGCACCGCAAGAGCGGTCAGTACATCGTCAGAATCGATCTCGCGGGCCAGCAGCGCAGCCCGGATTTTCGCTGGCACGGCCATGTTCCAGCAGATCGCCGTTTCGAATACTTCGGAAGGCAATTGCGAGTAAGTACATCCGCGGACGAAATTGCGGATCGCTTCGATGTTGCCAGGCAGGTCCTCGCTCGTGGCACCAATGACGTGGTCAAGGAAGCCCGGGCCAATCAAGGTGCCAAATGCGGCCTTATTTAGCGTGGTCGCCGCGCCTACAAAGTTGATGCCCGAAACCTTCGCCGTTCCATGGGTGCGGAGGTAGTCGCAAATAATGAAGCCGGCGTAGGACCAACCCACAAGAACGGGACTGCCGAGGTTGAGTTGATCTACGACAGCGGCGATATCGTCGGCCCAAAGCTGCGGCTCAGTATAATACTCCGCTTCGAGCGGGGCCTCCGACATGCCGTGACCGCGCAGGTCCAGGGCTACGAGGCGAAAATCCTCTGCAAGCATGCTCTCATACTGGTTCTTCCAGCAGAGATGGTTCTGCGACCACCCGTGGATGAAGAGGATCGAAGGAGCGTCCTCTTTTCCCCACTCGCGAACATGCAGTCGCAATCCTGCGCCGCCTGCGCCGCCGGTTACAGTGTGAACCTTCATCGTCGTGCCTCCTCGTCAGCGTCGAGAACTGTAGGAAGCACTTTATTCTGCCGGCGTGAGAAGGAGTGTGGGAGGAATCGTTGAAAATGCCGGGCGGATCGTTGAAAATGCGCCCCTCGGGTGCGATCGCGCTTGAACGAGAGGCGGGAGCCAAACTCGGTTGATAGCGTCTCCAAGACCGTCGGGCGCGCCAAGGCGCCAGTCACAAGGCTACGCTGTTTCGGCGACGAAGCGCGTTACTTCACGAACAAACCGCTCAAAGGCGGGTTCGTTGGCGAGGAGAATGTGGTTGGCGCTATCGAGATCGACAAATCGAGCCCCGGGGATGCCGGTCGCAAACTCCCTTCCGCACTGAAAGGGAACGACCATGTCTTTTCTTGCGTGCAAGACCAGCGTCGGAATCGTCACCTGCGACAGGACATCCGAAACGTCGATCTCTCCGAACGCCTCGTGCAGGCGACCTGCGTTGCTGGGCAAGACAGAAATGCGCTGCAATTCGTCAAACCAATCCATCTGCACCTCGTCCGCCCCTGGAATGAACATTGCAGTGAACAGATGTCGAAAAACCGGATTGTTCTGACCCCATCCTTCCCTGATCAAAGCGGTCATTGCCTCATGCGTGGCCACCTCATGGCTGTCGCTTCGCTTTCGCCAGCCTTTTACAAATCCTCCGTACAGGATGAGCCCCGAAACCCGTTCGGGGTGTCGGACAGCGTAGGCAACGGAGACGGCACAGCTTTGCGATACGCCCAGCAGCGTGAACCGATCGAGGCCCGCCGCGTCGACCACGCTCTCCAGGTCCGCAATCATCGCCGCAAACGAGATATCCTCGGCAATCCAGTCCGAGAGTCCGGTGCCGCGCTCGTCGTAGCGTATCAGCTTCGTCTTCTCCGACAGGGCGTCGATCCAATGCGTCCACACCGGACTTTCCCAATCATACTGGAGATGCGACATCCAATGTGCGGCTCTTACGATCGGTGATCCCCGCCCACACACCGCGTAAGCGATTGTTACCCGATCCGCGGTTTTGCAGAAGCGAATTTCCTGCGACCTTTTGCTGGGCGTCACTGCTGGCCACGGGACATCCGTTTCAAAGTTCCGCGAGATGAAAGCTGATCCAGGCTGTGAAGGTGGAAGTGACCGGAGTGGGACATCGCGAGACCCGTTGCTCGCGCCGGAGACTGAAGGCTCCGGCCACTGTTCGGGGCGATCGACGGCGGCAATCTCGTTGGTAAGGCGATCGAGCACCAGGGAATAGACGTTTACTCGCTCAGGTCGGTCTTGCAGGCGTCGAACAAGGGCGCGCAGAATCTCCATGTGCACCCGAAGCGCAATATCCCGGTGACATAGCCGCCACGCTTCAAAGTTTGGGCAGTGCGGGAGGCATAGGCCATCGAGAAATTCACCACGAAATGTCGCGGCAAGCGACTCCAATCTCTCCATGTCCAAGAGGTCGAGGTCCGCGGGCCTCAGAGAAGCCATGCCTTTGAAGTCCACCTCGACCGTCTGGGGGCTGAGGAGAACGGAATTGTGGTCCGCATGCAGACGCACATGACCTTCCGTATTCACGATTGGCCTCAGCTTGTGAAGGCTCCACCTTAAGGAAGCCCGAGGGTCGTCCGGAACTTCCCAGAACATCTTGCAAAGATGCTCGCGACGTTGGGCTCTTCCGACGACAGCCAAATAGGCAAGAAGGGCACGGGTTTTCTTTGACTGCGGCAGAGGCAAAAGCTGTCCCTGCTGCGTGACGTTAAGTTCGCCCAATACCTTGATGGTTAGCTGGCCGACCATGATACACTAACCCAACGGAGTGCTCAGCCGACAGCTTAGAGCAATGCAGCTCAAGATAAAATCGGCTTCGCCTACCGTTCGGCGAGCTACGAGCGCGGGCAGCCGCAAGTGTATCCGATGGGGCCGCAGGCAGTCACGAGAACTCGCTTGCCGAACTCGGTTCGGTTTCCCGCCTGCCACGCCATCGGATAGAGCTATTTTCCGTCGGTGCTTCCCGATGGTTTTGCCGCAGTCTTTGCCTTCCCTTGTAAGTCCGCCTCATCGGCAAGAATGGCGGCGGTCTCGTTCAGCAAGACGTCTTTTGCGTTCTTGCGGGCATTTTCCATGGCAATATCAGCGCTCAGGCTGCGCTCGTTTGACTGCAGTCCATCATCTGAACCAGAATCTTCGCTATCGCTTGCTTGCGCTTGAGACTTGAGCCGCTCCTCGCGAGCAGCCGCTTCCTTGCGACGTTCGGCTTCATTCAGGGAGATAACCCCTTTCTCGCGCTGCGCCTTCAGGTCAGCAATGTCTTTCAACAGTCGTTGGAAGTCCGGGTCGCTCTCGACCCGTGCATCATGGCGGCTTTGCAACGTCGGCAGCGATGCCGCTACAACGTTTGCGGGCGTATAGTTCGCAGGCTTGATTTGCGCCCAGGGCAGGGCGTTATCATAACTGGTCTCGCCGAAGCTTGTCGGATCCGAGAACCCCGGCAAGCTGATATCAGGCGTCACGCCCCGCAGCTGCGTCGTACCGCCGTTGATCCGGAAAAACTGGGCAATCGTCACTTTCAGCTCGCCGAATTCCGGTTTGCTGTTGCGAACCATGTCATCAAGATCGACGACGGTTTGAACGGTACCTTTACCGAAGCTTGGTTCGCCGACGATCACGCCTCGACCGTAATCCTGGATCGCCGCGGCAAAGATCTCCGACGCCGATGCTGATCCGCGATTGATCAGGACGCCCACGGGGCCTGTCCAGATTGGCGCCTTAAAATCAGCGCGTCTCACCGCGACCTTGCCGTCGCTGCCGCGTTGTTGAACGACCGGACCCTTGCCGATGAACAGACCGGTCAAATCGACCGCTTCGTCTAGTGAGCCGCCGCCATTGTTGCGCAGGTCAATAAGAACGCTGTCGACCTTTTCTTGCTCCAGTTCGCCGAGAAGCTTTGCGACGTCGCGGGTTGCGCTCTTATAGTCCTTGTCGCCTTTGCGCTTGGCTTCAAAATCCTCATAGAATGCCGGTAGGGTGATCACCCCGACTTTACGCGTGGCGTCGCCCACTTTCACGGGCAGCACGGTCTTGCTGGCAGCCTGCTTCTCGAGGCTGATTTTGTCGCGCACCAGGCTGATAGTGCGATGGGTGGCATCTGCTCCGGCATCCGCCGGCAGGACGTCCAAGCGCACGACGGAGCCTTTCTTGCCTCGTATCAATTGCACGACTTCATCAAGGCGTGTACCCATCACGTCCTTTATCGCCCCGTCCTTGCCTTGACCGACACCGGTGATGCGGTCTCCAACCGAGAGCTTACCGGATAGCTGCGCCGGCCCCCCAGGCACGAGTTCACGGATTGTCGTGTAGTCGTCGCGTTCCTGTAGCACCGCACCGATGCCAACCAGCGAAAGCTTCATCGCGATATCGAAGTCGGCGGAAGCGGTCGCGCCGAAATAGTCCGTGTGCGGGTCGACCGAGGTCGTATAGGCGTCCATGAACGACTGGAAAACGTCGTCGCTCTTGTACTTGTAAGCGCGCTCGAGCGTGTTTGCGTACCGTTTGTCGAGCGTCTCGCGAATAGCCGCGTCGGCTTTACCGCCTAGTTTCAACCGCAACCAGTCGCTTTTGACGCGCTTGCGCCAAAGCTCGTTGCTGTCGGCTTCCGACTGCGGCCAAGGTTCCTTATCGCGCAGGACGGAAAAATCTTCCTTCGCACCGAAATCGAAGTCCTGCTTAATCAAGGTGCGCGCGTAGTTCATGCGGTCGACAACGCGCTTCTCATACACGTTGAAGATCGCAAACGGGATCTTCAAGTCCTCCCGTTTGATGGAATCGTCGATCTCGTTCCGTTCAGACATGAACTTGTCGATATCCGCTTGCAGAAAGAGCATGTGGTCCGGATCGAGGGACTTGATGTACCGATCCAGGACCTTGGCCGACAAGGCGTCGTCAAGAGGAATGGGTTTATAGCTGAACCGCGTGAGGAATTGCGCACTTAGCTGAGCGGCTTGTGCCTGTTGCTTTTGCGGGTGCAAAACAGGCGGGGACGCGACGTCAGCATATGCAGGCTGTACGATTGCAAGAACTGCACCAAGGAAAACATAGGTTATGCGCATTCAGCGTTGATCCAATTCTTAATGCCGAGAGTCAATGTGCGATCTAGGTCAAGCAAATTATGGTTTTTTGACAATCGAATCGATCAAATCGCCAATTTCCTGCGGCGGAAAGTCCGTTCGACGGGCACCCGTCGCCGGGGTATTGCTGGGAGGAGCCGGAGATTCTGGCAAGCTTTTTTTGTGAGAAAGGTGAAAGCATGCTGGTGCACCCCCGCCCCTCCGCAACCGTTCATCTTCGTCACAGTGGAGATCGTAAACCAGCAGATCCGATAGAGGACGGATTCCACAAAGAATGAGTTGACCGTTTTCGATGGCGGGACGACACTTGCAACCTGCAGCAAGGTGGGAGAGAGAGAACGATGGACGAGCAAGACCGCTGGCGTCACATGGCAAGCGCGCCGAAAGACGGCAGTCGGATCCTCGTCACGATCCGCCAGTCCGAACAGGGGCCGGCAGAAGTCGACCTCGCCTATTGGTCGAATGGCGATCAGTTCGGTGCGGAAGGCTGGCGTGCCTCTGATTCCTCGCCAGGCCGAATCATTGAATATGCCGAGCCGGAAATGAAGTGCTGGATGCCGATGCCCTCGGCCAATCTCAATCGTGCGTCGATGCCCTCACCCTGGGAAGGCGACGACGCACAGGAGCTCGACGGGTCAGGGATTTGAGAGTTCGCGCCAGCATCGCTAACGCTTCTGTTGTGGCGCTGGCATCAATTGTATGGGGGCAGCCAGACTCCGCGTCCGCATGACCTTCAGGATGGTCACGACATCCTCGCGCTATCTGGCAGCGTTTGGCCGCTTCGGCAAAGAACGCGACGCGTGGGAACCGACCCGTCGCCCGATTTCGTTGGCGATAGCCTTTAGATCGTAAGGCTTGGGAAAGAAGCTCGCGTCCCAATCCAGGTCAGTAAGATCGATTTCACGACCAGACGTCACCAAGACGTGGATGAACGGCTTTGTCGCCTTGATGAGCCTCGCGAGATCCAGGCCGTTGAGTGCCCCAGGCATCTCCACGTCGGTCACGATCGCATCAACGTCATCGTTCACTCCAAGTGCCGCGATCGCCTCAAGCACGTTCCCGCATTCGATGACGCTATAACCTTCCTCAAGCAGTTGGTCTGCCAGCACGAAGCGAATGAGGGGTTCATCTTCCACGATAAGGATCTTTGCCACTACTCGCATACTCCGTTTCGGATGCCGGTCTAACGCGCCAGGAGAGCAAATCGGTCCTCAAGGAAGAATGCGATTTGGTTACATGTTTAATAAAATGCAAATCAGTTTCGCGAGATGATTTCGCAGTCTATCCAGGATGATCGACACACTGTGTTCAACGCCAGACGGAGAACACCGCGAGGATCGGAATCCGTCGACGACGTTGCCGGACAGCTGCACCGAGTGCCATTCCCTTCCCAGATCAACACTCGCTGTCGCACATTAACTATGGGTTAACCATAATCGTCGTTTACCATAGGTAGCGGCCTCAAGGGTCGTTGATTCGGAAGTCCAATGCGTAATCTCGCATGGGCGTGAGGAAAGACGATTGCGGCGACCCGAAACGTCCAGTGTACTGAAGGCGTCATGCTTGGCACTGCTTGCCGGGCTTGTGGTCGGATGTCAGTCGTCAGGAAATGTCAGGCGCCCAAACGTCTCCGAGACGGTGCCCGCCGAAAGGGCGCTGGCCTTGCCTCCGCCTGGTGGTCCCTCGATCGTCAGTGTCGTCGAGCGCAAGCGTGGCAATGGCACAGAGCAGACGATTTCGCTCTACACGTCGTCTTCCGTGTCCGGTCAGAATTTTCTCGGGGTGCAGTTTTTTGGGGCATCAGGAGCCAATCCTGGCATCGGAAACGCCTCCTTTAGGATGGTCAGCGAGGACGGGATAATCCGCGAAGCCTTTGCGGCCGTTCCCGGCGTGCAGATGACGCGCTCGGCGACTTATCTGCAAAACAGCTATGGACCGTTCGGCTATGCCTCGGGCCAGAGCGGTTCGGGCGATACCTGTATTTATGGCTGGCAGCAGATCCGCTCAAGCAGATCCGCGCAGACGCAAGTGCGCAACTTCGGAATGATCCAGGTACGGTTGCGCCTCTGTGATGCCCGGGCAACCGAAAGACAGTTGCTCGGAATCATGTATGGCTACACGATCGTTGGGATGCTGGATGGAGAAATCTGGAATCCGTTCGGGCATCCGCAGGGCACTGATCCGACGCTCGGGCGCCCCGGCAATCCGATCTATCCAGACGAGGGCGGCTATAGAAACACGCCGATGGCTTTTGGCTATGAACCAGCCCGTCCGGAAATCCAATCTCGTGTCGTTCGCGTACGCAGCGTTCAGCCGAGAGTCGAGGAGGCGCCCGTGCAATTGCCGCCGCCGACCGGCCCTCGCGTTCCGTTGCCTGATGGCTCGAGCAGTCTGCCGCAGCCAGACATGTCAGCCGCGCCTTCGGCCGAACAGACGCAACCGAGAACCGCGGTGGCGAGCGGCCTGACGGTGCCGTCACCGGAGTGCATAGGGGATTCGGCCATGACGGCCGCGTGCCAGAAGAAGTAGACGTGAGACGGCTGCGGTGTTCCTAAGCGCCCGGCCCGCATTGTCAAAGGGATGTTGATGCATAAAGCCCGAAGCATCATTACGTGGGCCTTCGTTTCTCTGTGCGTGATCGTTCTGATCACATTGCCTGTGAACCTGCAGACACAGCTGATCGCGAGCTTTGTTGTCGTCGCCGTGATGGCGATCATCAAGGGGCTGAAGGCTGAAGGCACCTGGAGACTGATTGCGCTTGCCTTTGGCACCTCCATCGTTCTTCGCTATGTCTATTGGCGAACGACCAATACGCTGCCGCCGATCAACCAGCCGGAGAATTTCATCCCTGGCCTGCTGCTCTATCTCGCGGAAATGTATAGCGTGGCGATGTTGGCGCTCAGCCTGTTCATCGTCGCCACGCCCTTGCCTCCGCGTCCATCGCGCGCGAGCAAGGAAGAGCGGTTTCCGCATGTCGACGTGTTCGTCCCCTCCTACAACGAGGACTCCCACCTTCTCGCCAACACGCTGGCTGCGGCAAAGGCCATGGATTATCCGGCCGAAAGACTGCACGTCTGGCTGCTGGATGACGGTGGTACACTGCAGAAGCGCAATTCCAACAAGCTTCTCGAAGCCCAGGCCGCGGTGGCGCGCCATGACGAACTCAAGAAGCTTTGCGAGGATCTCGACGTCCGCTACCTCACGCGTGACCGCAATGAGCATGCCAAAGCGGGCAACCTCAACAACGGAATGAAGCAATCAAGCGGCGAGCTGATCGCCGTGTTCGATGCGGACCACGCGCCGGCACGCGACTTCCTGCTCGAAACCGTCGGCTATTTCGACGACGATCCGAAGCTGTTTCTTGTCCAGACCCCGCATTTCTTCATCAATCCGGATCCGCTCGAACGAAATCTTAGAACCTTCGAGAGGATGCCGAGCGAGAACGAGATGTTTTACGGCATCATCCAGCGCGGTCTCGACAAATGGAATGCCGCCTTCTTCTGCGGTTCAGCCGCCGTCCTTAGCCGGAGGGCGCTCGAATCCCAGGGAGGCTTCAGCGGCATCAGCATCACCGAGGATTGCGAAACCGCGCTTGCGCTTCATGGCAGCGGATGGAACAGCATCTATGTGGACAAGCCGCTGATCGCCGGGCTGCAGCCCGCGACATTTGCGAGCTTCATCGGCCAGCGCAGCCGCTGGGCGCAGGGAATGATGCAGATCTTGCGTTTCCGTTTCCCGCTGCTGAAGCGTGGCCTGACACTGCCGCAACGCCTTTGCTATATGTCGTCGACGCTCTTCTGGCTCTTCCCCTTCCCGCGTACGATTTTCCTGTTCGCGCCGCTTTTCTATCTCTTCTTCGATCTTGAGATCTTCACGGCATCGGGCGGCGAGTTCCTGGCCTATACGCTTGCCTATATGCTCGTGAACCTGATGATGCAGAACTACCTCTACGGGTCCTTCCGCTGGCCGTGGATCTCGGAGCTCTACGAGTATGTCCAGACGGTCCACCTGCTCCCGGCGGTGGTTTCGGTCATGCTCAATCCGCGCAAGCCAACCTTCAAGGTGACGGCGAAGGACGAGTCGATTGCCGTCAGCCGCTTATCGGAAATCAGCCGGCCGTTCTTCGTGATCTTTGCTGTCCAGCTGATTGCTCTGGCGGTGACCATCTATCGCATCTATGCCGAGCCATATAAGGCCGATGTGACCTTGGTGGTCGGTGGCTGGAACGTCATCAACCTCATTATGGCCGGCTGTGCCCTCGGGGTCGTGTCCGAACGTGGCGAGCGGGCTGCGTCCCGACGCGTGCGTGTGAACCGGCGTTGTGAATTCGGGGTCGGTGGCAAGTGGTACACGGCATCGATCGAAGACGTGTCGGTGCACGGCGCGCGACTGCATGTTTTCAACAAGCAGCTGGATCCCATGGTGATCGGGACCGAGGGGGAAATTCGCTTTCAGCCTCATAGCGGCGCAAGCATGGAAACACTCCCCCTAATCGTCCGCAATATCCAGCCGTCCGGCGAGATCCTGGCCGTTGGCTGCCAATACATTCCGAAGCGCGCGCTCGACCACCGCCTGATCGCCGACCTGATCTTTGCGAATTCCGATCAGTGGACACAGTTCCAGCAGGCGCGACGCCATAACCCAGGCCTCATTCGAGGAACAATCTGGTTTCTCGGCCTTTCGCTCTATCAGACAAGCCGTGGCCTCGTGTACCTCTTCCGGAGCACGAGATCTGAGCGCGAGCGCCCGCATCAGGTCGCGAAGGCAGGAAACTGATGAGGAAGATCACATCAATCCTGGCGTTTCTCCTTTCCGCCCCCGCGGTTGCCTATGCACAGACCGCGCCCTTCGACATGTCGGGCGAGCGTGAGCAAGGGAGCGCCCCGATGGTGCCGCGCCTGACATTACCGGCCACGCCTGCGCCGGCGACCGGCCCGCAAACACCCCCCACGCCGCCTGCACCCGCTGCTAACCCGACGCCACCATTCGCCATCGCACCCGCCTCACCGCCAGCCGCGGCTCAACCGCCGCCCGCGCAGGTGGAAGCGCCTCGCCCACAAACTGCCACGCCACCCCCTCTGCCTGCCGTCCAATCAAGCCTAAGCGCCGCGCTTCGGAGATATGTTGTTCCGTTCGCCAAGCTCGGCCTGGATGGCGAGTATGATCGCAAGTCGTGGTCGGTCTACATCACGCCGGAGCAGGCCGCCGCGCCTGCAAAGTTCAACTTCGCCTATCAGAATGCGGTTGTTGTCGCCCCGGAGGCGTCACAACTGACCGTTCTTCTGAACAATCGGATCGTCGGCCAACAGGCGATCGCCTCACCGGATGCACCATCGAATGTCTCGTTTGATGTCCCAGCGGGACTGCTGCAACCGGGCGCAAATCTTCTGACATTCGAAGCCACACAACGCCACCGCACCGATTGTACCATTGAATCGACCTACGAGCTTTGGACGGATATCGACCCGGCAAAGACCTATCTGAGCTTCAGCGGTCAAGAGGCAGCGAAGTTTTCCAGCACGGACGCCATTCGCGCGATCGGCGTCGATGAAACCGGCAGGACGCAGTTCAATTTTGTCGTACCGGCACTCGAGCAGCCAGGCACGACAAAACCTCTTCTGCGCCTTGCCCAGGGACTCTCGGTTCTGAGCGGCATGCCGAACGAGACATTCTCCTTCAGCGCGGATGCACTGCCCCAGTCTGGTCCCGGGCGCATGACTGTGGTTGTCGGAACGCCGGCAGAGCTCCAACCGTTCTTCGCCCCCCCGCCGGCCGCGCAAGCGGCGCCGCTGGCCTCCTTTGTGACCGACCCGAAGTCGGGGGCACCCGTTCTTTTGATCAGCGGCCCGTCCTGGCCCGCAATTTCGGCCGCGATTGAAACCATTGTGTCGACGGTGGACCGGCCCGCGACCGCCATTCGCGATACGTTGGTAACCCAGCGTTGGAGCGCACCGGATGCACCGCTTGTTCTCTCGGCCACAAACCTGACATTTGCGCAGTTGGGCGTGAAGACAACGGAGTTTTCGGGACGACGCTTCCGGACCAGTTTCAACATCGCCGTGCCGTCTGATTTCTACGCGAACGCCTATGGCGATGCGACGGTACTGCTGGACGCCGCCTTCACGCAGAATGTCCTGCCCGGCAGCCATATCGACATCTACGTCAACAGCAACATCGCTTCAACGGTGCCGATTTCATCAACGGGTGGGGGCATCTTCCGGCACTTGCCCATTCGCGTGACGATGCGGCATTTCAAACCGGGCTTAAACACACTGTCCCTCGAAGCCATCCTGATGACGAAAGAGGACGACATCTGCGTGCCGGGCACGACGGCCGGTACCACGCCGCGCTTTGCGCTCTTCGACACCAGCGAGATTCACATTCCGGACTTTGCCCGCATCGGGCAGCGACCGAACCTCGCCGGACTGTCAGGGACTGGCTATCCCTACAATCGCGCGACACAGCCCATTCCGCTGTTCATCGACCGGATTGATAGCGACACGCTGTCGGCGACGGCCACGCTACTCGGGCAAATGGCAGTGGTTGCCGGCCGCCCGCTCGACATTGAACCGGCGGCGACACCGGGCGCCATCGGCGAACGGGATGCGATTTTCATCGGCTCGATCTCGCAGATGCCGCCGGCCGTGTTGACGCAGTTGAATGTAGCAACGACCAGTCAGGCGTCCTGGCGACCGCCCGCCGCCGCCCAATCGAACCAGACCGAGCCTTCTGTGACCTTTGACGATTGGCGCTCCAAGGTCAGCGGCGGGGTATGGCGCGGGCAGATCACATCATTTCAGGAGTGGCTGCGCCGCAACTTCGACATTTCGCTGAGTTCACTGCAGTTCGTACCAGGGTCCGAGGAAGTCTTCACGCCCTCGAACGACGACAGCTTCTTGATCGCTCAGGGCAAAAGCGCTGCCGGGAAATCCTCCTGGACGATTGTAACGGCTCCTTCCGCCAAGGACCTGCGCGAGGGCGCCGAAGCCGTTACCACACAGGTCAACTGGCCGCAGATCGCAGGTCATATCACCACCTATTCCAGCAAGACCGGCAAGGTCGAAAGCGTCCCGGTCGGTCGCTTCGATTTCGTGGCCTCTCAGCCCTGGTCCCTCTCAAATTATCGCCTGATTGCTGCGAACTGGCTATCAACGAACATACTGTCCTACGCCTTCCTTCTGGTCGTCCTTTCGCTGCTGATCGGTGTTACCACGGCAAGCATGCTTTCCCGGCTGGGCAGGCGCGAATGAAGAGGTTGCTGAAACTGCTCTGCGCCGCAAGCTTCGCGGTTGCGGCTGTCTGCCAGCCCGCGCAGGCGCGAGGTCCCGGAATTAGCTCAGAGGCATGGGGCGCCTACAAGGCGAAGTTCCTGGATGCCAGCGGCCGCATCGTCGATGATGGCAACGGCAATATCAGCCACAGCGAAGGCCAGGGTTACGGCCTGCTGCTTGCCTACCTTGCCAACAACCCCGCTGACTTCGAACAGATATGGTACTTCACGCGCACCGAACTGTTGCTGCGCGATGACGGCCTGGCCGCCTGGAGATGGGATCCTGCCGTCACGCCGCATGTCACCGATAGCAACAATGCATCGGATGGCGATCTGCTGATCGCCTATGCGTTGGCCCTTGCGGGGTCTGCGTGGAACAAGACCGATTATATGGAGGCGGCTGCGAAGATGGCTCAAGCCCTTCTTTCGCATGTCGTCATCAGTTCAAACGGACACACCCTGTTGCTCCCTGGCGTCAGCGGTTTCAATTCCCCTGATCGCAAGGACGGCCCCGTCATCAATCCCTCCTACTGGGTGTATGAGGCGATCCCGGTCATGGCGCTCTTGGCCCCATCCAACGCCTGGCAGAAGCTGTCGGACGACGGTCTGCAGCTGCTGCAGGCCATGCAGTTCGGACCACGAAAACTGCCCGCCGATTGGGTGAGCCTCAATCGCATGCCGGAGCCCGCAGCCGGCTTCGACGCGGAATTCGGATACAACAGCCTGCGCATCCCGCTCTATCTCGTGCGCGCGGGAGTTTCGGACAAGGCTCTGCTGTCAAGATTGCGAAAGGGAATGACCGCCGAGGAGGGCACTCCGGCGACAATCGACCTCTCGTCCGGCAAGCCGAAGGCGCTGCTGTCGGACCCGGGTTATCGAATTGTTAACGATGTCGTGGCCTGTGTGACGGAAGGAACCAAGCTGCCTGAGTCGTCGCAGCATTTTGAGCCGTCGCTCTACTATCCATCGACCCTTCATCTTCTTGGGTTGGCATTTGTCGGGGAGAAGCATCCGGAGTGTCTGTGAAATCCTCATCCGTTGCAATTGTCGTTGCGGTGGCGGTGGCTGGTCTGGTGACCGCCCTGAGGGACCGCGTGGCACTTCAGGAGATGCTGGGTTTCGGGCATTCGGGTCACGCAGCTACGCCACAATTCATGCTCATGGGTCGTGTCACGGGACCGGAAACCAGTCCCAAGCCGCAGATCGACGTCCAGGCCATTGCCGATCGGCTACACGCAGCAACACTGGTTCCGCCGCTTCCTCAACAGGGTGAGACCGCCGGTGACGAGGCCGAAAAGTCGTTGATGGTCGCGCAGGCGCCTCAACAGCAGCCTACGGCGGCTCAGCCAGCCAAGTCAGCCCAGCCGAAAGTCGATGAGAGTGCCTTGCGCTATTTCGCCAGCCGCGGCGACAAGGCGCGACTGCAGGCCGAGATCGCGCGGCTTCAGGCGCTGTACCCGAACTGGGTGCCGCCCGCCGATCCTCTGGCTGTTCCGCAGAGTGGCGACAGGCAGCTGGAGCAGATGTGGCAATTGTATTCGGAGGGACGCTACGCGGAACTCCGCAAGGCGATTGCCGACCGGCAGGCGTCCGAATCGGGATGGCAGCCGCCGCCTGACCTGCTTGACCGGCTGGATGTCGCCGAGGCCCGCGCGCGCCTCGTCAATGCGTCGGACCAGAAGCAATATGCAACCGTCGTCCAGATCGGCGCCAATACACCGAGCCTCCTGACATGCAGCGACATCGACGTGCTATGGCGGGTTGCCGAAGCTTTCGCGAAGACCGATCGCGCACCGCGCGCCCGGGATGCCTATGTCTATATCCTGAAGAATTGCACAAATCCGCAAGAGCGTGTGGCGACCATTCAGAAGGCGTCCGCCTTGCTTTCCTACGCAGTGATGCAGGATCTCCTGGCGCTTGAACGCCCCGATGGCAACGGCGGCCGCGAATTCGATGGCATGCGCAATGAGCTTGCCCGCCGCTTTGTCGCCGCCGGCAACGATGACCCCGATCTGGCTGTGGCGCCGGCTTATCTTTCAATCGTGCAACGACTTGCTGAAACGGAGCGGCTGGCATCCGACAGCCTTCTTCTCGGCTGGTACCAGCTTCGCCGGGAAAACTATCCCGATGCGGAAAGATGGTTTCGGGCAGCGCGGGAGAAGGAAGACTCGGCAATCGCTTCCCAGGGTCTGGCGCTGGCGCTGATTGCCGAGAAGAAACCGCAAGAGGCGGAGGACGTCATGTACAAGTGGCGTGGTGCCTCCAAGGATGCGACCGCGACATATCTTGCTGCGACGGCGAACCTGATGGCCCTCCAGCCGCCTGCCAACCTCAGCGAAGAGGTACTTTCGCGCATCGCCAGCGAAATCATTGCCCAGAAATATGTGCCGACGGCACAGCAATTCGGCTGGTTTGCCCGCACTCTCAATCAACCGCAAACAGCGGCGCGCTGGTTCGAGACGGCGCTACGCTGGAAGCCGGATGACGAACCGTCCGCTTACGGATTGGCCATCACGCGCCAGCAGTTGCGGGACCGGGCGGGCGTAGCTGAGATCCAGCGCCTGTGGGGTGGCAGGTCCGAGCGCATCGCACAGTTGGGTGAGGCCACGAACCAACGGACCACAACACCTTCCCTGCCCGCCCCTCCCGGGCAGATGGTGCCGCAAGGTCCAACGGCCGCGTCACCGGAGATTGTCCGGGCACCGCCGGAGCGCATCGAAAGTGCAAACCCGCCAGCCGTCACCGAGGTCGTACGCCAGCCTGCGATGCAAACGGTCACGGTTCGCCGCGGTGCACGGCAACTGCGCGGATGCACGACCACGGTCAATGCGCAACTGCTCGATCCGGAAACCGCACTGTCACGGGGCTGGTGCCTGATGGACATCAATCGTCCGATGGAGGCAGCCAAGGCTTTCGACGCAGCGCTCGCCAGTTCAAACCGCAAGACGCGCGAGGACGCAGCCTATGGCCAGAGCCTCGCCTTCCTGCGCGCCGGCCTATCCAACAATGCTGCCGTAGCCGCGACGAAGGCACCGCAGACGCAACAGCGCGCGGCCGAATTGCAGATTGCGATCCTGGCCGACCGGGCTCTCGCCGCCTTCGATGCAAAGCGCTATCGCGAGGCCTTGATATATCTCGATCAGCGCGCCCAGCTTCGCCAGGAACCGATCGATCTGATGGTGCTGCGCGGATATGCCTACCTGAACATGAAGATGTACGGCGATGCCGAGCGGATATTCACTGCCGCGGCCTCGACCGGCAACAAGGATGCAAACCGCGGTCTGGCCGATCTGAAGGCATCGACGCATCCTGATACCGTCGATTAGCGACAACGAGGATTGTTCTGCTGGCGCATGCATGTTGGCGTGAGCGGTGCCATTCAGCGTGCAGCTCACGCGGTCGTCGCGAGCATGGTTGCCGGGCGCACTTCACGCGCTGGATCCGACTCGTTACCAAGACGGGCTCCGCCGTTGCGGGCTGTCCACGGTAGCTAGGAAAGCACAACAAAACAACTAGTTGGTGATAATGGCGGAGAGGGTGGGATTTGAACCCACGATACCCTTGCAGGTATGCCGCATTTCGAGTGCGGTGCATTCGACCACTCTGCCACCTCTCCGCGGTCAGGTCGGCGCTTATTCGGCGCGGGGGGCTACATAGCGACAGAATGACGGGCTGGCAAGACGAAATCTCAAAGCTTTTCATCCTTTTGCCTTGACAGTTTTTTTATGCTCGCGTATCTCGGCTGCGCAATAGGTGTGGATAAGTCTGTGCCTTGCATGCTTCGCGCTCGCGAGGCACATCACCGGCAGCGAGAGTTCTGGGCTAAAGCCTTTGAAATCCCTGCTTAACCTCGACTGATAAAAAGACGGCCACCTGCTGATTGGCGGGCACGAGCCGGAACGAACATGAAAGGATAAAAAATGTTCGCAGTCATCAAGACCGGCGGTAAGCAGTACCGTGTGGCGGCAAACGACGTGCTGACCATCGAGAAGCTTGAAGCAACCGCTGGCGACGCAATTGAATTCACCGAAGTCCTCGTAATCGGCGAAGGCGCCGACGCTGCGATTGGTGCTCCCTTCGTCAAGGGCGCTTCCGTCAAGGCCGAAGTGGTCGAGCACAACCGCGGCAAGAAGGTCATCGCCTTCAAGAAGCGCCGTCGTCAGAACTCGAAGCGTTCGCGCGGCCATCGCCAGCACCACACTGTTGTCCGCATCACGGACATCGTGGCTGCTAAGTAAGATCACGGGACTTTAAGGTTTAAAGGAGAACACCAATGGCACACAAAAAAGCTGGCGGTTCATCGCGCAACGGTCGTGATTCCGAATCCAAGCGCCTTGGCGTGAAGAAGTTCGGCGGCGAAACCGTCATCGCAGGTAACATCATCGTGCGTCAGCGCGGTACGCAGTGGCATCCGGGCGCTAACGTCGGCCTCGGCAAGGACCACACCATTTTTGCGCTTACGGCCGGCAATGTGAACTACCGTACGAAGGCCAATGGCCGCGTGTACGTGTCTGTAATGCCGAAAGCGGAAGCAGCGGAATAAGCCGGTAGCGCTCTAAAACAGCCGGCGTCTCATCGACCCGGCTGAGCGTATCAGGTTCAGTCCAGAAATAAGGGGAGATGGGGCGCCATCTCCCCTTTTTTCTTGTCCAACGAAGGAGGACTGAACATGCAAGGCGAATTGTTGAGGGAAGGCCAATTGCGGTCTTTCAGGGAAGACCAGCGGTCTCCCAAGGAACGGCTGAGGCCGGAGAGGTTAAGGACCGATTGCCCTGTCTTGTTGTCGGAGCGGCTCGTCATGCGCGCGCCGCACGAAGAAGATATCGACGCCCTTGCCCATCTCGCCAACAACGCCAAAGTCGCCACCATGGTGTCGCGCATGCCGCACCCGTACACGGCCAATGATGCCGCCGACTTCGTGCGACGCACGAAAAAAGGCGAGATTGGCAAGTGCGTCTATGCGATCACCAAGGCCGAGAACGGTGCCTTTGTAGGGTGCTGCGGGGTCGAACCGCATCTTGACGGGCGGACCGTCGAGATCGGGTACTGGCTTGGAGAACCGTACTGGAATCAAGGCTTTATGACCGAGGCATGCCATGCTTTGGTCGATATGGTCTTTCGCACGCGGCAGGATGTCGATCAGATCGATGCTCGTTGCCGGGTGATGAACGTCGCTTCGCGGCGGGTCATCCAGAAGTGCGGTTTCCAGTTCCAGGGATCGGGGTTGGCGGCATCGCTGGCTCTCGGCAGCAATGTGCCCGTCGAATGGTACAGGCTCGACCGCAAGACCTGGATGTCGCTGAGAAGCTGGGGGAGCGTCCTATGAACGCGATCAGCCTTCAGAGACCCAGGAGCCAGTCGATGACGCCCGGCCCATTGCCGGTCATCACCACCGACCGACTGGTGCTCCGCCCGCACAGGCTGAGCGATGCCGATGCGATCGCGGACACGCTGTCCGACTTCGCCGTTACCCGCATGCTCGCGCGCGTTCCTGCGCCTTATGACAGGCAGGACGCACTCGACTGGCTGGTTCCGGTGACGGCGGGTGGCATGGCCGACTGGCAGTTTGCCATCACGACTGGCGACGACGCTCATATCGGCGTCGTCGCCATCGAGCTTCGCCATGGCCTTTGGCACCTCGGTTACTGGCTAAACCGCTTCTACTGGCGGCGCGGCTATATGAGCGAGGCGGTATCGGCCGTGCTGGAGCGCTTTTCGCGCCGTATGCCGGAGACGATGGTTCATTCCGGGGTCTTCGCGGACAACCCGGCTTCGTTGAAGCTGCAGGAAAGGCTCGGCTTCCGCATGACCGGTTGCAGCGAAATCTACAGCTTCGCGCGCAACACCATGGTCACGCATGTCGAGACGATGCTGAAGCCGGGTGCCCTGCAACAGGCCAGGATTGCTTGAGACGAATGCGAGGCGTCCCGATCGTCGGGGCGCCTCAACCCCACCGAATAACGACCCAGATGCGGAAATGGTCGGAGCTATGTCGATCTTCGCGGATTTCAGGTTGCTGGATGCGATGATGTTGCCGAACGGTCGAGGTCGTAGATACCATCAAGACCGCAGCCGTACTGTATGCTATAGCTCGCAAACCTCACGATAATCCTTTGACCTCCGATTGAACCGCCTATATCGAAAGCGGCAAGAGGAGCGATGAACGGCCACAATGGAAGTAAGATGAAATTTCTCGACGAAGCAAAAGTCTACATCAAGTCCGGAGACGGCGGCGCGGGCAGCGTATCGTTCCGACGCGAGAAGTTCATCGAGTTTGGTGGCCCCGATGGCGGTGACGGCGGACGCGGCGGTGATGTCTGGGTCGAGGCGGTCAATGGTCTCAATACACTGATCGACTTCCGCTACCAGCAGCACTTCAAGGCCAAGATCGGTACTCACGGGATGGGCAGGGACCGTACCGGCGCCAATGGTGAGCACGTGACGCTTAAGGTGCCCGTCGGCACGCAGATTTTCGAGGAAGACAAGGAAACGCTGATTTGCGATCTCACCGAGGAAGGCCAACGCTACCGGCTCGCTACCGGCGGCAATGGTGGCTTCGGAAATGCGCACTTCAAATCCTCGGTCAACCAGGCGCCGGACTGGGCCAATCCCGGTCTTCCCGGTGAGGAAAAGACAATCTGGCTGCACTTGAAGCTGATTGCAGACGCTGGCCTTGTTGGATTGCCGAATGCCGGCAAGTCCACGTTCCTTGCAGCCGTCACCCGTGCCCGGCCGAAGATTGCAAATTATCCCTTTACGACATTGCACCCGAACCTGGGTGTCGCGACCGTTGACGGGCAGGAATTCGTCCTTGCCGACATTCCGGGGCTGATCGAAGGCGCGCATGAAGGAGTCGGGATCGGTGACCGCTTCCTCGGCCACGTCGAGCGTACGCGCGTTCTGTTGCATCTCGTTTCCTCGCAAGAGGAAAAGGTCGGCAAGGCCTACACGACCGTCCGGCGCGAACTCGAGGCCTATGGCAGTGATCTTGGCGAAAAGGTCGAGATCGTCGCCCTGTCGCAGATCGACGTTCTCGATGACGCCACGCTGAAGAAGAAGACGAAGGAACTGGCCAAGGCCTGCGGCAAGGCGCCGTTCCAGATTTCCGCGGCGACGGGCAAAGGCATGACGGAAGTGCTGCGAGCCTTGCGGGATGTGATTGTCGAGGCGAATGCCGGCGGGGCGGAAAAGCTCGCCAAGGCACCGAAGCTCCGCCATCGCGATACGGTGTCGGATGATGAAGGCGAGGCCCATGACGACGCGTAAGTCGCTTGAGCGCTATCGCCGCATCGTCATCAAAATCGGCTCGGCTCTCCTCGTCGATCGCAGGACCGGTCTGAAGAAGGCGTGGCTCGACGCAATGTGCCGCGATATTGCGGCCCTGAAGGCCAAGGGCGTCGACGTCCTCGTTGTTTCGTCCGGCGCGATTGCTCTCGGCCGTTCGGTCCTCGATCTCCCTTCGGGAGCCCTGAAGCTCGAAGAAAGTCAAGCATCGGCGGCCGTCGGCCAGATCGCTCTGGCGCGTGCCTGGTCGGAAAGTCTGTCCCACGACGAGATCGTTGCTGGTCAGATCCTTTTGACGCTCGGCGATACGGAAGAGCGCCGTCGCTATCTCAACGCGCGTGCCACCATCAATCAGCTCCTGAAGATCGGCGCCGTGCCGATTATCAACGAGAATGATACCGTTGCTACCAGCGAAATTCGCTACGGCGACAATGATCGCCTGGCTGCGCGGGTCGCGACCATGACCGGTGCTGATCTGCTGATTCTGCTGTCCGATATTGACGGTCTCTATAAGGCGCCACCGCACCTCGATCCGCAGGCGGAATTTCTTGCCACGATCGCCGAGATCACGCCTGAAATCGAAGCGATGGCGGGTGGCGCTGCGTCCGAGCTGTCGCGTGGCGGCATGCGCACCAAGATCGACGCCGGCAAGATTGCGACGACGGCCGGCTGCGCAATGATCATCGCCTCAGGCAAGGCGGACAGCCCGCTCTCGGCGATCGAGAATGGGGCGCGCTCCTCTTGGTTTGCTCCTTCAGGGACGCCCGTAACGGCGCGAAAGACGTGGATTGCGGGCCAGTTGCAGCCGGCGGGCGAACTCCACGTCGACGAGGGTGCCGTTGTTGCGCTCGGCGCCGGCAAAAGCCTGCTTCCTGCCGGGGTTCGCAAGGTTGTCGGGCTTTTCAGCCGCGGCGATACGGTGGCGATCGTCGGCCCGCATGGCCGGGAGATCGCGCGCGGACTTGCTGGCTACGATGCCGACGAGGCGCGGCAGATTACCGGCCGCAAGTCGACGGAGATCGAGGCAATCCTCGGCTATGCGGGACGTGCGGCAATGATCCATCGCGATGACATGGTGATGACGTCGCAGATCAGTTCAAAATCGGAAAGGCAGAAGAAGGACACAAGCTATGCTTGATACGGTTGCGCAGAGCCCTGACATTGACGCGCTGATGAATGACATCGGCCGCAAGGCCAAGGCTGCGGCGCGACCGTTGGGCTTTGCGTCCACTGAAGCCAAAAACAAGGCGCTGAACGCCATGGCGGATGCGATCCTCGCCAACAAGGATCACATCCTCGCCGAGAATGCCAAGGATCTGAAAGATGTCGCCGGCACGGACATGCTCGCATCCTTCGTCGATCGTCTGACACTGACCGACAAGCGCATTGCCGAGATGGCCGAGGGTATCCGCGCGATCGCGGCGCTGAAGGATCCGGTCGGCGAGCTGATCGCTGTCTGGGAACGCCCGAATGGACTGAAGATCGAGCGCGTTCGGACGCCGCTCGGTGTCATCGGTGTGATCTTCGAGAGCCGCCCGAACGTCACGGCGGATGCCGGTGCGCTGTGCCTGAAAGCCGGCAATGCTGTCATTCTGCGTTGTGGTTCGGACTCGCGGCGCTCATCGCACGCAATTCATGCCTGCCTTGTACAGGGCCTGAAGGCCGCGGGACTTCCAGAGCATGCCATTCAGCTCGTGCCGACAACCGATCGAGCTGCCGTCGGAGCGATGCTGCGCGGATTGGATGGTGCAATCGACGTTATCGTTCCGCGCGGCGGCAAGAGCCTTGTTGCGCGTGTCCAGAACGAGGCGAGGGTGCCCGTCTTCGCGCACCTTGAAGGGCTTTGCCATATCTATGTGGATGCATCCGCTGATCTCGACATGGCCACGGAGATCGTCGTCAACGCCAAGATGCGGCGCACCGGTATCTGCGGTGCAGTGGAAACGATTCTCGTCGACAGCGCTGTGGCCAAGACTCATCTTCGCCCGCTGCTGGAGGCCCTTGCGGGAGCCGGTTGCGAAATCCGCGGTTCGGCTGCGGTCGTTCAAGCAATGCCTGGCGTGAAGGCAGCCACCGAGGAGGACTGGTCGACCGAGTATCTGGATGCCATCGTTTCGGTTGCTGTCGTCGATGGCATTTCGGGTGCGATAGAGCACATCCAGGCCTATTCCTCGAACCACACCGAGGCAGTGATTGCCGACGATCCTGATGTGGTGCAGAGGTTCTTCACCGAGGTTGATTCCGCGATCCTGCTGCACAATGCGTCGACACAGTTTGCCGATGGCGGCGAGTTCGGAATGGGTGCCGAGATCGGCATTGCGACCGGCAAGATGCATGCCCGCGGCCCTGTCGGTGTCGAGCAGCTCACCTCCTTCAAATACCGTGTGCACGGCACCGGACAGACCCGGCCCTGACGTGATCAACGACGAAATCGACCGGCGCCATCTTCGGATGCCGCATAGCGAGCGGGGCATGGTGGTCGGTCTTTTCGGCGGTTCCTTCAATCCGCCGCATGACGGGCATGCGCTGGTTGCAGAAATCGCGATCAAGCGGCTTGGCCTCGACCAGCTTTGGTGGATGGTCACGCCCGGGAATCCGCTGAAGGATCGGCGGCACCTGCTGCCGCTTGCCGAGCGCATCGCTCTGAGCGAGCGGCTTGCCCGACATCCCTCGATCAAGGTCACGGCGTTCGAACGCGATTTCGCGACGAGCTTCACGGCAAACACGCTGGCGCGCGTCAAGGCGCGCAACCCGCATGTCCATTTCATCTGGATCATGGGGGCCGACAGCCTGAAGACTTTCCATCAGTGGCAACGCTGGCAGGATATCGTCAACACATTTCCGATTGCCGTGATCGACCGCCCGGGCTCCACGCTGTCGTTCCTGTCATCGAAAGTGGCGAGGACGTTCGATTTTGCCCGCGTTGACGAAGATGATTCCCGCGCGCTCTGGAAGCGCCAGGCACCAGCCTGGACGTTCATACACGGTCCGCGCTCCAGTCATAGCTCGACGGCTATCCGCGCTACGAACGGCACCGTAAAATAGTTCGACTTTTCAGGGAAGACGTACAAATGAAAAGCCCGACGGGGGAGGAGATCCGTCGGGCTTCGTAAACTCGATCGACAACTGGGAGGAGGAGTGTTGTCGATCCTATCCAACGGCTTTGGGAGGAGGAGATCGCCGTTCGATGAGTGCGTTGTACCATAGTCCCCGGATTCTTGAAGCGGGTCCATTGCATTGCAGCAATGCGCTACAAGCATGGCCGTAGCCATAAGCCTCCTCGTTTTTGCCCAATTCTTTGGCATCCGAGACGATTTTCGTCGAGATTTCAAACTTTTGTCGGTTCCCCCCCTAAATTCTCGCCGTTTTGGGAACTAGGATCTCAGCAGTCATGCGCATCACGAATGTGTGAAGTCTGAGACGCGCAGACGGTTATGCTTGTCAAAATATAGCGCTAGCCAAGTCGCAAGCGACGTTATATTTCTACAGATATTTCCAAAGCTTCGGGAGAGATCATGCACAGTCGTCGCCAATGGATGAAGTTTGCCGTCACAGCCATTTCGGCTGTCTTCTTAGGCGTTGCCGCAACGCCAGCCGCCGCTGCGGAAAAGGTCAGCGTTTTTGCAGCGGCCAGCCTGAAGAACGCCCTTGATGCAGCGAATGCCGCGTGGGCGAAGGAAGCCGGCAAGGAGGCTGTCGCCTCGTATGCTGCAAGCTCCGCGCTTGCAAAGCAGATTGAAGGCGGCGCACCCGCCGACATCTTCGTCTCCGCCGACCTGGACTGGATGGACTATCTTGCCAAGAAGAATCTGATCAAGGCCGACAGCCGGTCCAATCTTTTGGGTAACCGAATTGTACTTGTCGCAACCAAGGACCACGCCAAGCCGGTCGAGATCAAAAAGGGTTTCGATCTCGCCACTCTGCTCGGTGATGGCAAGCTTGCCATGGGTGAGGTGAAGTCGGTTCCGGCCGGCAAGTACGGCAAGGCTGCGCTTGAAGCGCTTGGCGTCTGGCCCTCGGTTGAGGCGAAGGTTGCCGGTGCTGAAAGTGTTCGTGCAGCACTGGCGTTGGTATCGCGCGGCGAGGCGCCCTATGGCGTTGTCTACCAGACCGACGCCTCCGCGGATCCGGGCGTTGCCGTTGTCGGCACCTTCCCGGCGGATTCGCATCCTCCGATCATTTATCCGGTCGCCGTTCTTTCCGAGAGCAAGAACCCGGATGCCGCGGCATACCTCGACTTCCTGAAATCGGAAAAGGCGGCTCATTTCTTTACCGAGCAAGGCTTCACCATCTTGAAATGATTGCGAATTCTCGCACGAAGGCATAGCGTGAGAAGGCCCGTCGATACGGGCCTTCTATTTTTGGAGAGAATGGCTTGGACGCACTCGGCCTGAGCGATGATGAATGGACGGCAATCTTGCTCAGCCTGCGCGTGTCGGTGGTGGCGATGCTGGCCAGCCTGCCATTCGGCATCGGCGTTGCCCTGCTGCTGGCGCGGGGCCGGTTTTGGGGTAAGTCGATTCTGAATGGTGTCGTCCATCTGCCGCTGATCCTGCCGCCTGTTGTCACGGGCTTCATTTTGCTGATCCTTTTCGGGCGGCGCGGGCCGATCGGCAGCTTTCTCGATTACTATTTCGGCATCGTGTTTTCGTTTCGCTGGACAGGTGCCGCGCTCGCGTGCGGGGTCATGGCTTTTCCGTTGATGGTGCGCAGCATCCGGCTCTCGATCGAAGCGGTCGATCGAAAGCTGGAGGAGGCAGCCGGCACCTTGGGAGCCAGCCCATTCTGGGTTTTCATGACGATAACATTGCCACTTACCCTGCCTGGCATCATAGCAGGAATGATCCTTTCCTTTGCGAAGGCAATGGGGGAGTTCGGAGCGACGATTACCTTCGTTTCCAACATCCCGGGGGAAACGCAGACACTTTCAGCGGCGATCTATTCCTTTACGCAGGTCCCGGGCGGTGATGCCGGCGCCCTGCGGTTGACGCTCGTCGCTATCGTGATTTCGATGGCCGCCTTGCTTGCCTCGGAATTGCTGTCGCGCATCGTCGGCCGGAGGATTGATCCGGAATGACGCTTGTCGTGAAAGCAAAACAGCGGCTTGGCGCATTCGCGCTCGATGCCACCTTTACCTCGGGGCGCGGGATCACCGCGCTTTTCGGCCGTTCCGGTTCTGGTAAGACGTCGATGATCCGCATCATTGCCGGGTTGGCGCGGCCCGACGCGGGCCAGGTCGTCCTCGACGGCGAAGTCCTGACAGATACCGAGCGGCGGATCTTTGTCGCCAAGCATCGACGGAGGTTCGGTTATGTCTTTCAGGAGGCGCGGCTGTTCCCGCACCTCAGTGTCGGTCACAACCTGTCCTATGGCCGGTGGTTTGCCAGAGCCACCAGTTCGGCAGAGGGATTGGATCAAATTGTTTCGTTGCTGGGCATCGAAAGCCTGCTCGAGCGCAGACCGGAAAAGCTCTCCGGTGGCGAGAAGCAGCGCGTTGCCATTGGGCGAGCCCTGCTTTCGGCTCCCCGTCTGCTGTTGATGGATGAGCCGCTGGCGGCGTTGGATGAGGCGCGAAAAGCCGAGGTCATGCCCTATCTTGAGCGCCTGCGCGACGAGATGGACATTCCGATCGTCTATGTGAGTCATTCGATCGCCGAAGTAGCACGCCTCGCCAATCAGGTCGTCGTCATGCGTGATGGACAGGTGGAGGCCGTTGGCTCGGCCGTGGATGTGTTAAGCCATCCGCCGGCCTCATTCGAGCGGCGCGATGCGGGGGCTCTTCTTGAAGGGATGGTGGAGAGCCTCGACGTGCAGCACCGCATAGCGACAATTGCCCTGAAATCAGCTCGGCTTCACGTCCCGGGAGCGATGCTAAACCTCGGCAAGCCCGTTCGCGTCCGAATTCCGTCTCGCGACGTGATGCTGGCAATGAAAAAGCCGGAAGCCCTGAGCGCGCTCAACGTGCTTGAAGGTACCGTTCAGAACATGTCGCAGGCAGACGACGCCACCATTGACGTTCTCGTCGATTGCGGTGGGGACGCCATTCTTTCCCGGATCACAAGCTTCTCGGCAGAGCGGCTGGGCGTGCGGATAGGGTCGCCTGTTTTTGCCGTGATAAAGACCGTCGCCCTTGAACCATGATCAGCGATTGCTTTCAGGCGATCGGTTGGCCTCCAGCCATGCCAGCTCTTCAGCGAGAGTCGTTTTCATCATCTGCTCCATCTTGCGAAAGCGGGCGAGGAGCTCATCGCCGAACGGCGTCAGCGCCGCGCCTCCACCTTTTGGGCCGCCGCGCTGGGACTCGACCACGGGCTCGCGAAACATCCGGTTCATATCGCTGACAAGCAACCAGGCGCGACGATAGGACATGTCCATCGCCCTGCCTGCCGCGGAAATCGATCCCGTTTCCCTGATATGTTCGAGCAGTTCCATCTTGCCGCGCCCGAGGCGGTCTTCATGAGGAAAACTGATGCGGAGTATCGGAGTGAGCGTATCAACGGCGGGGCTTTTCATCGGCAAGTCTTCTATAGTCGAAAACGATCTTACTTTACGTGTGGTTGCAAGGACTGTACACAGCCGGGCCACATTCGGTCTTTCATCCACAGATGATCTATCGCGTCAAATGGTCGTTCACGCTTTGTGATTGTGCGCGTCTTGAAACGTTAATGGTTTGGTGCCTATCTTAACTATGATTTGGTCACCAAATCAGTGATGTGCATGTTTTGTCATTCCGAGAAAGGGAAAGCACTGACAACAGTACACGCCAAGGGAAAAACGCTTGCCGTTGTCCCGAAGAGCCCGGAACGTGGCGCCGATGCTGCCGCCCGCGCCCTGCACGCCGTCCTCACTAGCCTTGAGGACTCTAAGGCTGAAGATATCGTCACCATCGACATTGCTGGAAAATCGGCACTGGGAGACTTCATGGTCGTCGTCTCCGGGCGCTCGAGCAGGCATGTCATGGCGATCTCGGACCACCTGCTGTCTGATCTCAAAGACGAGGGCCTTGGAAGCGCCCGCGTCGAGGGTCAGGAAGGCGGCGATTGGATCCTGATCGACACCGGCGATGTCATCGTCCATGTCTTTCGTCCAGAAATACGCGAGTTCTACAACATCGAAAAGATGTGGGCCGCGCCCGATATGGACGAGGAAACGGTGCACTAACAGGCTGCTGGACGCTGTGTCCGCGGCCTGATAGACGGCATTTATTGGCCGGACGAATCCGGCTGGCGGCAGGTGTGTGCCGCCGGTTGCCGAACTGCGGGAGCGGATGATGCGTGTTGGTCTTTTTGCGGTGGGGCGGCTGAAGTCCGGCCCCGAGAAGGATCTTGCGGCCCGCTATTTCGATCGCTTTGCCAAGGCCGGTCCTGCGGTCGGCCTCGAATTCTCCCGCGTGGCCGAAGTGGCTGAAAGTCGTGCGTCGAATGCCGATACGCGCAAGCGCGATGAAGCGGCGATGCTGCAGAAGTCGTTGTCCGAGGGGAGTGTTCTCATCCTGTTGGACGAGCGCGGCAAGGCGCTGGACAGTGAAGGCTTTGCCAATCTCCTTGGAAACTATCGCGACCAGGGCAAGCGCGACCTGATGATTGCCATCGGCGGTGCCGATGGCCTCGATCCGTTGCTATACGACGTTGCCGATGCAACCCTCTGTCTCGGCAAGATGACTTGGCCGCATCAGTTGGTTCGCACGCTCATCGCCGAGCAGCTTTATCGAGCCGTCACGATCCTTTCCGGCCATCCCTATCATCGCGTCTGATGGGTTCCGTTGCTCACGCGAGCGTGTCCGTCCCGGAACGCACAGACACTCAATCGATCTGGCAAAGAATGTCAAATCAGCTTAATCTTCGCGCGATTTGAAGGGATTTCGAAGCTCGTATGCCGACACGCGCGTTCAAGCCAAAATACGTCATTCTGTTGGCTGCAGGCTTGAGCGTGTCTGTGGTGGCAGTTGCGAACCGCCCCTTCGCCACGGGCGCCTTCGCGCAGGATGCGCCGGAAGCTGCGCGGATGTCGTTGCCCGAGGCGCCTGCCCTGGCAAATGCAACGGTTGCCCAGCCGCCGCCCGATCCGGCGGCCAACCTTGCGGCGAAGCGAGACGAGACGCGCGCCGAGCTTGAAGCCCTGTCGAAGACGATCAGCCTCTCCTCCGATAAGGTTGCTGAGCTTCAGAAGAGCATCGCGGATCTGGACAAGAGCACCAGCAGCGTTCGCCAAGCGCTGATCGATTCCGCGGCGCGGCGCAAATCGCTCGAGAAGCAGATCCTGGAGAGCGAGAAGAAACTGGCCGATCTCGGCGTAAAGGAAGACGCGGTCCGCCGGTCATTGCATGAACGGCGTGGCTTGCTGGCCGAGGTGCTGGGTGCCTTGCAGCGGATGGGCCGCAATCCGCCGCCGGCCCTCCTTGTGACACCTGACGACGCGCTCGCATCGGTTCGCAGCGCAATCCTGCTCGGCGCGGTGGTTCCCGGTATCCGAAAGGAAACTGACAAGCTCGTCGCCGATCTTGCCAATCTGTCTGCGTTGCAAACGGCAAGCGCTGCGGAGAAAGCGGCACTCACGACGACGATGACCAATAGTATCGAGGAAGAGCGCCGGATGGATTTGCTTCTCGCTGAAAACGAGAAGCTGAGCCGCAGCAGCGCGGCGGAACTGGATGTGGAGAAGAAGCGGTCGGAGGATCTTGCCAGCAAGGCAACAAGCCTCGAGGGGCTGGTGGCATCGATGGAAACCGAGATCGCATCGGTTCGCGACGCCGCCTCCGCGGCCCGCCAGGCCGAGGAAAACCGCAAGCTCTTGACCGAGGAGCAACGCGCCCAGGCCAAAGCCCTCGCGGAGAGCGGCGTGCCTGATAAAAACCGCATTGCCCCCGCATATCCCTTCGGAGAATTGAAGGCGAAGCTGGAATTGCCTGTGGCAGGCGATATCCTCCGCCAGTTCGGCGACGCCGACGGAACCGGCCACGAGGCGATGGGAATGACGCTTGCCACCAATCCGGAAACGGTGGTTACCGCTCCCGCAGATGGGCTTGTCGTTTACGCGGGTGCTTTTCGCAGCTACGGCCAGATGATCATCCTCGATGCCGGCAACGGATACCACCTCGTCCTCTCCGGAATGGAGACGATCAGCACGCGCCAGGGGAAGTTCGTTTTCTCCGGCGAGCCACTTGCAGCCATGGGCGCAAAAAGAGTGGCAAGCGCGACAGCATTGGCGCTGGAAACCAACCGTCCGACGCTTTACATTGAATTTCGAAAAGATGGAAAACCGGTCGATTCCCGGCCTTGGTGGACCGCTAAAGACACTGGAAAGGCACGCAATGATTCGTAGGGCTTCTCTTGTTCTGGTCGGCGCATTGATGGGTGCGACCGCGATGAGCGTCATCTATTCGGCAGGCGTGCCTGCGGAAGCAGCCGGAGCCTCCACCTACAAGGAGCTTTCCGTTTTTGGTGACGTTTTTGAGCGTGTGCGCGCGCAGTATGTGACGCCGCCGGCCGAGGACAAACTCATCGAAAATGCCATCAACGGCATGCTATCCTCGCTGGATCCGCATTCGAGCTACATGAATGCCAAGGATGCGGCTGACATGCAGACCCAGACGAAGGGCGAATTTGGCGGCCTCGGCATTGAGGTCACCATGGAAGATGAACTCGTCAAAGTCATCACGCCGATCGACGACACGCCGGCGGCAAAGGCTGGCGTTCTTGCTGGTGACTACATTTCCGAGATCGACGGTCAGTCCGTTCGCGGCCTGAAGCTGGAAGATGCGGTCGAAAAGATGCGTGGCCCGGTTAACACGCCGATCAAGCTGACGCTGATCCGCAAGGGTGCCGACAAGCCTATAGAGCTGACGATCGTTCGCGACGTTGTGGCTGTGCAGGCCGTGAAGTCGCGCGTTGAGGATGATGTCGGCTATCTGCGCGTCATCTCCTTCACGGAGAAGACCTACCCCGATCTCGAAAAGGCGATCGAGAAGATCAAGAAGACGGTTCCGGCTGACAAGCTGAAGGGCTACGTCCTCGATCTTCGTCTGAACCCGGGGGGTCTGCTCGACCAGGCGATCCAGGTGTCGGATGCGCTGCTGCAGCGTGGCGAAGTGGTTTCCACCCGCGGCCGCAATCCCGATGAGACCCGCCGCTTCAACGCTGGTCCGGGCGACCTGACGGACGGCAAGCCGGTAATCGTCCTGATCAACGGCGGTTCGGCATCTGCTTCGGAAATCGTTGCCGGCGCGTTGCAGGACCTGCGTCGTGCTACCGTTCTCGGAACGCGCTCGTTCGGCAAGGGCTCGGTTCAAACGATCATCCCGCTCGGTGAAAACGGCGCGCTGCGACTGACGACGGCGCTCTACTACACGCCGTCGGGCCGCTCGATCCAAGGCACTGGCATCACGCCGGATATCAAGGTCGAAGAGCCGCTGCCGGACGATCTGAAGGGCAAGATGACCACCGAAGGCGAGTCCAGCCTGCGTGGGCACATCAAGGGCCAGAGCGAGACGGACGAAGGCTCCGGTTCGGTTGCCTATGTTCCGCCGGATCCGAAGGACGACGTTCAGCTCAACTACGCGCTTGACCTGCTTCGCGGCAAGAAGACGGACCCGTCCTTCCCGCCCAATCCGGACAAGGCCGTTAGCGCCAAGTGATTGCAATTTGAGGCGTCAGGCCGGATGGTGTATCCGGCCTGACGCCTTTTTGCTGTCCTGATTCTGAAGCGGAAACGAAGTTTGAATACCGATCTGCACGCACCACTGGGACAGGGCCGCAAGGTTAAGCGGCAGTGGCCGGGAATTCTTCGGACGGGTCGTGTCGTCGCCGGGATCTGCCTCGTTCTGATCGGGGTTTCGTCGCTCTATACGGCATTCCGTGGAGATGGGCTGAAGCGCGAGAAGCCGCCAGTTCAAGACCAGGCGGCTGTGCCGCCATCCGATACCAATCAAAACCAGGTACCGTCGCAATCTTCGTCCGCTGCGGTTCCAAATGGTATGGTGCCATCTGATCCCCGATCGGGTGCCAATGTGGAGCAGATGGTCACGGGCGATGGATCGGTCGTCACGAAATACTCCCCGAGACAACGCGACGGAAATGGCCCAGTGCTGGTTGATGCCTCGCAGGTCGGGCAGGATCCACGAATGGCAGCGTTGCCGAACGATGCGCTTCTGGAAAATACGCCGTTGGGGCGGCTCCCGATCGTCGGGCCGGACGGACGTCGCCCGATGGACCAGTATGCGCGGCCATGGTCGGGTGCGCACGGAACACGCATCGCGATCGTTGTGAGCGGACTAGGGTTAAGCCAGACAGGCACGCAGCGGGCGATCCAGCAATTGCCGGAGGAGGTCACCTTCGCTTTTGCCGCCAGTGGCAACAGCCTGCAGCGTTGGATGCAGGAAGCGCGCCGCGCAGGCCACGAAATCCTGTTGCAGGTTCCGTTTGAACCTTTTGATTACCCGGCAAACGATCCCGGGCCGGACACGCTGCTGACGTCGACGTCGGCTGCGAAGAATATTGAAAGCCTGCACCGGGCAATGGGCGAGATCATCAACTATACGGGCATCATGAATTATCAGGGCGGGCGCTTCCTTTCCGACCCCAACGCCATGGAGCCGGTGATGCGGGATATCGGAAAGCGCGGGTTGCTGTTTCTTGACGACGGAACGTCGGCCCAGTCCAAAACCGCGGCAGTCGCAAAGGGAACGGAGGCGCCCTACGCCTTTGCTGATGTGCAGTTGGACAAGCAGCTTGATGTGAACGCCATCATCCAGAAGCTCGACGAGCTTGAACGCGTCGCAAAGCGCAATGGTCAGGCAATCGGTGTTGCCGCCGCCTTCGATGAGAGTATTGATGCCATCGCGCAATGGACGCAGGAGGCCGCGATGCGCGGCATTGAGATCGTCGGTGTCGCTGCGCTGACCAACGACCCGAAGAGACCCTGAAATAGAGAGAGCTGATGAGCAAGCTGATCGTCGACACCGAAGACCTGCCGTATCGCCCCTGCGTCGGCGTTATGATCCTCAACCGCGAGGGCCTCGTATGGGCGGGGCGACGGATTCCCGAAGAGAACTCCGAATATGATGGATCGCCGCAGCTTTGGCAGATGCCGCAGGGCGGCATCGACAAGGGCGAGGATCCGCTGGATGCCGCCTATCGGGAACTTTACGAGGAAACGGGTATTCGCACGGTGACGCTGCTTGCGGAAGCCAGGAACTGGATCAACTACGATTTGCCACCCCAATTGGTGGGCATTGGGCTAAAGGGAAAATTCCGCGGTCAGACGCAGCGCTGGTTTGCCTTCCGTTTCGATGGAGATGAGAAGGAGATCGCAATCAATCCGCCGCCCGGCGGCCATGCGGCGGAATTCGATGCATGGGATTGGAAGCCGATGGAAAGCCTGCCCGGTCTCATCGTGCCCTTCAAGCGGGCGGTCTATGAGCAGGTGGTCGACGAGTTCAGGCACTTGGCTGGCCTAAGCGCCGCAGAGTGAATGGCCGGCGGCCAGGGCTGCCGGTCATGTCAATCGCTATTCGGCCTCGTTGGCGGAGTCGGCATTGAGCTGGCCGTACTTCGATTCGCCGATCTTGCCGAGCAGCTCCAGCTGTGTTTCGAGGAAGTCGATGTGACCTTCCTCGTCTGCCAGGAGCTCCTCGAAAAGCTTCATCGAGACGTAGTCCCCGGCCTCATGACAGATGTCGCGTGATTTCTTGTAGGCCGTGCGGGCATCGTATTCGCCGGCGAGGTCGGCTTCCAGAACTTCCTTGACGTTCTGGCCGATCCGAAGCGGGGCAAGAGTCTGAAGGTTGGGATGACCTTCGAGGAAGATGATGCGCGCGACCAGACGATCGGCATGATGCATCTCCTCGATGGATTCTGCCCGTTCCTTCTTGGCGAGCTTGGTGTAGCCCCAATCTTCAAGAAGTCGGTAATGGACCCAATATTGGTTGACGGCGCCGAGCTCGAGAAAGAGGGCCTCGTTAAGCCGCTCGATGACTTTTTTGTCGCCTTTCAATGTCCGCTCTCCTGGTTTCTTCATGGAATTCTCTGAGGCGGGACATGAAATCAAATATTTCGGCTTCCGTCGAGTGGTGACGGGCGTGATATTCCTCGGTCGTCTGGATGATGATGTCGACCACGTTCGGGAAGCAGCCACAGCAGCGGCCTCGTTTCCCCATGGCGTGGTATACCTTTGCAGGCACGATAAGCTGCCAACAATCCTCATCGAGAAGTTCGTTGATGACTTCCCGGATTTCGTGATCGGTTATGTAGTTGCAGCTGCAGACAAGCACGGCGTCATTCCAAACATGACATTCACTATCCCCTTTTCTGCAAAAGAAGATGATAGGTGTCAAGAAAAAATCGACTCGCGGAATAGGCCATTCGTCGCACATTGTGGGACTGTCGAAGGTACTCTCCGCTACATTGCAAACCCTCAAATCCGGCGTTCTGATGCACGTTCTCAATGGAAATTGCGGCCCTTTGGCATGATCGGAGCTGTTTCCCGTGCTCCATGACTGCCGGAGATGAGGCTCTTCTCCATCACGGCGTTCTCAACTGAGTTTGCGAGTTTCCTTTGACGCGGATCCATCGTCGGATTGAGCGCTTGATCCGAACGATCGCTAACGCCAAAACGACGGGCTTCCTTCTGCAGGATGCCGAGCGCGGGGGTCATATCCTCGATATGATCGACGACGGTGTGGATCACGCCGCTCTGGCTCTGAAGCCTGCCATGGATCTTCACGAGTCGTGCTCCCATGACGATCGGGCGATATTTCTCGAAGACCTTTTGCCAGACAATGGCATTGGCAACGCCCGTTTCGTCTTCCAGTGTCATGAAGATGACGCCCTTGGCGGAGCCCGGGCGCTGACGCACCAAAACCAGGCCGGCGATCGTCACCCTTCTGCCGTTCGGGACGGTGAGAAGATCGACACTCCGCACGACGCCGGCTTTGCGGAATTCGTCGCGGAGGAACGAGACCGGATGACCTTTCAGGGAAAGCGAGAGGTAGCGATAGTCCTCGATGACTTGTTCGCCAGGCAGCATTTCCGGCAGCCGCGTCTCAGGCTCGACCTGCAAGTCGATGTGGCTCACCTGGTCGAACAGAGGAAGCTTTTCGGCAGCGCTCTTCGCATCGAGCGCCCGCACCGCCCAGAGCGCTTCCCGCCGCGACAGTTTTATGGAACGAAAGGCATCCGCATCAGCAAGCCGCTCTATATCCGCTTTCTGCAGGCCTGAGCGTAGCCAGAGATCGCGAATGGAAGAATAGCCCCTGCCTCTGTTGGCGACGAGTTGTTCCATACTCGCTTCCGAAAGGCCCTTTATCTGCCGGAAGCCAAGCCGAACGGCTCGCTTTGTCTTGATGACATCCCGCATGCTGGCATGCCGGAAATCGACTGAACGCTTGTTAAATTCTGCCTCCTCAAGCAAGCAATCCCAGTTCGATTCATTGATGTCGACGGGCCGGATATCAACCCCATGCTCCCTTGCATCCCTGACGAGCTGCGCGGGGGCATAAAAACCCATTGGCTGCGAATTCAGCATCGCAGCACAGAAGACATCCGGATAGTAGGCTTTCACCCAGGAAGAGGCATATACCAGTAGTGCGAACGAGGCCGCGTGGCTTTCCGGGAAGCCGTATTCGCCAAAACCCTTGATCTGGTTGAAGCATTGGAGGGCAAAGTCGCGGGGATAATCCTTCGCGACCATGCCTTCAATGAACCGCGTTTCGAAATTGCCGATGGTGCCTGTTCGTTTGAAGGTCGCCATGGCGCGTCTGAGCTGATCCGCTTCGGATGGTTTAAAACCTGCAGCCGTGATGGCGATCTGCATGGCCTGTTCCTGAAACAGCGGTACGCCGAGTGTTCGTTTGAGAACTTCCTTAAGTTCCGGGCTCGGATATGTCGTTGGGATACCGCGTGCCTTTTCCTCCCGGCGTTTCAGGTATGGGTGAACCATGTTTCCCTGAATGGGGCCTGGCCTGACGATGGCGACCTCAATGACGAGATCATAGAACCTTTGGGGCTTCAGACGCGGCAGCATACTCATCTGCGCTCGGCTCTCGATCTGAAAGACGCCAAGCGTGTCGGCCCGGCACATCATCGCATAGACGGGCTCCTCATCCTCATGCTTATCGTTGCCGAGATCGGCGAGGGTCTTCTTCACGTCGTAATGCAGGAGAAGCAGATCGAATGCCCGCTTCAGGGCGGTCAACATTCCGAGCGCCAGGATATCGACCTTGAGGATCTTCAGATTGTCGAGATCATCCTTGTCCCATTCGACCATGTAGCGTCCGGGCATTGCCGTCTTCATGATCGGAACGACTTCATCCAGCCTGTCCCTGGTGATGACGAACCCCCCGACATGCTGGGTGAGATGGCGGGGAAAACCGAGAAGCTCGGATGCATATTTCAGCACGTTTTTGGTCATGGGATCGAAAATGTCGAGCCCGGCCGCCTTTGCTTCCCGTTCGGATAGCTTCTCTTCCGACCAGCCCCAGACCAAGCTGCCGATCGCGGACTGGACATCTTCTGAGAGACCGAAGGCATTGGAAACCTCACGTCCGGCGGACCGGGTGCGATAAGTGGTCACCCCTGCGGTGAGACCCGCATGCTCCTTGCCGTATTTCTCATAGATATGCTGGATGACCTCTTCGCGCCTCTCATGCTCGAAATCGACATCGATATCCGGCGGTTCGTCGCGGTCCATCGACAGGAAGCGGTCGAAAAGCAGGGTGCTTTTCTCGGGATTCACCTCGGTTATCTCAAGGCAGTAGCAAATGACGGAATTTGCCGCGGAGCCGCGACCCTGACAGAGGATTTTTTTCTCATGCCTGGCGTACTGGATGATCCTGTGGACCGTCAGGAAGTATGGTTCATATTGCTTACGACGAACGAGATCCAACTCGTATTCGATGTTATTCTGAACTTTCTCAGGCACGCCGTTGGGGAAGCGCTTTGCTGCACCTGAATTGGTAAGGCGTTCCAGTGTTTCATAGGGTGTTTCCCCCTCGTCATTCTCGGAGGGATAGTTGTGCTCCAGTTCGTCGAGCGAAAAGAAAAGGCTTTCAAAGAACTTCCCTGTGTTTGTTACGGCGTGCGCATAGTCTCTGAAGAGGCGCAGAATTTCGTTGCCACTCTTGAGATAGCGTTCGGCATTCGGAGCCAGGAGAAAGCCAGCCTCGGGAATGGGAATATGCTCCCGGATCGAGGTAACGATATCGGCGAGGGGGCGGCGGGCCGTATCGTGGTAGAGTGGCTGGTTGGTGGCGATCAGCGGGATGCGGCTACGGTCAGCTAGCATGGAGATGGTCGCAAACATGCGCCTATCGCGGCCGTCATAGGCGGGAGCGAGCGCCATGTGGATGTTTTTCCGGAAGCGTTTTCTGAAGCGCTCCAGACAGGCTTCGAACGCGGCGTGATTGTTATCGTCGGCAATGGACGGGTGCGGAATGATTGCAAGCATCATGTCGTCGCCCCATTCCATCAGATCTGCTTCCGACAGAATGCACTTACCCTTCTCGGCTCTCAGGTTTCCAGCGCTCAGCAACCGGCAAAGATGCGCCCAGCCCTGGCGATCTCGGGGGTAGGCAAGAATGTCAGGCGTTCCATCCGCAAAGACGAGGCGGGCTCCCGGCTGGAAACGGATCGGGTCGGGAATGATGTCCTTCTTCTCGCGCTCCTCCAGAAGCCCGGCTTTCATTCGTTCGAACTTCTTCCGGATCGCCTCTGCCTGGGCATGGGCCCGGACGACACCTGCAACTGAGTTGCGGTCGGCAATGCCAAGGCCTCCAAGCTTCATAACGGCAGCCTGAACGACCATTTCCTCGGGCTTGGAGGCGCCCTCCAGAAACGAGAAATTGGTCTTGGCGCCGATTTCGAAGAAGGCGGACATCAGGCAATGACCCCGTGCATGAACCAACTCTGCGTTGTGTCACGCTCATAATGACCCTGGCGATAGATCCAGAAGCGGCGCCCCTTATCGTCTTCGATCCGGAAATAGTCCCGATCCCCAGCATCCTTTCCATCTACGCCATCGAGCCACCATTCCATTGCCAGCCGCTCCGGGCCCTCGCTCTTCAAGACACGGTGCTGCATGCGCCGCCAGTGAAAGCTCGCTGGTGCGCCATCAGGGATTTCGATGGCAAAGGCATCCATCGGCTCCGCTTTCCGCAATAGCCGGATGGGCCGTTCGCTCCTGGCTGGTGGCAGATGCCCCTCCCGGGTTTTCGGGGCGGACAGATGTTCGATTGCCGGCACTTTAGTGTAGGCTCTTTCCGGTATGTGGCTCTCCCGCAATTGGAAGGTTTGCAGGCAGTCTTCTCCGAGGCGAGCTGAAACCCGATCCACGAAGGCAGCAAGAGACGCGTCCTTCTGCTGGCGGTGTTCGAAGTCTCCCTGTGACGTCACGAAATCTTCGTGCAGGAGTACGTTGAGACGAAGGATCTCGAATCCGTAACCCGCATCGAAATCGTCGTGAATTGCCTGCAGGCGTTCGGCAAAGAGGGCGGCAATGCGCTTGGGCTCCCGCAAGGGCTGCGCGGTCCCGGCAGAAATGCGAAAAACCTTGCCGTCGACACGGAACAGGACCAACTCGAAGATACGGCCGCCGACACCGCGGGCTTCCAGCGAGGGCTTCAGGGAGACGGCAACCTGACCCGTGAGTGCGAGGATATCGTCTTCGGCTCCGATCGGCTCAATCAGGCGACGTTCGACCGAGAGGCTTGCGACCGGCAGGCGTGGAGAGACCGGCTCTTCATCGGTCCCAAGCGCCTGATCGAGCCTCAAGAGCACAGCTCCCCCAAAGCGGCGGGCGAGGGGGGCGCGGGGCGCGGTCAGCAAATCGCCGACATATTTGAGGCCCATCTTGTCCAGGCCCCCTATGGTTTCGTCCTCGAGACGCAGGGCCGCGACGGGCAGGGGAGCCAACGCCTGTTCTGCCTCCCCATGCTCGATGATGCCGCCTTGGCCAAAACGGCTGATGGCCCAGGACAATCCAGGCGAGGAAGAGATGGCGCCGCGGGCGTCAATTCCCATCTGGAAGAGCCGTGCGAGAATATCCTTGAGAAGGGGCGTCTCACCGCCAAACAGATGGGCGCACCCGGTAATGTCAAGGAACAAGCCATCGACGCCGTCGAGAGCAACAAGCGGGGTATAGCGATCGCACCAGTCGGCGATCGCTTCCAGGAAGCGCCGGTTGGCGGCTGGGTCGTCCTCGATCACATCAAGCGTGGGGTAGATGGCGCGGGCTTCGGCGACACCCATATGCTTTCGGAGATTGAGTGTTTCGGCAGCCTCGTCCAGTGCCGTCAGCCGCATCGTATTGTTGAGGCGGCTGGAACAGACGATCGGTGCGGCTTCAGGACGTCCGTGCGAACGCCAGGAGAGCCCCCATTTCTTTCTTGCGATCCGGTCGGTTGGAAGGTGCGGAAAGTGGAGTGCCAGAATGCGTTGCGCGTTCGTCTGGAAGGCGAGGGTTGGCTGATTGGGAGACGGCGAAAAAACGGCGGTCATGGGGGTTCCACTCCAGTAGAAAGGAGAGGGGAGCCGGGTTGCGGCTCTTCTCCAGGGTGAGATGAAAAACCGGATTGCCGATGCTACCGCCCAGCATCGTGCCATCCGGCAAGGGGCGCGCCTGTGCCGGCGCGGGTGCTGCAAGGAAGCGGAAATAAGCGCTGCTGGCTTCTTCCTCTCCAGCCTGCCGCAACAGGAAAAGCGGGCGTTTCGATGCTTTCGCCCGCAAGCTCAAACGACGGCTCTCCGTCAGGCCGAAGGGCTTTGGGTTGCCGCGGATCTCCAGAACCGTCGCAGGAAAAACGCCGCTTTCGACTGCAGATTCCGCAAGCCAGAGAGCGTCTTCAAGCTTGCGCGGACTGGCATAGAAGAACTGGTCCGGCTTCAGACCGAAATCTCGTAACCCTACGGCGTAGGGGACGCCTGCTTCCATCGTGGAAACCATGTCCGCGATCCACAGGATCGGTAGCGGCGCACTGTGGCTCTCCTCGACTTGACGCTGCAGCATGGCGGCAAGCGCCAGCACAAAGCCGCTGCCGGCACCGGCCTCCCGCAAGAGGTCGGTGCGAGCCTCGGTGATCCCGTCGAGCGGCAAGCCGCCATCGATCGCCTCGTCGAGTGCGGGTATTCCAAGAGGAAAACGCGGGCCGCTGTCGTTCTTGGCGGCGAGGCGTTTGTCGGCCAAGGCTTCGCTTTGCGCGGCCGCCAAGGCCGGCGCGGGCTTCCCTTCAAGCTTTGCAATGGTTTCGCGGAGCGCAAAAAGCCGCTCGCGCGTCACGGCCGACTGTGCCATGACGTACTCCAAGTCTCATATGTTCCTGTTATGTTCTTATGGATTCCAGAGGCGGGCGAAAGAGTCAACAGGCATTTGATGTGAATTTATTCCTGCCTTTGATTCCGCTCTCGAAAATCGTGCGCAAAGGTTCTATATGGGCGGCAAAGGAAGGAATATTAATGGCCCGCATAGACCAGAGCGAGGATTGGCGGGATCGCCACGCGCCGACGATCAGTACCTTCGAGTCGTTGGCGATGGAGGCATATAGCCACCTGCCGGAAGAATTCCGCTCGCTGACCACCAATCTGACCATCGAGATCGAGGATTTCCCTGACGACGACGTGTTCGAGGACATGGCGCTGGAAACGCCATTCGACCTTCTCGGCCTCTTTGAAGGCCGGGGCATCTCGGAGCGTTTCACGATGGAAACCGGCGAACTGCCGAACCGTATCCGCCTCTACAGGCGGCCGATCCTCGACTACTGGGCCGAGAACGACGAGACGCTGGGCGATATCATCACCCACGTCCTCATCCACGAGATCGGCCACCATTTCGGTCTCAGCGACGACGACATGGAACGGATCGAGGCAAGTGCCGAAGAGGCGGCCGAACGCTAAGCCTTCGCTTACTGTTCGGATAGCTTCATGTCCGGGTGGTAGTCCTTGCCTTCGACTTCCTTGACGATCGCCTGAGCGCACATCACCTGGCCGGTCTGGGTGTTGAAGGTCAGCGACGGCGAGCCGTTCAGCGACCAGCCCTTGTTGAGGGCGTCGGTTACGCGATGACAGAAAGCGGCATCATCCTGGCCGGTCAGAAGGCGATAAAGCTTCATCTAGAGTCGTCTTTCACTTCGCCGTTTGGCGCTCAGTAATCAGGCGGGCTTTATGAACCAGACTTTCCGCCTGGACAAGATGCAGCCGCTCGATCATCCGTCCATTGACATTGATGACGTTCAGACCTTCGGCAGCCGGGTCGGCAAAGGCGGCGATGATTGCCTCCGCCTCGGCAATTGCCGCCTTGTCCGGGCCGAAATGCCGGTTTGACGCTTCGATCTGAGCAGGATGGATCAGCATCTTGCCGTCGAAGCCCATGGCCCGGGCATGCGCGCATTCGGCGTCGAAGGCATCTGCGTCCTTGAAATCATTGAAGACACTGTCGATCGCGTCGAGGCCATAGGCACGCACGGCAAGTACCACCTGCATCAGCCAGGGCACGAGATAGGTGCGGCCGGGCTGCGGCAAGACACCGGTCTCTTTGCGCAGGTCGTTGAGGCCAACGACGAAACAATCGAGTCTTGAGCCCGGCGTGCGTCCGGCTTCGGCGATCGCCGCCGCGTTCAGAATGCCGCGGGGCGTTTCGATCATCGCCCAGATGCGGAGGCTTTCCGGCGCATCGGCATCGGCAAGCCGGTCGCTGATGGACATCACATCCTGAGGCTCGTCCACTTTCGGCAGAAGCACGGCATCCGGTTCCAATGCCAAGACCAGCTCCATGTCGGCATTGCCGAATGTGGAAGCCAGCGCATTGATGCGGATGATCCGCTCCTTGTTCACCAGAGGAGGGCCCGAAAAAAAGGCTTTCAGATTGTCGCGGGCTTCCGCCTTTCGCTCCGGCGCCACCGAGTCCTCGAGATCGAAGATCACGGCGTCGCAATCGAGCGCATGGGTCTTTTCCAAGGCGCGTGCATTGATGGCCGGAACGCTTAGCACCGAACGGCGGAGATTCAAGGAACGAGTCGGAGAGTTGCGGGTCATCACAAATCTGTGCCAAGCTTTGTGATGGGTGGCAAGACAACAAAAAGCCATGCTCACCTTGCAGAGAAAGAAATGAAGGACCACATTCCTTTCCGAAGAAAGGTCTAAACCATGCAAAGCATTCGTTCCGTCTTCCTCCTGCTCGCAGGCATCACAGCCTTCATTGCGTTGGCGCTCCTCACATTTTCTGTGACGCTCGCAGTTGGCGGTATCCTGACGGTGCTCATGGTTGGCCGCGCGCTTTCGCTGAAGATGAAACCGGCCCCCGTTCGCGCCACCGCCAGAACGAAGTCACATTCCGGCGAGAGCATGCGTATCTGGAATGACGGGCGCGGCACGATCATCGACCTCTGACCGTCGGGTCGTTTCCAGAAAAATTTCGACATCGCTGTCGGCTCGGCTGATCTTCCCGCGTCTTTGAAAGGCCAGGGCTTTTGCCCAAACCAAATCAAACAATGGAGGACAGAATGGATACCGCAACGGAAACCGGCGCAACGAAAATGCCGCCGGTCAAGAATGGCTTGTTGCCTTATGTCACCGTCGACGGTGCTTTGAAGGCGGCGGAATTCTACAAGCGTGCGTTCGGCGCCGAGGAGGCTTTTGTCGTTCCTCCTGACGAAAACGGGCGGACGATGCATGTTCACCTCTACGTCAACGGAAGCTCGCTGATGCTCTGCGATGCCTACCCCGAGCATGGTCATCCCTTCGAAAAGCACCAGGGCTTCAGTCTCCAGCTTGTTATCGACGATATCGATTTCTGGTGGGAGCGCGCGGTTCAGGCTGGCGTAGAGGTGATCATGCCCGTTCAGCTGATGTTCTGGGGCGATCGGTATGGCCAGCTTCGCGATCCGTTCGGGGTTCTCTGGGCAATGAATGCGCCAGCGAATGCAAGTTGATCTCACGATATCCATGGATGGCTGCGCGTCGAATCCGCGCGCAGCCTTTTCCGCGGTGTAAATTTTCCTTCATTTTGGCCGAAATCTGGACTAAACGCTGATCAACAAAACTACGTCTGCTGACATTGGAGCCAGGCCATGGACAAATTCGTAAAGCTGACGGGCGTTGCTGCCCCTCTGCCTGTTGTCAACATCGACACCGACATGATCATTCCGAAGGATTACCTGAAGACGATCAAGCGCACCGGTCTTGGCAAGGGTCTTTTCGCCGAAGCCCGTTACAATGAAGACGGTTCTCCGAACCCGGATTTCGTGCTGAACAAGCCGGCCTATCAGAATGCGAAGATCCTGGTTGCCGGTGACAATTTCGGTTGCGGCTCCTCGCGCGAGCATGCGCCATGGGCGCTTCTCGACTTCGGCATCCGTTGCGTAATCTCGACCAGCTTCGCCGACATCTTCTACAACAACTGTTTCAAGAACGGCATTCTGCCGATCAAGGTCAGCCAGGAAAACCTCGACAAGCTGATGGACGACGCCTCGCGCGGCTCCAATGCGATCCTGACGGTCGACCTGGAAAACCTTGAGATCACCGGTCCGGACGGCGGTTCGATCAAGTTCGATCTCGACGAGTTCAAGCGCCACTGCCTGCTGAACGGCCTCGACGATATCGGCCTGACACTCGAGAAGGGCAAGGCAATCGACAGCTTCGAAGCCAAGAACGCGGCATCGCGCCCCTGGGCTGCTTAAGTCTTAAAAACATAGCATTCGAGAAAGCCGGGTTTTCGCCCGGCTTTTCTTTTGCTGCTTACAGCAACCGTTCTTTCCAAACCTTCAGCTTTTCCAGCGAGACACCGATGCCGCCGCAGACTTCGATCAGCGGATTATTGAAGCGGGCGAGAATATCGGAATGCACGTCGGCCACCGCCAGGGCGGCCCCGCAGGCGGGCTCGACCAGAATGCGATAGGCATCGGCGAACTTCAGGCAGGCGGTGACCGCCTGCGCATCCGTGACCGTGACGCTTTCGATCGGGTGGTGCTTCGGCAGATCAAAGACGTGCTGCGCCACCTGACGTGCGCCAAGCGAACTGGCGATTGAGGTGATCGCCGGCAAGGTAAGGCGCTCGCCTGCAGCAAGGCTGGCATAAAGCGAAGCGGCCCCTTCGGTCTCGACGGCAATGACCGGCACATCAGACAGGCCGTTTCGCTCGAGACCGGCTACGATGCCCGCCAGCAAGCCGCCACCGCCGACGCTCGTGATGACGCAATCAAACTCGGCGCCCTTTGCGACAACCTCGTCGATCAAAGTGCCGTGCCCCTCCCACAGAAGGGGATGATCGAATGGGTGCACGTAGGCTGCGTTTCTGGCCTTCGCGTGTTCTATTGCGAAGGCATTCGCTTCGTCGAACACCGATCCATGCACGAGAACCGTGGCGCCGGTTGCTTCGATCGATTGGCGCACTTCCGGCGACGTCGTCTCCGGTACGACGATCGTCACCGGAATGCCGAGCGCCCGTCCCGTATAAGCGGCGGCGATCCCCGCATTGCCGCCGGAGGCGCAGAAGATCTCCCGTGCGCCGTTCTCGATCTCGTGCTGGCAAAGCCTGCCAACACCGCGAAGCTTGAAGCTTCCAGAGGGCTGCAGCGCGTCGAGCTTCAGCCAAAGCGGCTTGTTGCTTGCGCTGTAGTCGGCGGAGGTGCGGAAAAGCGGCGTGTCGAGGTGGAGCGGTGCAGATGGCATGATGGTGTCCGATGACCGTGGCGATGGAGGCTCTTCTTGTGGACCCGCATGCGCCGATCGGTCAACGAGGGATCGCGGCAGTAATTCCGCAACCGTACCGAATCGGCCGCCCACTCGCTTGAAATGCCGTTTTTGCAGGTCTAAGAAGCCGCAACTTGTTTTTCCGCGGAGGGTTTCATGACAGCGCGCAATCTTTTCCTGCTGCCGGGCGACGGCATCGGCCCAGAGGCCATGGGCGAGGTCCGCAAGATCATTGCCTATATGAACGAGGCAATGAATGCCGGCTTCGTCACCGACGAAGGTCTGGTCGGCGGCAGCGCCTATGACGCGCACGGCGCGGCGATCTCCGAAGGCGACATGCAGAAGGCGCTCGCAGCCGACGCCGTTCTCTTCGGCGCCGTCGGCGGTCCGAAGTGGGATGATGTTCCCTATGAAGTACGCCCCGAAGCCGGCCTGCTGCGCCTGCGCAAGGATCTGGAGCTTTTCGCCAACCTGCGTCCGGCCATCTGCTACCCGGCGCTCGCTTCCGCTTCCTCGCTGAAGCCGGAGCTGGTCGAAGGCCTCGATATCCTGATCATCCGCGAACTGACAGGCGGCGTCTATTTCGGCGAGCCGAAGACCATCACCGATCTCGGCAATGGCCAGAAACGCGCGATCGACACGCAGGTCTACGATACATACGAAATCGAGCGCATCTCGGCCGTGGCCTTCGAAATGGCCCGCACGCGTCAGAATCGCGTCTGCTCGATGGAAAAGCGCAACGTCATGAAGTCGGGCGTGTTGTGGAACCAGGTCGTCACAGCGACGCACAAGGACAAGTATTCCGACGTCAAGCTCGAGCACATGCTGGCGGATGCCGGCGGCATGCAGCTGGTGCGCGCGCCGAAGCAGTTCGACGTCATCGTCACCGACAACCTGTTCGGCGACATGCTGTCCGACGTTGCCGCCATGCTGACGGGCTCGCTCGGCATGCTGCCTTCGGCTTCGCTTGGCGCCCCGGATGCCAAGACCGGCAAGCGCAAGGCGCTCTATGAGCCGGTGCATGGTTCGGCTCCTGACATTGCCGGCAAGGGCATCGCCAATCCGATCGCGATGATCGCTTCCTTCGCCATGTGCCTGCGCTATTCCTTCAACCTCGTGAAGGAAGCCGACAACCTCGAAAAGGCGATCGCCAACGTCCTCGACAAGGGCATCCGCACCGGCGACATCATGGCCGAAGGTTGCACGAAGGTTGGAACTATTGAGATGGGCGACGCGATCCTCGCCGAGTTCAAGGCGCTTTCTGCCTGATATTTCACGTGAAACACGCTTTTGGCCCTTCGCATCTGTTGATGCGGAGGGCCTTTGCTTGAAGGCAGTTATTGTCGCCCCTATCTCCCTTCTGCATTGAGGAAAGAGCGGAGTGGAATGAGCGGGACCGTCGATCGCAAGCCAAGTTTCTGGAACTATCTGCGAAGGCGTTACGAGGCGCGGCGTACGATCCATCGGCGGGTTCCCTGGAAGGGCTTCGTCTTTTCGGCCATCAACGCGGTTGCCATCGCTTTCTTCGTCTTCGACCGTCCGCTCGGACAGGCGGCCAAGGACCTGGCGCCGCGGCTGATCACCGTTGCCGGGGACATTACCGATATCGGCAGGCTCGCCTGGATCCTGGCAGGCCTTTGCACAATCTTCGCCACCAGCTATCTCGTTCGCCGCCGGCTCTGGAAGGTGCGCAGGCAGTTCCGCATGATCTATTTTGGACAGATGACGGCTTATGTCGGGCTGTCCGTTCTATCCACCAGCATCGTCGCCAACGTGCTGAAGTTTGCAATCGGCCGGGCCCGACCGCTGATCTATGAGCAGGAGGGTATCTTCAGCTTCGCGCCTTTCAATGCTGACTTCCTGCATCAGAGCTTTCCGTCGGGCCATTCGGCCAACATCGGCGCGCTGTTCGTGGCGCTCGCACTTCTCTTCCCGCGCTTTCGCCTTGGTTTTATCGGCATAGGCCTTTGGCTTGGCGCCACACGCGTCATCATCGGCGTGCATTATCCAAGCGATGTCGTGGCCGGCCTTGCGTTGGGCGCCTGGTTCGCCTTTGCCACCTCGGTCCTCTTCGCGCGCTTCGGCTTGGTGTTCTCCATCGATCGCGATGGCGGCTGGCCGACGCCGCGGCTGAGCCGTCTTCTCTAGCCTTCCATAAATAAAATACCCGGCGCCTTGAGAGCGCCGGGCAGATGTTTGCAGTCCTCAATCGGCTCAATCCATGGCGTGGATATCGCGGTCCTTCGTTTCCGGCAGGAAGATCAGGCCGATGACCAGCGTGATGGCTGCGAAGACGATCGGATACCAGAGGCCGAAGTAGATATCGCCCTTGGCCGCGCTCATTGCAAAGGCCATCGCCGGCAACAAGCCGCCGAACCAGCCGTTGCCGATATGGTAAGGCAGCGACATGCCGGTGTAGCGGATGCGGGTCGGGAAGAGTTCGACCAGCAGGGCTGCGATCGGGCCATAGACCATCGTCACATAGAGAACGAGCACGAACAGAATGGCGATCGTGCCGATCCAGTTGACACGGGCAGGGTCGGCTACCATGGAGAAGCTGCCACCCTTGGCAATGTTATAGACCGCCATGTCGGTGGCGCCCTTTGCTTCATCGGCCGTCAGCAGCTTGTCGGCAACCAGCTTGTCGACCGGTACGGTCTGTTTTTCACCGGCGCGTACTGCGTCAGCGTTGAGGGCAAGCTCAGGGTTGGCCGCGATGAAGGCGTCCAGCTTCGCATCCGGCACCTTGATGGCGCCGCGGTTCAGCGGGTATCCGGCATCATGAAGGGCGATGTTGACGCCCTTTTCGAACGCGCCCGTCATTGCCTTTGCCTTGTCGCCGGCGGCGACGACGTCGAAGCTGGGGATGGTTTCGTCACCGATCTTGATCGTGGCAGGCTGGCCTGCCGGGCCGGGCACGACATCATAAGGCACCGAGTTCTTGGTCAGGAAGGCAGTGGCCACATCGCAAGAGTTGGTGAACTTCGACGTTCCAGTTGGGTTGAACTGGAATTTGCAATCCGCCGGATCGGCCGTCACGGTTGCACGGATAGAAGCCTGGGCTTCCGCAAGCGCCGGATTGGCAGTCCAGGTCATGGCCTTGAACAGCGGGGTGTAGGTAACGGCGGCGATCAAGAGGCCGGCCATCAGGATCGGCTTGCGGCCGATCCTGTCGGACAGGGCGCCGAAGATGACGAAGAAGGGCGTGCCCAGGAAGAGCGCAATGGCGACCATGATGTTTGCCGACTGCAGATCAACCTTGAGCACGTTCTGCAGGAAGAACAACGCATAGAATTGGCCGCCGTACCAGACGACCGCCTGACCCATCGTTGCGCCGAGAAGCGCGATCAGGGCGATCTTGGCGTTCTTCCACTGACCGAAAGCTTCCGTCAGCGGTGCCTTGGATCCCTTGCCTTCGGCCTTCATGCGCTGGAATGCCGGAGATTCGTTCATCTTCAGTCGAATCCAGACGGAAATCCCGAGGAGCACGACGGAGACGAGGAACGGAATGCGCCAGCCCCATGCCGCAAAGGCTTCCTTGCCCATCAGGAACTGGACGCCGACGATGACGAGAAGTGACAGGAAGAGGCCGAGCGTAGCCGTGGTTTGGATCCACGACGTGAAGTATCCGCGGCGTCCATGCGGGGCATGTTCGGCCACGTAAGTCGCCGCACCGCCATATTCACCGCCGAGCGCAAGACCCTGCAAGAGGCGAAGTCCGATCAGGATGATCGGTGCTGCGATACCAATCGTCGCCGCACCCGGCAGGATGCCGACGAGGAAGGTGGAGAGGCCCATGATAAGGATCGTCACCAGGAACGTGTATTTGCGTCCGACGAGATCGCCGAGACGCCCGAAGACCAGTGCGCCGAACGGACGCACGAGGAAGCCGGCAGCGAAGGCCAAAAGCGTGAAGATGTTTCGCGTTGCTTCCGGATACTGGGTAAAATAGGTCGCGCCGATATAGGTTGCGAGCGAACCGTAAAGGTAGAAGTCGTACCATTCGAAAACGGTGCCGAGCGATGAAGCGAAGATAACCTTCTTCTCCTCGCCCGTCATCGGACCGGCCTTGGGGCCGTCGACGCTTGCGATATTTGCCATTTTCTGTCCTCCACAGAATGATGTGAAACGCGGCGCGCGACCACCATGCTCTCCTCAAAGCATACCCTCGGGTCGCGGTTCGCCTGACAAGAGTGTGACAGAAAAGCTCATCCATACAGAGAGCGGCTTTGGGATTATGACTTTAGTCTAACACCTTCGCGCGAATTGCCGCTGGATGGCGCAGCGCGTCCCGCCCGAGGAGTCGGGCGTTGCCGGCTTCACGGTCTATGAGAAAGAATATTCACGATTGTTCCAAAGGGGTCGCGCACGTAGAAGCGCCGAACGCCCCAGGGCTCATTGGCCGGCCCATAGATGATTTCGAAGGCTGATGCACTCATGGCTGCGAAGGCCTCGTCAACATCGTCGACCTCGATCGAGAGGCCTGGAACCGGTGTGTCTGAGCCGCCCTCGCTCGCAAAGCCCACCTGGACCCGCATTGATTGGTTTGAGCCATAGGTGGAGATCCAGTCGTGATCCATCAGTACGTCGAGGCCAAGGATATCCTTATAGAAGACCTTGGCAGCGGCCGGATCGGCTGTTTCGATGTTCGCTACGATTCGCACGACCTTCATATCGCCTCCGGCAATACCGTTTCCCTTAAGCTATGCGCGAACTCCCCGCGGGCAAGAAAAAAGCCGGGCGGCAGGTACCGTCCGGCTTCTGTTTGTGCGCCCAGCATGGGCGCATTCTTGTGGGTGGAAGTCCCACCGTAAGCTGGTCACGGCGAACGAAGAGAAGCGCAACTGCGGAAGGGCGACCGACCGAGGGGAGGAAGCGTGGATCGAAACTGCGGGCCGATGAACAAGAACTGGATATGAGGCGGTGCCAACCAGGGCGAGCGGGGAAACGACCGCGAAGCTCTTGTGACCAAGGGGCGGTGGCGTAAATCCGGCGGTCGTGCAGTGAAGGAGTGCGTTCTTACCTGGGGAGATCTCGTCTTGCGCCTGAAAGGGCGACGGTGTCGAGCCGGAGCGAGAAGTCAGCCGAGGCCGTAGTAGGGAGCGCACAGGCGCGAACGAAGGGCCGAACGAGAGAGAGTGAAGTTCCTCCAAGGATGAGCAAGGCCATGCGTCAGATGCCGGGACAGCCCGGGAGATCGGAGAGGCAAGCGGGTGAAGCCCGTCCGGGCTCTGGTCTCGACGAAGCCGAGCCCCCGCCGCGGATCGGGAACGACACGGGCGCAGGGCTGCTTGAGGTGGCCCTGCGGCGAGAGAACCTTCTGCGGGCGTGGAAGCAGGTGCGGGCCAACAAAGGCGCGGCGGGCGTGGACGGTCTGGATATCGACCAGACGGCTGCGTCGCTGCGCATCTCTTGGCCTGCCATCCGCGACAGCCTGCGGGAGGGGACGTACCGGCCACAGCCGGTGCGTCGGGTGATGATCCCGAAGCCAGGGGGCGGCGAGCGCGAGCTTGGCATCCCCACGGTGCTGGACCGNCGCCAAGCGAGCCGATGATGGACGATGCCTCGACCGGCATCAGCACGACCTTCGAACTACCGGCGGTACCGATCGCGGTGAGAGCTTCGGTATATTTCTGGGCTACGAAATAGTTGACGGCCTGAATGTTGCCCGATGCAATCGCCTCGGACACCATCTTGGTTGCCTTGGCTTCTGCTTCGGCGAGGCGTTCTCGAGCCTCGGCGTTGCGGAAGGCGGCTTCGCGCTGACCCTCGGCCTGCAGGATTGCCGATTGCTTGGAGCCCTCGGCACGCAGGATCTGAGCGTTACGGGAGCCTTCGGCCTCCAGCACCTGCGCGCGCTTCTCGCGTTCGGCCTTCATCTGCCGCGCCATGGCGTCCACCAGGTCGCGTGGTGGCTGGATGTCCTTGATCTCGATGCGCGTCACCTTGATGCCCCAAGGCCGGACGGCATCGTCGACGACGTGCAGCAGCCGGTCGTTGATGGCATCACGGTTCGAGAGCAATTCGTCGAGATCCATCGACCCCATGACGGTACGGATGTTGGTCATCGTCAGGTTCAAGACGGCATTCTCGAGGTTCGCGACCTGATAGGCTGCCTCGGCGGCGTTGAGGACCTGGTAGAAAGCGACGGCGTCGGTCGAGATGGAGGCGTTATCCTTGGTGATAACCTCCTGGGTCGGCACGTTCAGGACCTGTTCCATGACGTTCATGCGGGCGCCGATACGCTCGATGAAGGGGGTGATGAGGTTGAGGCCGGGCTCCAGCGTGCGCGTATAGCGGCCGAAACGCTCGAGGGTGTAGCGGTAGCCCTGCGGCACGATCTTGATGCCTGCAAACAGCACGAGGATGACGAAGATCACCAGTGCTATGACGACGATATCGAAGCCACTCAGAACCATGAAACTCCCCCGCGATAGAATCGACTGATGCAACCTTAGACGAGCCGGCCTGAAACGCCAGCATCTTCGGCTGGCGGAGCTATCCGGTTTATGGATTCGATATGGGATGTCAGTCGACTATTCACAACGGGAGCGCTTTGCATTAGAAGGCGCGCAGGAAATACCGGTCGCAGCCCACCCGGTCAAAACAAGGGATCCTCATCATGAAGACGATCGTCATCTGCTCCGGCGGATTGGACTCCATTTCGCTCGCCCATCGCGTGGCGGCGGAGCATCAGCTTATCAGCCTGCTTTCCTTCGATTACGGACAGCGCCACCGCAAGGAACTGGACTTTGCCACAGCCTGCGCCAAGCGGCTCGGCGTACCGCACCAGATCATCGACATCCGCACCATCGGCCGGCACCTGACGGGTTCGGCCTTGACCGACGACGTCGACGTGCCCGACGGCCACTATGCCGAGGAGACGATGAAGGCGACCGTGGTGCCGAACCGCAACGCAATCATGCTTGCAATCGCGTTCGGTCTCGCAGCGGCCCAGAAAGCCGACGCGGTCGCCGTTGCCGTGCATGGCGGCGACCACTTCATCTATCCCGATTGCCGCCCGGGCTTCATCGATGCTTTCCAGGAGATGCAGAACCAGGCGCTGGATGGCTATGCCAGTGTTTCGCTGCTGGCTCCCTACGTCAACGTCTCGAAAGCCGATATCGTTACCGATGGTGCGAAATACGGGACGCCATTTGCCGAGACATGGTCCTGCTACAAGGGCGGTACGCGCCATTGCGGACGGTGCGGCACCTGCGTCGAGCGGCGCGAGGCCTTTCATCTGGCCGGCGTTGCCGACCCCACGGAATACGAGGATCCGGATTTCTGGGTGGCGGCCACAGCAGGCTATTCGGCCAGGGAGGTGAAGTGATGTTTCGCATCACCAAGGAGTTTCACTTTTCCGCGTCGCATCAGCTGACGCATCTGCCCGCCGATCACCAGTGTGCTCGCCTGCACGGTCACAACTATATCGTCGTAGTGGAACTGGCCGCCGCCGAACTCGACGAGAACGGCTTCGTTCGAGACTATCAAGAGCTTTCGCCGCTGAAGTGCTACATCGACGAGCGCTTCGACCATCGGCATCTGAATGAGGTGTTCGGCCATGATCGCGTGACCTCGGAATATCTCGCCAAGCACTTCTACGACTGGTGCAAGGAGCGACTGCCGGAGACTTCCGCCGTGCGCGTCAGCGAGACACCGAAGACCTGGGCGGAATACCGACCATGAGCGGGGCTCGCGAGGCCCAGATCCGCGTCAGCGAGATCTTCGGGCCGACGATCCAGGGGGAAGGCGTCCTGATCGGCCTGCCGACCGTCTTCGTTCGCACCGGCGGCTGCGATTATCGCTGTTCTTGGTGCGACAGCCTGCATGCTGTGGATAGCGAGTATCGCGATCAATGGCTGCCGATGACCGTCGATGGCATATGGGCGGAGGTGACGCGGCTCTCCGGCGGCAAGCCTCTGATGGTCTCGCTTTCGGGTGGCAACCCGGCGATCCAGCCGCTTGGCGGTCTGATCGCGCATGGGCATGAGCAAGGCTACAGATTCGCGCTGGAAACGCAGGGGAGCGTCGCCAAGGAGTGGTTTGCCGATCTTGATGTGCTGGTGCTGAGCCCGAAGCCGCCCTCGAGCGGCATGGCGACGGATTGGGATGCGTTCGAGGTCTGTCTCAAGATGGCGGCCTGCGGGCCCGATATCGCGCTGAAGATCGTCGTCTTCGACGACCGCGACTATGCCTATGCCCGCGAGGCGGCGGCGCGTTATCAAGATCTGCCAGTCTATCTGCAACCGGGGAACCACACGCCTCCGCCGCCTGACGACGACGATGCGCGCGTCGATATCGACGGTATCATGGACAGGATGCTGTGGCTGGTCGACAAGGTGACCGAGGACCGGTGGTTCGAGGCCCGTGTGCTGCCCCAGTTGCATGTTCTGCTCTGGGGCAACAAGCGCGGCGTCTGATCAGGCCCAGCCGAGCAGTTCGCGGCGAACGACCTTTTCGAGCACCCGCATGCCATCCTCGCTGTCGTTGAGGCAGGGGATGTGAGCGAACTTCTCGCCGCCATTCTCATGGAAGGAATGAGCGGCCTGCTCGGCGATTTCTTCCAGTGTCTCCAGACAGTCGGACACGAAACCGGGGTTCAGAACGGCGATCTTCTTGACGCCGTCTTGGGCCAGCTTCTCCACCGTCTTGTCGGTATAGGGCTGCAGCCACTCTTCCGGCCCGAAACGGGATTGGAAGGTCACCATGAACTTGTCTTCCGGCAGTCCCAGCCGTTCGCGCAGCAGGCGGCCGGTCTTCTGGCACTGGCAATAATAGGGATCGCCAAGCTTGAAATAGGACATAGGAATGCCGTGGAAGGAGGCGAGTACCATGTCCGGCTGCCAGTCGAGCGTCGCCAAATGGTTCTTCACCGAATTGGCAAGCGCTTCGATGTAGGTCTCGTCGTCGTGATAGTCAGGGACGGTCCGCAGCGCCGGCTGCCAGCGCATCTTGAGTAGCTGCTGGAAGGCCTTGTCGTTGACGGTTGCCGTCGTTGCGGCGGCGTATTGCGGATAAAGCGGGAAAAGAACGATGCGATCGCAACCCTCGTCCTTCAGCGCCTCGATGCGCGATGGAATCGAGGGCGTGCCATAGCGCATTGCCCAATCCACCTTCACGTTTGGCAGGTCCTTCAAGCGTTCGGCCATGAGATCGGACTGGTTGCGCGTGTAGGTGCGCAGGTAGCTCTCGTTCCTGTCCTTGTTCCAGATCGTCTCATAGGCCTTGCCCACCTTTTGCGGGCGCGTGTTGAGGACGATGCCGAAGAGGATCGGGTACCACTTCCAGGGTGACCACTCGATGACGCGCTTGTCGGTCAGGAATTCCTTCAGGTAACGGCGCATGGACGTGTAATCGGTGCCATCGGGCGTGCCCAGATTAACGAGCAGGACGCCGACCTTGCCTGATTTGACGGGCGGGTGGTCCGCCGGGCGGTGCGCAGTTTCAATGGTCGTCATTTAAACCCTTGGTGTCTTGTCTGACCGGCTCACACGCAGCCGGACTTCGGTGGTTCACCCTATAGAAACAAAAGCTGGTCCGCGGAACCCCGGACCGGCTTTCAGAATCGAGACAAATCGTCTTACTTCGACGGAATCTGCAGTTCCTTACCGATCGTCAGGTGGCGTGGCTCCGGCGTGCCGTTGGCGTCGGAAATCTTCTTCCAGAGCGCGCCCTCGCCATAGAACTGCTTGGAGAGATCCCAAAGCGTATCGCCGGCGGCGATGACGTGGTTGGTCGGCGTATTCGGGGCGAGCGCTGCGGGAGCTGCCGCGGTGGGTGCCGTAGAAGCTGCCGGTGCTGCCGGGGAGGCGGGCGCGGCCTGTGCGGGTGCCGTCGCGGCAGCTGCCTGGGTACCGGAGGCTGCGACTTCGGTCACGCGACCGTCCGTATAAGGCTTGTAGGGCGAATGCGCTGCAAGATATTCGGCAGTCACGTCGGCGAGGTCCGGTCCGAAGTCGTAGGCATTCTTGCCCGCCGTCTCGAAGATCGAGTAGCCATCGCCACCTGCACGCATGAAGTTGTTGGTGACGACGCCGTAGGTCTTAGCATCGTCGAGCGCCACGAAGGCGTCGCCTTCCTTCGCTTCGACGGAAACGAGGCGGCTGCCGGCAGGTTTGGTCTTATCGAAGGTGTATTTCAAGCCCGATACCTGAGGGAAACGGCCGGCGCCCTGTTCAATCTGGCTCAGGCCATTTTCGAGAGCCTTGCGGATATCGGCACCCGTCAGCTGGAAGGTCGCCAGCGTGTTCTGGAACGGCAGCACGGTGATGACTTCGCCCTGAGTGACGTCGCCGGCATCGATCGAGGCGCGGAGACCGCCGCCATTCTGGATGGCGACGCTCATGCCCTGGCTCTTGCCGCGGTCGAGCATGGCGTCGGCGACGAGGTTGCCCATTGAGCATTCCTCGACGCGGCAGACAGTGCGGTCGCCTTGGATCGGGGCTTCGCTGGAACCGATGACCTTCTTGCGCAGTTCTTCGATCGGCTTGGCGAGTTCGGCGATACGCGCGGTGAGGCTCGGATCCGGCGTGAAGGAGAAATCGATCAGGATCGGGTCGCCCTTGGCGTCCTTGACGACGCCGTTGTCATCGAAGGTGACGACGAGGTCGCCGAGATACCTGCTGTACGATGCCGCCTGAACCACCGGCACCTTGTAGCCGCCGGGATTGTCGACCATCGTCGGGTAAGGGCCTTCCGCCTTCGGGTCGGTGTTGGACAGCAGGCTGTGCGAATGGCCGCCGACGACGACGTCGACATCGGGGATCTTGGCGATGGCTGCGAGGTCGCGCGGATAGCCGACATGGGTCAGCGCGATGATCTTGTTGATGCCTTGCTTCTTCAAGTCTTCGACGGCCGCGGTGATGGACTGCACGTCGTCGGCGATCATCACCTTCGGGCCGGGCGAGGACAGTTCTTCGGTATCGTTGGTCACGGCGCCGACGATGCCAATCTTCTGGCCGCCGACCTCAAGCACCAGCGAAGGCTTGATGCGATCGCCGAGCTTGGAGCCGTCACCGGCCAGGACATTGGCCGAAATGACTGGGAATTGCACCTTGTCGAGGAAGGTCGCCAGGCCATCCTCGCTGTCGTCGAACTCGTGGTTGCCGACGGTCATGACGTCGAACTTCATGTCATTCAGCATTTCGGCTTCGACCGCGCCCTTGTAGGTCGTGTAGAAGAGCGATCCCTGGAAATTGTCGCCGGCATTCAGCAGCAGCGTGTTCTTGCCGTTCAGAGCGGCGCGACGCTGGTCGATCGCGGTCTTCAGGCGGGCGGCGCCGCCGAAGCATTCCTTCTTGCCTTCTTCCTCGGCCGAGCAGGTGGAATCGAACTTGTTGATCGACTCGATGCGCGAATGTAAATCGTTGATGTGAAGGATATTGAGTTCGTAATCGGCAAAAGCGGCGCTGCTTGACAGCGCCAGCATCGACGCGGTCAACAGACCGAACTGAAAATTCGTCATCCTGCTCTCCTGATTTTTCGGCGAAGCCATATCCCCTGCGCTCCGCCGTCCCTAGGTGATCAATGTTCCCACCAAGCATTTAGCGGCGGCAAGAGAAAAAGCTGTGACAGAAGCGGCGCATTCCAAGGGCGGTAAACGAAAAACCTCGCGAGAGGCTGCTTTCAACAAACCCTAGAGCTGCTTTCTTTTTTCGAACGACGAAAATCCGCTCAGGCTGCGAACGCAGTCATCCTCTGAAACCGGCTTGTTGAGAATTTGAGGACGGCCAGCGTGATCTCGCGGCAGCAACGTGACGTCAATCGGTCGCCCGACCCCGTTCTATAAATAACGGCGGTCGCGTCCTCGGGGCCTTTTGGCAGACCAGAACCATTTAGTCCAACGCAAATCGAACCTTACAGCTCTACATGCGGCGCGTGAGCGTGAATTGGGAACCGGCGTCGGAGGTGCAATTGAGCTGGCTCTGGGTCACCAGCGCGCAGTTGACCTTGGATTGCGTCTTGCGCACCAGCGAGGTCATGTTGATCTCGACCAGCGACGGGGAGGTGTTCACATAAGTGCCCGACGCGAGAAGCTGGTTGCTGTCGGTCGTGCGCGTGGTGAAGGTTCCGGCCTGGAATGTGGAGATGATGCCGTTCGGATCCGACCATGAACCCTCAACGCCTGTCTGAGCCGGGGTTGCAGCGACCGGTACCGGGCGCGGCGACGACGTGGTGCAGGCGCTCAACGCCGCGGACGCGCCGATGAGGACAAGGAGGGGTCTGATTCTCATGAGTTTCTCCCGGGGCTTCGGAACGAGAACTATCCGTGTGGTTGTGAAACACATGGCGCGAGCCGGTAGTTAAGGCAAGACTTCAAGGTCTCATGACGGCATTTATACAGCAGGCGTTACAAAAATGCCCGCCGCAAGGCGGGCATCTTCAAATGCGGTTCGGGCTGGCATCAGCAAACGAGGATGTTCTTGAACTGCCACGGATCCTTGGTGTCGATCTCTTCCGGGAAGAGCCCCGGGCGACCTTCCAGCGGCGTCCACTCGGTGTAGTGGCCTTCGACCGGGCCGAGGTACCGGCTCTGCACCTCGAGGCAGCGCTTGTAGTCGATTTCGTCGGCTTCGACGATACCGGCCGTCGGATTTTCAAGGGCCCAGACCATGCCGGCGAGAACGGCGGAGGTGACCTGCATGCCCGTCGCGTTCTGGTAAGGCGCGATGCGGCGCGTTTCCTCCAGCGACAGGCGGGAACCGTACCAGTAAGCGTTCTTCTCATGGCCGTAGAGCAGGACGCCGAGTTCGTCGATGCCGTCCTCCAACTCGTCCTCGTCGAGAACGTGGTGAACCGGCTGCGGGTTGCCGCCGTTGCCGAACATCTCATGCATCGAGAGAACCGCGTCGTTCGCCGGATGGTAGGCGTAGTGGCAGGTCGGACGGAAGGTGACTTCGCCGTCCTTGTCGCGAACGGTGAAGAAGTCGGCGATCGAGATCGCCTCGTTGTGCGTTACGAGGAAGCCGTACTGCGGACCGGGGGTCGGGCACCACGTGCGGACGCGAGTGTTGGCGCCCGGCTGCTCGAGGTAGATACCAGCCTTGCAACCCTTCTTGTGCTTCTTGCCGTTCTTCGGCATCCAGTTTTCGTGGGTGCCCCAGCCGAGTTCGGCCGGCTGCAAGCCTTCGGAGATGAAGCCTTCAACCGACCAGGTGTTCCAGAAGACGTTAAGCGGCTTCGGATGCTTGGTACGCTGCGTGTCGCGCTCGGCGATGTGGATGCCCTTGACGCCGACCTTCTTCATCAGCTTCGCCCAGCCTTCGCGGTCGTGCTGATCCGGCTCTTCGAACTTCACACCGATATCGTTGGCGAGGTTGACGAGCGCCTTCTTGACGAACCACGAAACCATACCCGGGTTTGCGCCGCAGGTGGAGACAGCAGTCGGACCGCCCGGGTTCTTCGCCTTTTCCTTGCGAAGAGTTTCACGCAGTGCGTAGTTGGTGCGGTCGGCATTCTTCATGCTCTTGTCGAAGTAGAAACCGAGCCAGGGCTCGATGACGGTATCGATGTAGAGAGCGCCGAGCTTGCGGCAGAGCTTCATCAGGTCGACCGAACCGGTGTCGACGGAGAGATTGACGCAAAAACCCTGGCCACTGCCTTCGGTCAGAAGCGGCTTCAGCAGTTCCTTGTAGTTTTCCTTCGTGACATGAGCCTTGATGTGCTTCACGCCATGCTTTGCCATGATTTCGGTGTGATCTGCGTCGTCGCGCGGGTCGATGACTACCATCCGGCTCTTGTCGAATTTGAAGTGGCGCTCGATCAGCGGCAGGGTACCGCGGCCGATGGAGCCAAAGCCGATCATCACGATCGGGCCAGTAATTTCGGCATATACCGGGTGGGTTTGTTCCGTCATTCTTTCTTTTCTCCTGTGGAAGGCGGCGAAGGCGATAGGCCTTTAGGAATTCATCTGGAAATTGCGCAGAGAATGCGAGATTATCGGCTCTAACCACAAAACGGCGTCACAATAAAGAGCGAGAGCATAAAACTCAGGCGGGAGAGAGGGTGTCCGCGAGCGCTCGAAGCTTCGCGACGAGTTCGGCCTTCTGCAGTATCAGACCTTTATAGGCCGCCTGCTGCTCATCGAGACTATCCAGCTGCGCGGCGAAGCTTCCGGCAAGTTTGGCGGCATTCGGGTGGTCGGCGATCGCGGCTATCGGATCGACATAGACGCGGATGGTGAACAGAATATCGCCCGACTTCGGCAGTTTGTGCAACGTCTGGCGCTCGACGCGAGCAAAGCGCTCGGCGAGCGTGAACGGGTCGGCCGACGGCGGGCGGCGGTGTTTGGAAAGTGGCAAAAATAGTTCATCCGTGACGTTCACGGACCAGTTCAGCCGTTCCACAGGTTGCGAAACCTGCAGGTTATCGAAGATGCGGGTGATGAGTGCCGCGTTACGCGTACCTTCGCCGAAACCGGGCACGTCGGCGTGAATCGCCTGCATCGGGCGACCGAACTTCTCCTGCAGCGACCATGAGGACGGGAAGGCGACAAAGCCGGCGACAAGATGCCAGCCGTCTTCCCTGCGTCGCATGATGACGAGATCGTCCTGCACCAGCAGGCCGGCACGCAGCAGGGGCGGTGCATCCCGCTCGGTTGCATGGGCAACGCTGTCGGCAAGCTTCGGATGATATTCCGCAAGATAAGCCAGCAGGAAATCGAAGACCTCCTGCTGTGCCTCCGCGGTATCCGCCTCGGCAACGAAGATCTCGTCGCGATGTGTCTCGATCAGGCGTCGTTTCTCGCCGACATAGCGGGCCCAATCGTCATCCGGCTCGATCCAGCGGCTAGGATCGAGCGGCATCAAACCGATGGTGAAAGGCCGGGCGGAGCCGCCATAGGGTGTATAGGTCAGAGGCGTCATGATCGCACTCTATGCCGCCAGTGTCCCCCGATGGAAGACCGTCCGCCACAGACTGTCCGGATGGGGCCAGATTTGGCTCATGCCCTGACCCGACAAGCCCTCAGTAGTCCCAGAAGACCGGCACCCAACGAAAATCGTCGCCCTCGACTGCAACGTGGCCGACGGACGGGAACGGCAGGTGCGTGGCAACGAGCTGTGCGCCGGTCTCCGCCAGCTCCCGCAAAAGTCGGACCCGGACGCGGGCCGCTTCTTCTGGATCGTGTTCGAAACCGTTATACCAGTCGGGGTGTTCGAACCGACCGCGAACACGGCGTCGCCGGCAAACATCAGCCGGTCGTTGCCGGACGCCACGCGGACCACGCTGTGCCCAGGGGTGTGACCGCCGGTACGTGTGGCGACCACGCCCGGCGCCACCGCTTGCTCTTCATCGAACAGCCGCAGATGGCTGCGGTATTCTTCCGTGAACCGTTTGGCGGCCGCCCGAAGCGCGTCCGGGAACCCCGGCGGCATCGAGACGCGGGAGAAATCGGGCGACTCCCAGAATTTGACCTCGGCGGCCGCCACGTGAATCCGCAGGTCCGGCCGCAGCCGCTCTTTCACTCCGTCGACCAGCAATCCGCCAACGTGGTCCATGTGCATGTGGGTCAGCACGACGTCGGTGACGAATCCAAGATCGATGCCGGCCGCCTCCAGTCGCTTGGCCAACTGCCCTGCCCGCGGCAAGTTCAAGTTCGGGTCAAACCCCAGCCCAGCGTCGATGAGTATGGTCTGCCCGCCGCTGCGCACCACGACCACGTTCAGCGCCCAGTCGAAAGCGTCCGGCGGCAGGAACATGTCCTTAAGCCAGGCCGCCCGGGCGGTCGGGTCGGCGTTATGTCCCAACATCGCGGTTGGAAGCGGCAGTACCCCATCGCTGACCACCAGCACGTCAATCTCACCGACCCGGACCGCGTAGCGCGACGGGACCAACTCTTCGGGCCGCAATCTGCCGGGCTGTGAGGTGTTGTTCTGGGTCATACCTGACTTCTGCTGACCCATCGTACCGCGTTTTGCTTCAGCCTGTGACATAATGCGCTCCTGTCTTTCGTGAGAGACATATGGGCAACGGACCATGCGGACTCTAGTGAAGCGTTTTGGCGGTCGAGGTACACCTAAGTTTGGGGCGGCCCGTGCTCCAAGTAGAGCACAGTGAATTGGCGGTGCGCCGGTTGTGAATCAGCCCTTTAAAATATCCAATCCCTCGATAGTCGTGGTGATGGCGACCTCGGTGATCTCGTATTCGGCGATGCCATGCACCGTGAAGGGATCTTTTGCGACGTAGGCCTCGATTTCGGCATGCTGACCGACCGCGAGCACCACGCCGCCAGTTCGCGGCACCTTGCGGCCGGAGGCGATGAACCAGCCTTTTGCATAGCCTTCCTTGACCCAGGCCATATGCGGCTCCATATGCCTGTCGGCTTCCTCGCTCGGCTTCACATAGGTCAGGGCGAGGATGAACATCGCAGAATTTCCTTTCGGGGTGTTGTGTTCCGATGCATGTGAATATTCAATCGGCGCCGAGCCATCCATCTTCTTTTTTGAGCTCTGCGCCAAAGTGCGAACCATTGTTTGCAGCGTGCCCCGGAACAATTGGATGAACCAGATATCTGAGCGGTTTGCCGAATTGCAGGAAGAAAGCGCGGTCCTGATCGCAGTTTACGATCAGGAAGACCGGTTGCGCTATGCAAATGCTGCCTTTCGTTCGACTTTCGCCATTGAACCGGACGAGACTCCCTTGTGGTCGGAACTCATGCGGCGCAATACGAAGGCGGGCAAGGGGACGATCATTCGCACTGCTGATTTCGAGACTTGGCTCGTTTCCGCGCAATCGCGCCGGGGCAAGCTGCCGTTCAGGGCGTTCGAAACCGACGTCGTCGACGGTCGCTGGTTCTGGATGACCGAGACCGTGCAGAAAGACGGCTGGATGCTTTGTGTTGCCAGCGACATCACCTCTCTGAAGCAAAGCGGGCGAGACGTACGGCAGGACCGCGACTTTGCGCTGCGGGCCTCGCAGACGGATGAGTTGACCAGTATTTCCAACCGTCGCTTCATGATGGCGGCGCTGGAGAGCCTGATCGCGGGGCAGGCCTCTGCCAATCCCGGCACTGTGGGCTGCATCTGCATCATCGACCTTGATTTCTTCAAGCGCATCAATGACATCTATGGCCACCAGTTCGGCGACGATGTGCTGATTGATTTCTCACGCCGCGTGCAGCCGGTTATCCGCCGACGTGACAGCTTCGGGCGGATCGGCGGCGAGGAATTCATGTTGATCCTGCCGGATACGACCCTGGCGCAGGCCGAACTGATCATAGAACGCCTCATCGGAATGGTGCGCGGCGCGCGTCCGATACCCACCGCACCGGCCTTCTCTTACACCTGCTCTGCAGGGTTGGCGGAGTTGCGGCCAGGAGAGACGGCGCGCGAGGTCTATGCCCGCGCCGACGAAGCCCTGTATCACGCCAAGCAAAGCGGCCGCGATCGGTTGAAGATCGTGGCCTAGCTGAGGAGGCGGGCCGGTATCAGTCCGCGCAACGAATTACCCATATAGAGTGTTCCGGCTGTCAGATCGTGGACAGAGATGCGTCCAACCCGCGCCTTGCGCTGGCAGATCAACTCGGTGCGCAAGACGCCGGCGAGCAGGCCGCAGGAGATTGGCGGCGTGCGCAACACGCCTGATCCGTCGTCGAGAAAGACTGAGGTGATGGTGCCTTCGCAGACCTCGCCGCGCTCGTTCAGAAGCAGAACTTCGTCAACTTCGGACGACGGATATTCGGCGCGTGCGGTCTCGTAGACACCACGGCGCGTCGTTTTCATCCGCAGCAATTTGTCGGCGGAATCGAGACGGGTTTCGGCAATCCGGACCTTCCATGTGGTGCCTTCTGGTATCGGCGCGAAGGGAGCCGTGGTGACCTCGATCTGCCCCAGCCGGTCGAGCGTCAGACGCGTTCGCCGTGCCGTTGTGGCGCTGCTAACCGCTTCTTTCAGTTTCGCGGCAGCATCCGTGGGGTCTGGAAAGCCGATGCGGCGCGCGGAGCGGGAGAGGCGCGCCAGGTGCAGGCGCAGCCTGACGAAACCGGCTTCGGGTTCCCATCGCAGTGTTTCGAGCAGCGAGAAGTCGTTCATCGCGCGATCTCCTGATCGCCGATCGCAAACCGCGCTTTCAGCAGGCACTCCTCGTATTCGGCTTCGGCGGTGGAATCAAAGACGATGCCGCCGCCGACGTTGAAGACCGCCTTGCCATCGGAAAAGAGGCTAATGGTGCGGATCGCCACAGAGAAGCGCATGCCGCCGCCGGGCGCAATCAAGCCGATCGCGCCGCAATAGGCGTCGCGCGGTGTGTCTTCCAGCGCGTGCAGGATCTGCATGGCACTGAGTTTTGGGGCGCCGGTGATCGATCCGCAGGGAAAGAGGGCAGCGAAGATATCGCGAATGGTCAGATTCGGAAGGAGTTTCGCCTGCACGTGGCTGACCATCTGGTGGACGGTCGGATAGGTCTCGATGTCGAAGAGTTTCGGGACATCCAGGGTGCCGACCTCCGTGATGCGCGAGATGTCGTTGCGCAGCAGATCGACGATCATGCGGTTTTCGGCTTGCGTCTTTATGTCGTCGCGCATCGCGGCGACGATTGCCGCGTCCTCGGTATCATCGGCCCCGCGTTTTGCCGTTCCCTTCATCGGATGTGTTTCGATCCAGCCCTCTTCGTCGGTGCGGAAGAAGAGCTCGGGCGAGCGTGAAAGCAGGATGGGGCCGCCGAGATCGACCAGCGCGCCGTATTTCACAGGCTGCCTCGAAATCAGCGACCAGAAGGCGGCGCGCGGATCGCCGGACCAGCGGGCGGTGATCGGCATGGTGAGGTTTGCCTGGTAGCAATCGCCCTGACGTAGGTGCCAATGCAGGCGATCGAATCGCTCTTTATATCGAGCAAAGTCCCAACCGGCCTTGGGCTCGCTCAGGAATTCGTCGTTTTCGCTGCGGTGTGTCTGCTGCGCGAGAGGATGGGTACCGGCTTCGGGAGTATCGAAGACGCCGAAGGCGAGCAGCGGGGTCTCCCGGCCTTCAGGCAGGAAAGCGGCGAGCTTTTCCTCGAAGAGGTAGCCGGCTTCATAAGCCATGTAGCCCGCCAGCCATTTGCCAGCCGCTTTTGCCTCTTCCATACGGGCAAGGCCCGCAAGGAACTCGGCGCGCGTCCGGGCAATGATGATCTCCGACGGATCGGAAAAGAGCATCACTTGCCCGGTCGTGTCATCCCGGAACAGAACGTAGCGTTCAGCCTTGGTCATGCCTGCCTTTGGATCGAGAGCTTATGCGCTCTTATCAAGCGCTTCCAATTCGTCGATCAGCCCTTCGATCATCGACAACCCCTTGCTCCAGAACGACGGATCGGTGGCGTCGAGGCCGAATGGCTTCAAAAGCTCCGAATGATGCTTGGTGCCGCCCGCCTTCAGAAGCTCGAAATACTTCTCCTGAAAGCCCTTGTCGGCCTTCTGGTAGACGGCATAGAGCGAGTTCACCAGGCAATCGCCGAAGGCGTAGGCGTAGACGTAGAAGGGCGAGTGGATGAAGTGCGGGATATAAGCCCAGTAGGTCTCGTAGCCTTCCGAGATCTTGATCGCCGGCCCGAGGCTTTCGGACTGCACTGAGAGCCAGAGGTCTCCGATATCATCCGATGTCAGTTCGCCGGCCTTGCGGGCGGTGTGGACTTTGCGCTCGAACTCGTAGAAGGCGATTTGGCGCACGACCGTATTGATCATGTCCTCGACCTTCTGGGCAAGCATCGCCTTGCGCTCACGCTTGTCCTTGGTCTTGTCGAGAAGGGCGCGGAAAGTCAGCATTTCGCCGAAGACGGATGCGGTTTCGGCAAGCGTCAGCGGCGTCTGGCACATAAGCGCGCCCTGGGCGCCGGCCAGAACCTGATGGACGCCATGGCCAAGCTCGTGGGCGAGCGTCATCACGTCGCGCGGCTTGCCGAGATAGTTGACGAGCACATAGGGGTGCGCCGACGGAACGGTCGGGTGCGCGAAGGCGCCGGGCGCCTTGCCGGGGCGGACGGGGGCGTCGATCCACTGCTCGTCGAAGAAGCGCTTGGCGATTGCGGCCATCTCCGGCGCAAAGTCGTCATAGGCCGACAGCACCGTGTCCTTCGCCTGGTTCCAGGAAATCACGGCATTGGAGGTTTCCGGCAGCGGTGCGTTGCGGTCCCAGAAGTTCATTTGGTCCATGCCGAGCCATTTTGCCTTCATCTTGTAGTATCGGTGCGAGAGGCGGGGATAGGCTTCCTTGACGGCAGCCGCCAGCGCGTCGACCACCTCGCGCTCGACACGGTTGGCAAGATGCCTGCTGTCAGCAATGTCCTCGAAGCCGCGCCAGCGGTCCGAGATGTCCTTATCCTTGGCGAGCGTGTTGGTGATCAGCGCGAAGATGCGCAGGTTTTCCTTGAAGGTCTTCGCCAGCGCCATCGCAGCCTTATGGCGAACCTCAGGATCCTTTTCCTGCAGCATGTTCAGCGTGACTTCGAGCGGCAGCTTCTCGCCGTCGACCTCGAAGCGCAGGTCCGCCATCGTCTCGTCGAACAGGCGGTTGAAGGCAGCCGCCGAGGTCATCGATTTTTCTAGGAACAGCTGTTCGAGCTTGTCTTCCAGCTGAAAGGGCTTGTCCTTGCGCAGGTCGATGAGCCAGGGTCGGTAGTGGCCGGCATCCGGGTCGTTTGCCATGCAGGCATTGATGACGGCGTCGTCGATGCGATTGAGTTCAAGCGCGAAAAACAACAGATGGCTGGAGAATTCGGTGATCTTTGTCTGGGCGTCACCATAGAGCTTGCCGTTCACCGGGTTCGATGTGTCGGAGAAATAAGTAAGGCCGGCAAAGGAGCCGAGGCGCCCGATAATGTCGTCCAGCGCCTCATACTCCTTCAGTGCCTGACCGATGCCCTCGGCGCCTTTTTTTGTCGCGGCATCGGCAAGCTTGCCCTTCCACTTCTCTTCGAAGGCGATTGCCTGTCTGCCGGCCTTCTCCATGTCGGCGGTAAAGGCCGTGGACGTTGCGGAGGGGTAGAGATCCTGCAGCTTCCAAGTCGGCAGTTCGCCCAGAGCGGCGTCGGTCGCGGAGGCAGCAGAACTTGCCGAAAAATTAATGGCGGTGCCGGAGAGCGTGTTTTTCATCATCGGGGTCCTCTTCCTCTTTTGCGACAGGCTTGACTGTCTATGCCGCTAAAGGCTTGGCATCAAGGGGCTTTCGCCTGCCCACAAGCTCCGTTTCGGGTCGGATTCGGCCTCGTCACAAACGTTAAAATGCAATTGTTTCTCAAAACTGGATGTTCAAGCCTTTCTGCCAAAGTGCCTCTCAGGTTTCGCATGAAGTGAGGCAGCAATGACCGGTTACCATGAGCTCAAGGGTGCAGCGCAGATACTCGTCGTCGAGGACGACCCGATCCAGCGTCGACTGCTCAAGAACGCGATAGAGCGTCACGGCCACGTCGTCCATCAGGCGGAAAACGGCCGGATCGGGCTGGAGATGGTGAAGAGAGGCAGCGGCCTCTACAATGTCATCGTTCTCGACCTGATGATGCCGGAGATGACGGGCCTCGAATTCCTCGAGGCACTGCACGAATTCGGCACGCATGTTCCGGTGATTGTCCAGACAGGGCAGGGCGGTATCGAGACCGTGGTGCAGGCAATGCGCGCCGGCGCCTTCGATTTCGTCGTCAAGCCGGTCTCTCCGGAGCGGATTGCCAATTCGATCTCCAACGCCCTGAAGCTCGACCAGCGCGAGGTCAAGGCACGAGCCGGCCGCCGATCGCGCTCCGGCGCCGTCGGCTTCGATGACATCGTTTCGGCCAGCCCGGCAATGCTCCGCGTCATCGATCTGGCGCAGCGCGCAGCGCAGTCGAACATTCCTGTCGTGCTTGAAGGCGAGTCCGGCGTCGGCAAGGAACTGGTCGCCCGTGCGATCCAGTCCGGCAGCGACCGTTCCGGCAAGCCATTCGTCACGGTCAATTGCGGCGCCATTCCGCACAATCTGGTCGAAAGCATTCTCTTCGGCCACGAAAAGGGCGCCTTCACCGGTGCCACCGAAAAGCATATCGGCAAGTTCATGGAAGCCGATGGCGGCACCATCTTCCTCGATGAGATCGGCGACCTGCCGCTCGAGGTTCAGGTCAAGCTGCTGCGCGCCGTCCAGCAGGGGGAAATTGAGACCGTTGGCGCCCGCACTGCGCACAAAGTCAATGTCCGGCTGATTTCGGCGACCAACAAGGATCTGATCGAAGAGGTCAAGAACGGCCACTTCCGCGAGGACCTCTACTATCGCCTGAATGTCTTCCCGATCACCATTCCCGCGCTCCGCAAGCGAAAGGAAGACATTCCGCATCTCGTGCGCGTCTTCACCGAGCGCTTCTCGAGCGAGCAGAAGAACGGCCATCGTATGTCGGTTAGCTCCGGTGCATTGGCTTTGCTCACAGCCTATGACTGGCCGGGCAATATCCGCCAGCTCGAGAACGCGATCTTCCGCGCGGTGGTCCTCGCCGAAGGCGGTGAGCTGACCGAAGCGGATTTCCCGCAGATTGCGGCACAGCTGCCCGAATACGAGGTCGTTGATCATTTGGCGCTGGTCGCCGACAACACGCGTGTCGATCGACAAAACGACTTTTCAGCCACCGACTATCCGGCCCATCAGGCCAGCGTCGAAGAGGCGGTTGCACGAATCACGGAGGCGCCCGACAACGCAATTGCGAGCACAAACCCTGCCGGGGACGTGCGCAAGCTCGCGGATGTCGAGGAAGAACTGATCCGATTCGCCCTTAAATTCTATCGGGGGCAGATGAGTCAAGTGGCTCGGAAATTGGGTATCGGAAGGTCCACATTGTACCGGAAACTCAAGGATTACGGCATAGACCCCGACAATCCGCTGAAGGACGCGGCATAGGATTTCTAATTAACTCTCCGGCAATCATCTTTTGTTACGAAACATAAACCACTTGTTAGTGGGCTGTTCACTATGTAAAGAAAAGGTTGAACGCGTGTGGCATTTTTGCCATCGTGTGACCGCATTTAACAGTCAACGGTGTCAAAGAGGGACCATCGGCTGTCTGACGGGGATTGAGTTGCCGGATCTGAATCGGAATACGAGACCTTCGCGCTTGAACTGGCGCACTAGGTCCACGGGCCTTTGCGGAAAGGTGTTTAGGACGGCTATGGCCGCCCTTCTCGCACTCGCCGTTTCGTCGCCTGTTCTAGTCAGTTCGCCTTCCGAGGCGGCAGGCGAAACGCGTAGTCTCAAACTCTATTTCGTCCATACCGGCGAAAAAGCCGTCATCACCTACAAGCGCAACGGCCGGTTCGACCCGAAGGGTCTCCAGCAACTGAACCGGTTCCTTCGCGACTGGCGTAAGAACCAGCCGACGAACATGGACCCGCGCCTTTTCGACCTCATCTGGGAAGTCTACCGTCAGAGCGGCTCGCGCGACTACATCAACGTCGTCTGCGGCTTCCGTTCTCCGGCCACCAACGCCATGCTGAAGTCGCGTTCGCGCAATTCCGGCGTCGCCGAGAAGAGCCAGCATATGCTTGGCAAGGCGATGGATTTCTTCATTCCCGACGTCAAACTGGCTACTTTGCGCGGTATCGGCATGAAAATGCAGGTCGGCGGCGTTGGATTCTATCCGAAATCCGGCTCTCCCTTCGTCCACATGGACGTCGGCGGCGTCCGCGCCTGGCCGCGCATGAGCCGCGAAGAACTGGTCCGGCTCTTCCCCAACGGCAACACGATGCACATCCCATCGGATGGCCGTCCGCTGCCGGGCTACGAGCAGGCGGTGGCCGATTACAAGCGTCGCGTGAGCTCGACGCAGGTGCAGATGGCAAGCTCCGGCGCCTATTCGGGCTCGTCGGTCGGCGATCAGCCAAAGCATAAGACGCTGTTTGCAGCCCTGTTTGGAGGCGGCGCCGACGAGGCCGAAGACAGCTCCGATGATGATAGCAGCGCAGCAGTGGCGGTCGCGAAGGCGACGCCGCCAGCGGCTAACATGCCGAACGCCGCCAATCCCGGCGAGCAAGCGCCCGCGCAGGCTACTGAAGTCGCAAGTGTAAACGCGCCGATTCCGCAGGTGCGTCCGGCGTTCGCCAATCAGCCAGGCGGTAGCGAGATGGCCAGCGCCCTCGTCGCTCCGCAATCCGGAAATGCAGCGCAGCAAGCCCTTTCCGCTGTGACCGAGCAAGGTCAGCAGCAGTTCGCGGATCTCAGCGCCTACAGCGTACCGGTTCCTTCCCTACTCGGACCGCGCCGCTCTCCAGGAGACGCGGAAGTCGCCTCGGCTAATCCATCTGCGATGACGGGGAATCTCGCAGAGGTTCCGACGCCGGGTGAACGACCGGCGCTTGCCGAGAAGCTTCTGGCCGCGGCGAGTGCCGATGCCGAAGCTGAGGACGACATGGTGGACCAGGAAGATACGCTTTCTCCGGCCGTTGCCGATGCCCTCGACCAGCAAAATGTTGATGGCGATCGTCAAGTCGCATCCAACCAGGCGCCGGTCACGAGCGTCGAGCAGGCTATTAACGCGGCAATGCCGCAAAAGGTTCCGGGCGAAAGGCCGCAATTGCAGCTTGCCGCTCTGATGCCGGCGACGAAGTCCGCAAGCTTCGGCGATGCGTTCGATGCACCGAAGCCGACCGATGCGAATGGACTGTCGCAGGGCCTGCCGACCAAGGGCGGCCGCCCGACGAAGCATGAGGCGGCAGAGGCCGACGCCAGCCGCGCAACGGTTCGCACCGAGCCGAAGCTGACGCAGAAGATCATCTCGCAGTGGGCGCTCACCAATGCCCGCATGGAAATGGTCACCAAGCCGGTCAAGGCGCCGCGCTTCGTCAGCCAGACGCTTCGTGCCCAGCCGACGGCGGTCTATGCCGAGGGCTTCACGAAGACAGCCTCCATCGATCCGGGCCGCTTCAGCGGCACTGCGGTCAACTTCATGGAAGTGCGGAAGTTCGACTCGAACTAAGTCGGACAGAACAAGAATTTCGAAGAGCCGTCGGAGCAATCCGGCGGCTCTTTTGTTTTCCGAGCCGGGGCGGGAAAATCGGGCAACGCGGTCACATCCCAGAAAGAGCGGTTGATTTTCGTTTCCATTTAGAGAATAAAGCGCCTCCCGTATTCTTTTCGAGCGAATATATGGATCTGTCGTCAATTGAAATCTTCAAGGCAGTCGCGGCGCATTCCAGCGTCACGAGGGCGGCGGCCGCAGTGGGGCGTGTGCCGTCGAGCGTCACGACGCGCGTCCAGCAGCTCGAAGAGGATCTTGGGGTGGCGCTGTTTTCTCGAGACGGCAAAAAGATGTCGTTGACGCGCGAAGGCACGATCTTTCTATCCTATGCGACACGTCTTGCCGATCTGGCCGTGGAAGCAAAGCAGGCCGTGCGGCCGCTGGCTGCATCGGGCGTGATGCGCGTCGGAACGATGGAAAGCACGGCCGCGAGCCGACTCCCCGACGTTATCAGGCGGTTCGGGTCGCTGTGGCCCGACGTTTCCCTGCAATTGACGATGGGGGCGACACGGGAGCTCATGCAGAGCGTGCTCGCCGAAGAGCTGGATTGCGCGTTGATCGCGCGGCCGCCGCCGACATCGCTGGACGAGACGCGCTATGCCGATCTCGACCTCGGCCGGTTTGAAGCGCGGCGGATCTATCTCGAGGGTCTGATCCTCGTCCTTCCGCCGAAGCATCCCGAGGTGAAAGCCGCAGCCGATCTGCGTGTCGGGACGCTCGCCGTGATGGAACCAGGCTGCACCTATCGGCGCATGGCCGAGGAGTGGGCTGAGGCCGCCGCTTCGCCGCGCACGCTCGAGCTCGGCTCCTATCATGCGATCCTCGCCAGCATTGTCGCCGGCAACGCCTTCGGCGTCATGCCGCGCTCCGTCTACGACCTTCTGCGCTGGCCGGCCGATATCGTCACCCGCGAGATTGGCGCAGTGGAGACATTTCTCGTTCGCCGCAAGGGTGACCGATCGGACGCGTTCGAGGCTTTTCACGATGTCCTCATTGCCTCGAGGGGCAGGGACGGTCTCTCACCTCCAAGCGGCTGACCTCTGCGCGCAACCTTCTTGCAACCCGCACGCTTCGTTTCACAAACTGTCGGTTCGTCATGTCAGATTCCAGCACTCCCAAGGCCCTCGGCCGCCGCTTGTTTTCGCCGATCCTCGCCGGCGCCACGCTCCGTGAGCGCATGCTTGCCTGCCTTGGCGCGCTGATTGCGATCGCGCTGACAGGCATGGTCTGTGGCTACTTCTTCGGCCAGGGCCCGCACCTGCCGCTAATCGTCGCGCCGATGGGGGCTTCGGCCGTGCTGCTTTTCGCCGTGCCGGCAAGTCCGCTGGCACAGCCCTGGTCGATCATCGGCGGTAACACGATTTCGGCGATGATGGGCATTCTCGCCGCGCACTTCATTCATGAACCGATCATCGCGATCGGCGTCGGCGTCTCGTTGGCGATCGGCGCAATGTCGTTCACCCGCTGCCTTCACCCGCCGGGTGGCGCCGCGGCGCTGACCGCCGTGCTGGGCGGCCCGGCGGTAGCGAGCTGGGGGCTGCTTTTCCCCTTTGTGCCGGTGGCGCTGAATTCCTGCATCCTGGTGGCGCTCGGCATTGTTTTCCATAAACTGGGACGGCGAAACTATCCGCACGTCGCCGTGCCGGCGCCGGTCAATACGCATCAGACGATCGATCCGCCGTCCGTGACACGGATAGGCTTCCGCGAGGAAGACGTCGACGCGGCGCTGGCGAAGTTCGAGGAAACGTTCGATATCGACCGCGGCGACCTGAGCCGCTTGCTGCGGCAGGTCGAGGTGGAGGCTGCCGTTCGTTCCCATGGCACCGTCAGCTGCGCCGACATCATGTCGCGTGATGTGATTGCGGTCGGGGAGAACGCCACGGCGGAGGATGCGCGCGCGCTGCTTTTGAAGCACAACATCCGCACGCTGCCCGTTAAGGATGGCAGTGGGCGATTGATCGGCACGGTCGGGCTGCGCGAATTGATGCAGGCCGAGCAGGTTGCCGGCCATATCGTGACGGCGGCAACCGCTCCTCCGGATGCGCCGGCCGTCAGTCTGTTGCCCGTCTTGACGGACGGGCGCACCCACGCCGTTGTCATCGTCGATCCCACCGGCCATGTCGTCGGGCTCATCTCGCAGACGGACCTGCTAAGCGCCACGGCCCACATGCTGCCGGAACGGACGGCGCGGATCGCGGCCTGAATTTCGGCTAGAAGAGAGTGGGCGGTCCGAACTGCAGATATGCGGCCAGACTAAGCGCGGAAAGCGAGATGGCAAACGGCGGCGCCGGCGTGCGCATCGTCCGGCCGAGAAGCAGGCCTAGCGCCGCGATCAGCATGCCGAGCCATGGTCCGTTGCCGGCGAAGGCCAATCCGAGAGCGGAAAGGCTGACGGCGCTGGCGATCATGGTCAGCGGCGCAGTTGCCACCGCGGCCTGTGTTTCGCCGCGAAAGATGCTGCTGAAGGGCGGCCAGCTCAAGGCAATGGCAAGAACGAGGAGGGCGGGGGCGATCGTGTGGAGCTGCATCAGCGCGCACCCCTGACCAAACGATGATAACCGTCGAAACCGTTCGTGTCGCGAACGTTCAGGCGTGCTGCAAGCGCAGTGCCGACCGCAATCAGTACCGGATTGTCGTAGCCGATCGCCGCAATTCCCTCAGGGATGGTTGCGAGCGTGCCGCTCCAGTCACGTTCGGTCGAACGGCTCACGTCGCTGATGATGATGGCCGGCGTTTCCGGCGGCAGGCCTTCCTCGATCAACCGGTCGGCGATGAGCGGTGCCGTCCTGCCACCCATGTAGAAGACAGCTGTGGTGTGCGGATCGGCGACAGCGGCCCAGTCGACATCGATCGGCAGGCCGCCATGACGAGAATGGCCGGTGATGAAGCGGACGGATTGGGCATGGTTGCGATGCGTCAGCGAAATCCCGAGGCGGGACGCCATGGCGCTTGCAGCTGTTATGCCGGGGATGACATCGACGGGGATGTTTTCGCGATCGAGATGGGCAATCTCTTCGCCGGCGCGGCCGAAGATCATCGGATCGCCGGACTTCAGCCGTACGACCCGCTTGCCTGATTTGGCGAGCTTCACCATCATGGCGTTGATGTCTTCCTGGCGGCAGCTTGTGCGGCCACCGCGCTTGCCAACCAACATGCGCTTGGCTTCTCGCCGGGCAAGCTCCAGAACCTCTGAAGAAACCAGGTCGTCGAAGAGGATCACGTCCGCGGCTTGCAGGGCGCGGACGGCCTTCAACGTCAGAAGCTCCGCATCACCCGGGCCGGCGCCGACCAGCGTCACGCGACCGCGCGAGCAGTGGGCGGGCGCTTCCCGAAGCCTGTCGGCCTCCTCGAGAAGCAGCCCGCCGACGCCCTCCTCCGGCGTATCCGAACTTGAAAAGGCGCGATCGACAAATCGCTCCCAAAAGGCGCGGCGGAGCGGGCCGGGAGTCAGTCGTTCATTGACCCGGTCGCGCAATGTCTGAGCGAGTTCAGCCCAACCCTTCAGTGTCCAAGGCAGCAATGTCTCGATGCGACGCCGGATCGCCTGGGCGAGGATCGGGGCGGCGCCATCCGTCGAGATCGAGACGACGACGGGTGAGCGATTGACGATGGAGCCGAACTGGAACTGGCAGAAGACAGGCTTGTCTATGACGTTGACTGGGACGCCGGCCATGCGGGCGGCGTCGAAGAAGGCTTTCGCCTCGTCCTCTTCCTCACAGTCGGCGATGGCGATGGCCGCGGCGGCGAAGATGGTTTCATTCCATCCATGGCAGTGACGGACGAAACTGCCCCGAGGATGCTCGGCGCCGCGCGAGATCAGCTTCTCGAAAGTGTCGGAAAGCGCGTCGGCGTAGACATGCACCTGCGCGCCGCAGGCAGCGAGAAGCTCGGCTTTCCAGGCGGCGGCATCGGATCCGCCGGCGACGATCACGCGCTTGGATTCAAGTGCCCAGAACACCGGCAGCTTGGCAAGCGGTTCCATGCGGGCGGGTGCTTCATTCCGCGGCTGCTGCAAGACATCCATCGATGATCCCCCTGATTTCGGCGCGGCACGAGCCGCAGTTGGTTCCGGCATTGAGTTCCTTGCCGACGGCTTCGACGCTGTGGCAGCTGCCGCGTACAGCGGCGACGATCTGGTTGACGCCGACGCCGAAGCAGGAGCAGACGGTGGCACCCGGATCGGGCTTGTCTGCGCCCGGGCGACCGGCAACGAGAGCGAAGCGCTTGCGCAGATTGGTGTGCTCGGCGGTGAGCTGCGAGATCGCCCAGTTGCGCGCAACAGCCACCGGTTCGCGCGCCAGGAACAAGGCGGCAAGCAGTCGCTGGCCGCCAAAGAAGGCAAGCCTCAGATCGCCGGATTGCTGGTCGGCGTAACCAAGCGGCTCGACGCCCTCGGGAATAGCGAAGGTGCTGCGGCACCACGTGCACCAGTCCTCGACCGGCTGGTCGAAGGCGAGCTCCACTCGCCAGCCGCCTTCGGCCTTTGCCAGCGCCCAATAGGCGGCATCGAGGTGATCAGGCTTGGCTGCGGAAACGGCAAAGCCGTAGCGCGCCGCTTTGAAGCGTCGAGCAGCAACCGCACCATTCTTCGATGCCGGCTGGCCGGAGATTGCGTCGGTCAAGGGTGCGACGACGGCGTCGATGCGTGCCTTCGCGGCGAACTGATCGTTCCAGTGCATCGGTACGAAAATGCTGCCGCGCGCCTGGCGCTCGGTGATCAGGGCCCGAACCACGGCTTTGCCGTGAGGGCTTTCGATTTCGACGAGGCCGGCATTGCCGACGCGGATCTCGATGGCGTCGCGCGGATGAAGCTCTGCGAAGGGCTCGGCGATGTGCGAGGAGAGCCGCGCACTTTTGCCCGTCCGGGTCATCGTGTGCCACTGGTCGCGGATACGGCCGGTGTTCAGTGTGAAGGGATAGTCGGCGCTGGTGCGATCCGAGGCGACCGGTTCGACGGCGATGAAACGTGCCTTGCCGTCGGCGTGGTAGAAGCCGCCCTTGGCGAAGAAGCGGGTCTCGGTCGCGTTGTGGCCTGCGGGCTGTGGCCACTGGAAAGGGGGGAGTTCGTCGTACGACTGATGGTTCAAGCCGACGTATGCGCCGATATCAAAGTCGCGACGACCGTTGTTCTCGAAGGCGGAGAGAGCGGCGTGCTCGTCGAAGATTTCGGCATTGGAGCTGAAGTCGAAGGCTTGGGCAAAATCCATGCGACGCGCCACTTCGGCAAGCTGCCACCAGTCGGCGCGGGCCTCTCCCGGTGCATCGAGGAAGGGGCGCTGGCGGGAGATGCGGCGCTCGGAGTTGGTGACAGTGCCGCTCTTCTCACCCCAGCCGAGCGAGGGCAGAAGGACATGGGCGTGACGGGCGGTGTCTGTGCTTTTCAGGACATCGGAGACCACGACGAAGGGACAAGCCTTGATGGCGGCCTCGACGGCGTCGGCATCCGGCATGGAAACAACCGGGTTGGTCGCCATGATCCAGAGCGCCTTGATGCGGCCGTCGGCGACAGCCCTGAACATGTCGACGGCCTTCAGGCCCGGCTTTTGCGCAATGGCCGGCGCATTCCAGAAGCGCTGGACACGGTCGCGGTCCTCGGCATTTTCGATGGCCATGTGGGCGGCAAGCATGTTGGCAAGCCCACCGACTTCGCGACCACCCATCGCATTCGGCTGGCCGGTGAGCGAGAACGGGCCCATGCCCGGCCGGCCGATGCGGCCGGTGGCGAGATGACAGTTGATGATGGCGTTGACCTTGTCGGTGCCAGATGAGGACTGGTTGACGCCCTGGCTGTAGCAGGTGACGACCTTCTCGGTCGTGGCAAAGAGGCGGTAGAATTCGCGAAGCTGCATGGCCGGCAGGCCGGTCATATCAAGCACCTCGTTGAAGGAGACGCCTGTGGCAGCCGTAAAGGCCTCCGCAAAGCCGTTGGTATGTTCGGCGACGTAGTTCTGGTCGATGGCGTTGCTTGCGATCAGGTGTTCGAAAAGGCCGACGAAAAGGGCAACATCGCTGTCCGGGCGGATGGCGAGATGCAGGTCGGCGATATCTGATGTCATCGTCCGCCGCGGATCGATGACGACGACCTTCATGCCGGGGCGCGCGGCCTTGGCCGCCGCCAGCCGCTGGTAGATGACCGGGTGGCACCAGGCGAGGTTCGAGCCGGTGAGGATCACCAGATCGGCAAGCTCGATGTCTTCGTAGGTACCCGGCACTGTGTCCGAGCCGAAGGCGCGGCGGTGACCGGCGACGGAGGACGACATACAGAGCCGCGAATTGGTGTCGATGTTGGCCGAACCGATGAAGCCCTTCATCAGCTTGTTGGCGATATAGTAGTCCTCAGTCAGCAGCTGGCCGGACACATAGAAAGCAACGGAATCGGGGCCGTGCTCGGCGATGGCATCGGAAAATCGTTGCGCGACGAGGTCAAGCGCCTGTCCCCATTCTGCCCGCTCCCCCGCAATTTCCGGATGGAGGATGCGCCCGTTGAGATCGACGGTTTCTCCGAGCGCCGAGCCCTTCGAGCACAGCCGCCCGAAGTTGGAGGGATGGTCCGGGTCGCCCTTGACGGACACCTTGCCGTCTTCCGCGAGCTTGGCGATGACGCCGCAGCCGACACCGCAATAGGGACAGGTTGTCTTGACCTCTTTCTGCATCATTCGGCTGCCATCATCAGGCTTTCGAGCGCGATGTAGAGGGCGCCGTCCTCGTTGCGGACGGGAATGGTCCGCACTTCGCCCTCATCGGCGCCGAGCGCCTTGCCGGTTTCGAGCGAGATCACCCAGTTGTGCAACGGGCAGGTGACGGCCTTGGCATGGACGATGCCCTGAGAGAGCGGCCCGCCCTTGTGCGGGCAGTGGTCCTCGATGGCGAAGACCTCGTTTTCGGCCGTTCGGAAGACGGCGATCTTTCCCTGGGGTGTCTTCACGCAGCGAGCGCCCCGCAGCGGAATGTCGGAGATGTCGCCGATTGAAATCCAGTTCATATCCATCTCCTTACTCAGCGGCCTGCGGGTAACCGATGGTCGCCATCGGCTTAAACTCATGCTTGTCCTTGCCGGAGACGCGCTCCGACCAGGGATCGACCTGGGCGAATTTCTGGGAGAAGACGAAGCGATCGTAGTAAGCCTCGCGCTTGTCGGCGTCGCCCATGATCTGGCGGCGTATTTCCTCCAAGCCGACGCGCTTTGCCCACTTGTAGATGCGCTCGAGATAGCGGGCCTGCTCGCGATACATCTGTGTCAGCGCCACGATATGTTCCAGCGCCTCGTCCTCGGTCCTGACGAGGCCGAGGACCTCCGTGCCCTTGATGTCGAGGCCGGCGGCGCCGGCGAAGTGGATCTCGAAACCCGAGTCGACGCAGATGACGCCTATATCCTTGCAGGTCGCTTCGGCGCAGTTGCGCGGGCAGCCGGAGACGGCGAGCTTCAGCTTCGCCGGCGTCCAGGAGCCCCACATGAACTTCTCGATGCGGATGCCGAGGCCGGTGGAGTCCTGCGTGCCGAAGCGGCACCAATCGGAGCCGACGCAGGTCTTCACCGTGCGCAGGCCCTTGGCATAGGCCTGTCCGGAAACAAATCCTGCCTTGCCGAGATCGGCCCAGACAGCCGGCAGGTCTTCCTTCTCGATGCCGAGCAGGTCGATGCGCTGGCCGCCCGTCACCTTCACCATCGGGATTTCGAACTTGTCGACGACATCAGCGATGGCACGCAGTTCGTTGGAGTTCGTCACGCCGCCCCACATGCGCGGAACGACGGAATAGGTGCCGTCCTTCTGGATGTTGGCGTGGACGCGTTCGTTGATGAAGCGCGACTGGTAGTCGTCGGCATATTCGTCCGGCCAGTCGCAGACGAGGTAGTAGTTGAGAGCCGGGCGACACTTGGCGCAACCGCACGACGTCTTCCATTCGAGCTCCTGCATGACGGCAGGGATGCTCTTCAGACCCTTGGCCTTGATGAGGCGGCGGACGTCGTCATGGCTGAGTTCGGTGCAGGTGCACATCGGCGTGACGGCGGCCGGGTTGTAGCTGTCGCCAAGCGTCAGCGTCATCAGCTTTTCAACGAGGCCGGTGCAGGAGCCGCAGGAGGCGGACGCCTTGGTGTGGGCGCGCACGTCGTCCAGCGACGTCAGGCCTTTGGACGTGATCGTCGACGTGATCTTGCCCTTGCATACGCCGTTGCAGCCACAGATTTCCGCGTCATCCGGCAAGGCTGCAACGGCCGCCATAGGGTCCAGCGGCGACCCTCCCTGGTAGGCCTGACCAAAGATCAGCGTTTCGCGCATCTCCTTGATATCGGTCTGTTTCTTTTTCAGATCGTTGAACCAGGCGCCGTCGGCGGTTTCGCCGTAGAGCACGGTGCCGATGATCCTGTTGTCCTTCAACACGAGGCGCTTATAGACGCCGGCTGAGGCGTCGCGCAGCACGATTTCCTCTCGGTCGTCGCCATCGGCGAAGTCACCGAGCGAGAAGAGCTCGATGCCTGTCACTTTGAGCTTGGTCGGCGTGTCGGAATGCACGAAGGCAGCGGAACGGTCGCCGGATAGATGCGAGGCGGCGACGCGGGCCATCTCGTAAAGCGGAGCGACAAGGCCGTAGACCATGCCGCCGACTTCGGCGCATTCGCCGAGCGCCATGATGCTGCCGTCCGAGGTTAGCATGCCGTCATCGACGACGATGCCGCGGTTGACGGCAATGCCGGCGTCCTTGGCGAGCCCAACGCTCGGGCGGATGCCGACCGCCATGACGACGAGGGTCGCCGGAATGATACGGCCGTCGTCGAGCTCGATGCCCTCGACCTTGCCGTTACCGATGATGGCCTTGGTATTGGCCTTGCAGATGACCTTGATGCCTCGCTCTTCCACGGCCTTCTGCAGGAGATAGCCGGCAGCAGGATCGAGCTGGCGCTCCATCAGTGTCGGCATGACATGCAGGACAGTGACGTCCATGCCGCGAGAGGCAAGGCCGGCCGCCGCTTCAAGGCCGAGCAGGCCGCCGCCGATGACGATCGCTTTCTCGCGAGACTGGGCGGCGAGCAGCATCGCCTGCACGTCGTCGAGGTCGCGATAGGTGATGACGCCGGGCAGATCCTTGCCGGGCACGGGAATGATGAAGGGCACGGAGCCGGTGGCGATCACCAGCTTGTCGTAGCTTTCCGTGACGCCGTGATCCGATGTGACCGTCTTGGCCGCACGGTCGATCTTGATGATCTTGTGGCCCTTGTAGAGGGTGATGCCGTGCTTGATGTACCATCCATCGCCGTGGATGATGATCTCTTCGTAGTCCTTCTCGCCGGACAGAACCGGCGAGAGCATGATGCGGTCATAGTTGACGCGCGGCTCGGCGTTGAAGATCGTGACCTGATATTGGCCCGGCGTCCTTTCGAACAGGTGCTCGAGCATGCGCCCGGGCGCCATGCCGTTGCCGATGATGACAAGCTTCTCAGTCATGGTTTCAGGTCCTCAGATCAGGTGGCAGCGACGGCTTGGGCGGAGAGGCCACGGCGGTCGAGTTGCTTGACCGACAGGTGCATCCAGACCAGCGAAATGATCACGATCGCAAAGAGCAGCATGAAGCAGCTCGACCAGAGGCCGGTCATATCCTTGAGAAAGCCGAAGGCGATCGGCAGGATGAAGCCGCCAAGGCCGCCCATCATGCCGACGATGCCGCCAACGGCGCCGACGCTTTCAGGGTAGTAGGCCGGGATGTGCTTGTAGACGGCGGCCTTGCCGAGGCTCATGACGAAGCCGAGAGCGAAGATGACGACGATGAAGACCGCAGGCGTGATGCCGACCGTTGCGCTTGCGCCGGCAGCCGGGAGTGACAGGATGAGTGTCGCGACAGCTGCGACGGCGAACATCACATACATCACGCTGCGGGCGCCCTTCTTGTCGGAGACAACACCGCCGAACGCACGAAAGATGCTGCCCGGGATGGAATAAGCGGCTGCGACCATGCCAGCAGTTGCTAGATTGAAGCCGTAAACACCGACCAGATAGCGGGGCAGCCACAGCGACAGGGCAACGAAACCGCCGAAGGCGAAGAAGTAGTAGAGGGAGAAACGCCAGACCTGGACGTTTTTCAGCGGCGCGAATTCCTGTGCCAGGCTCTTGGAGGCAACCTTGCCCTCGCGGCGAAGGCGGAAGGCCGGATCATCCGTTGTGGTGAACCAGAAGACGATTGCCATTAATGCCAGGCCGACCGCCCAGATCTGAGCAACCGCCTGCCAGCCCCAGGCGATCAAGACGAAAGGTGCCGCGAATTTGGTCACTGCGGCGCCGACGTTGCCGGCACCGAAGATGCCGAGCGCCGTTCCCTGCTTTTGAGGCGGGAAGAAGGGCGAGACATAGGCGACGCCGACTGCGAAGGAGCCGCCGGCAAGGCCGACGCCGAGGCCGGCGATCAGCATCTGCGTGTAGGTCTGGGCATAGGAGAGGAGGAAGGTCGCCAGGGCAGCAGCCAACATGGTGAGCGTGTAGACGAGGCGGCCGCCATAACGGCCGGTCCAGATGCCAAGGACGATACGGACAAGCGAACCGGTCAGAACGGGCGTGCCGACCAGCAATCCGAACTCGGCTTCGTTCAGGCCGAGATCCTGTTTGATGCGGATGCCGATGATCGCGAAGATCGTCCAGACGGCAAAACAGAGGGTGAAGGCAATCGTGGACATCCACAATGCTTTGGCTGGTTCGCCGGCGGACATGGACTGCGTGTTCCTGATAACAGACATGGCTTCTCCGGGGCCCGACAAGGTCGTGCCTATCCATCGCTAGGGGTTAAAAACAAAAAGCCGCTGGTCAGGGCGCGCTTTCACTAGACGTGCGCGAGATATCCTGATCAGCGGCTTTGCTGTGGGCGCCCGTCGTTGGACGCGGAATTCTTGGCCTGTTGGCCTGCTTATAACAAAGCAAGGGCCGTGCCAGTTTTAGTAAGCTATTGTTTTTGAATGAAAATCGTTGGTCGCGGAGATCCCGCGAACGTCTTCGGTGTCAACGCACGTGCAACAATCGCTCTAAAATTTGTGCAATGCGTATAAAATAAGCACGTGCTCAGCGGCGAGCTTGGCTCGCGATATAGCTGTCGACGTCATCGGGATCGAACAGGCCGCCGTCGAAGAAGCCGTCCGGCCCAAGGGTTAGCGCGCCGCTCGAGCCGACGGGCGTCTCGACCTTGAGCGCACCCTCCACCTTCGAACTCGCCGCCGGCATCGAGACATCAAGCGCCTTCAAGGCGCTTCGGTAGATATCGGGCCTGTAGGTGTCGTTGGCGATCTGCTGGTGTTCTGCGGTATGCCGGATGTGCCCCCAGCGAACCATCTGCGTGTAGAACCACAAGGCGTGGCTCTTCCAAGGGAACGTCGCTGCCTTGGCATTGGGGACAAAGAAGTCCTTGATGCTCAGCGTCTCCTTCCCGCCAATGTGCAGCAGACCGGTCAATGCGGGTAGCAGACTTTCCAAAGGCCGATCGACATAGGCGGGCTTCGCGAGCAGCTTGGCAAGCTCCTCGTGATTGCGGATGTCGGCGCACCAGCGGGAGGCCGTGTAAAGCGCCCGCAGGAGGGCCGCGAGCGCTTCCGGATGCCCGTCGGCCCAGCGCCTGTTGACGCCAAGCACCTTTTCAGGGCTCGATTTCCAGATGGCGGCCTTCACCGTCGCCAGATGCGCGCGGTTATGGAGCACGCCGAGTGTGTTCCATGGCTCGCCGGCGCAGTAGCCGTCGATGAGGCCTGATGTCAGCGCGTCCGCCATATCGGGCGGAGGCAGGACGCCGATCTCCACATCCTTGTCGGGATCGATGCCGCTTGCGGAGAGCCAGTAGCGCAGCTCGTAGTTATGACCTGAATAGGGGTGGACGACTCCGAAGCGCAGACGCTCGCCGTTCCTGTTATCAATGACGCGCCGCAGGGCAAGGCCGCTCGCGTGGGCGTCGAGATCGGGCGAGGCACCGCATGCGGCCATCTCGCTCCAGACGTCGGCGGAGACAGTCACGGCATTGCCGCCAAGTCCAAGCGCCATCGGCACGATCATACGCGGCGCCGGCGCGGTCAGTCCGAGATTGCAGGCGATCGGCATGGGGCCGAGAATATGCGCCACGTCGAAATGGCTGACCGCAAGCCGGTCGCGAATCGTCGCCCATGAGCGTTCACGCACGAGCCTCAGCTCGATGTCCTGTTCCGCTGCAAAGCCCTTCTCCTTGGCGGCGACCAGAATTGCGCTGTCGAGAAGCGGCAGAAAGCCGGCGGTGATCTGATGTGTGCTCGTCATGCGTCGGTTCCCGGATCCAGAAGGCTCGCAGCCGTGATCAGGCTTTGGGCAATCTCGACGATTTTTCTGTTCTGGTTCATGGCCGTTCGCCGCATGAGCGCATAGGCCTCATCTTCGCTCAGTCCACGGGATCGCATCAGCAATCCCTTCGCGCGGTCGATCAGCTTGCGGTTTTCCAATTCGCCGCGCGTTTCCTCCAACTCGCGGTTCAGGCGCGAGAAGGCATTGAAACGGCTGATCGCCATCTTGAGGATCGGGCGGACACGCTCCTGCTTCAGGCCGTCGACGATATAGGCGGAGACGCCGGCCTCGACGGCGGCCTCGATGGAGGCCTCGTCCGACTTGTCAACGAACATTGCAATGGGGCGCTTAACCGCGCGGGAAATCTGGAAGATGCTTTCCAGCATGTCGCGATTCGGGTTCTCGAGGTCGATGACGATGACGTCGGGGTTGATCTCCGTGATACGCCTCGCGAGGCTGTTCATGTCGTCGATGATCGTGACGTTGTCGTAGCCTGCCTCCCGCAGGCCAACATCGATGATCGACGCGCGGATGCTGTTCTCGTCGATGACGAGCACGTTGAGGTCACCAGGCTTGGAAGAGCGGTTGGCCACGGGGTCTACCGCCGGTCGTCAGGCATTTGCGTCAGATGAGATAGCGTCGGCATTGATATCGCGAAAGGTGCCATGCTGCGTTGGTCTTGCCCTATGATCTCTGAGGCCAAGGTCGAAGTCCCTTGTGCGGCATTGAATGCGCGAGCGACGCCTCAAAATCAAGCAATTTGTTTCAATGCATATTCTATGAGCATTGGCGAGGGCGGCGGGCGCAGCGTTCCCACGCAAATTGGCACAGGGTTGAGCTTCCTACACTGCGTTACATATCACGATGGAGCCTGACATATCAGCGATACGTCGCGCAGACCAGATTACCCACGTTTTCAACCTCAGCCGTGCCTCCCGACCATTTCAAGCCCGGCATCCGATAGATTAAAGGAGCGACCGCATGAACCGCCGTATCGTTTCCACCTTCGCACTGGCACTCGCCACCAGCGTCATCGCCTTTGCGGCCCAGGCCGCTGACATCAAGAACATCGTCATTGTTCACGGCGCCTTCGCCGACGGATCCGGCTGGCGCCAGGCCACCGAAATCCTGGAGCGGCGCGGCTTTCACGTTACGGTCGTACAGGAACCTTTGACCTCGCTCGCCGACGACGTCGCTGCGGCGAACCGCGTGCTGGACCTGCAGGATGGGCCGACGCTACTGGTCGGGCATAGCTATGGAGGCATGGTCATTACGGAAGCCGGCCGGAACCCGCATGTCGAGGGACTTGTCTATGTGGCGGCCTTCCAGCCTGACAAGGGCGAAAGTGTAGCTACTCTTGCGGGCTCAAAGCCTCCGGCCGGAAAGGGCATCAAGGAAACCAAGGACGGCAAGTATCTCTATCTCGATCCAAGCGTCTTTCACGCCGATTTTGCCGCCGACCTGCCTAAGGCCGAAGCAGCCTTCGTGGCGCAGTCACAGGTCTTTGCTGCGAAAGAGGTCTTTGGCACCAAAGTCGGGGAACCTGCCTGGCGGACGAAAAAGAGCTGGTCCATCGTGGCGACCGAGGATCGCTCCATCAACCCCGAACTGGAGCGGACCATGGCAAAGCGTGCCGGCAGCGTGGTCACCGAGATCAAGTCCAGTCACGCGGTCTTCGCCTCGCAGCCGAAAAAGGTTGCTGACGTGATCGAGAAGGCGGCCAAGGAAGCCGGCAGATAAGTTCTGCCCGACCCAATCGCAAATAAAATAGCCGCCGAGAATGTCGGCGGCTTTGAAGGTAAGGCGCGAAACGATCAGCCTTCCGGCGGAGCTTCGATCATGCCGAGTGCATGCAGATAGGTGTCGAGGATTGCGTCCTCTTCCATACGTTCCTGCTCGTCCTTTTTGCGCAGCGCAACGACCTTCTTGAGGATCTTGGTATCGAAGCCCATGCCCTTGGCTTCGCCGTAGACGTCCTTGATGTCGTCGGCGATGGTCTTCTTTTCTTCTTCCAGGCGTTCAATGCGCTCCACAAAGGCGCGAAGCTGATCGCGGGCGACGCCATGAGCATCAGACATCGTGTTCTCCTGATTGGGGGTGGGAAAATTCGGATGGCGTTGACTGCCGCGAAGCGTGTCCGGGGTCAAGCCGATTCGAGCCGCACAGGAATTATTTGTGCGGCTTGTTCAGCTCAAACGCTGCTTTTTGCTCCGGCGAGGCGTCGTTCTGGTGGAGGTTCTTCCAATCGTCATACGGCATGCCGTAGACGATTTCGCGCGATTCGTCTTTGGAGAGCGGAACTCCGTCCGTCTCGGCTGCTTCGCGGTACCAGTTGGACAGGCAGTTGCGGCAGAAGCCCGCAAGGTTCATCAAATCGATGTTCTGGACATCGCCGCGCTCGCGCAGGTGCTCCACGAGGCGACGAAAAGCCGCAGCCTCGAATTCGGTCTGTTGTTGTCTCGTCAGGGCGGCCATCTCGGTCTCCTTTATTCGTACGGACCGGTGCGCGACACATGCACATTGTACTCGTGCAGTGCCGGATCGGCATTCATGGTCTCGAAGATCGGTGCGAGACGGTCCGCCCACGCGGCAATACCCGGCTCGTCGCCGATCAGATCCTGGCGTACCTCGAGCAGCGCGTGCGGAATGCCGGTCAGCATGCAATGTCGATACATTGTATCGCCCTTCAGCGCGCCGTCGTAAGGCTCGTTGTCACCGACCACGAGATCGGGATCGCTGCGCAACAAATCAAGCAAGGGGGCGACTGCGCGCTTGTCGGTATCCCACAGAACGGCTGCGTGCCAGGGGCGGGGAAAGTGTTTCCAGACCGGCGTGTAGGAATGAAGCGAGAGAACGAGCGGCGCGCTCCCGGTCTTGTTGGCGACTCTGTCGATCGTTTCGCTGACGGCATTGTGATAGGGCCGGTGGAACGTTTCGATCCGGTAATTCCACTCCTCCACGGTGATCGGATGGTTGCCCGGCACGATCGCGCCGTCCGATATCTTCATGATCAGCGTGGGGTCGTCTTCGCCCCGGTTTGGGTCGATCAGCAACCGCGAAAAGCCGCCCAGGACGGCGGGCACTCGGAGCCTCGTCGACAGGTTCCTGACAAGTCCCTCGATGCCGATGTCATAGGCGATGTGGCGCTCGAAGGCATTGTCCGGCAAGCCAAGTCGTCCATAGCGCTCCGGCAGTCGATTCATCGCGTGATCGCCGAGCAGCACCATACCTTTGTCATGATCGCCGGCGAGTAGTTCAAATGATTTGAAAGTGCTCATGGATGAAATGTCGATCGCAGTTTATGGGGCCGTCTTTGATCGCACGCGTCACCGATGGGTTCAAGCGCGCTTGGCAAGCAAAGGCTGCGGCCCGGCCGAAGTACGGTCGGCCATCCAGGATATAATCGATTAGCATTGCGTTGACATTCGCCGGGAGGCAGCGCAAGAAAGCACAAACATCGAATAACCGGGAGCCAATTGGAAGTCGTGTTGATCCAGACCGCGCCAAGTTTCCTTACGCGTTCCGGGCCGCTTGCCCGTTTTGCCCTTTTTGTCCTTGCGGCGTTCTCGCCGTTCTTCATTGCCGATGTGGCCCGCGCGGATTTCCGTGTGTGCAACGGAACGCAGAATCTGGTGGGCGTGGCGATCGGATATCGAGCCAAGGATGGCTGGATGACGGAAGGCTGGTGGCAAGTGCCGGCGACGACCTGTGCGACGCTGATCGAGGGGGAGTTGCAGTCCCGATACTATTATCTCTACGCCGAAGACGCTGCCCGGGGAGGCCGATGGACGGGTGACGTGCAGATGTGCGTGGCGGAAAACGAGTTCAAGATCACGGGAGTCAATGATTGCTACGCCCGTGGCTATCAAAAGATGGGGTTCAAGGAATATGACACGGGCCGCCAGGGCAGCTGGATGGTTCAACTTTCCGATACCCCAGGCACCCAAGAAAGCCCGAATCAATGAAGCGCAACCGCAAAGTTAAAATCCTCGCCACCCTCGGACCCGCCTCGTCCGAGGAATCGATGATCGAGAAGCTGCACCAGGCCGGTGCCGACGTCTTTCGCATCAACATGAGCCACGCCAGCCATGACGTTATGCGCACGCTGATCAAGCGTATCCGCGCCGTCGAAGCACGCTCCGGCCGTCCGATCGGCATCCTTGCCGACCTGCAGGGCCCGAAGCTGCGCGTCGGCAAGTTCGCCGAAGGCAAGGTCGACCTGAAGCCGGGCGACACCTTCACGCTCGACAACAAGGACATTCCCGGCGACGCCACCCGCGTGTTCCTGCCGCATCCGGAAATTCTGGAATCGGTGCAGCCCAGTCACCGCCTGCTGATCGACGACGGCAAGCTCGCCCTGCGCGCTGAAAAGTGCGACGGCAAGAGCATCGTCACGACGGTCATTTCCGGCACGAAGATTTCCGACCGCAAGGGCGTCAGCCTTCCCGACACGCTGCTCACCGTCGGGGTTCTGACCGACAAGGACCGCACCGACCTCGCAGCCGTTCTCGAAACCGACGATGTCGACTGGGTCGCGCTCTCCTTTGTGCAGCGCCCGGAAGATCTGGCTGAAGTGCGCAAGATCGCGCGCGGCCGCGTCGGCATCATGTCGAAGATCGAAAAGCCGCAGGCGATCGAGCGCATCGAGGAAATCATCGAGCTGTCCGACGCGCTCATGGTCGCCCGTGGTGACCTCGGCGTCGAAATGCCGCTCGAATCCGTGCCGGGCATCCAGAAGCAATTGATCCGCGCCTGCCGCCGTTCGGGCAAGCCGGTCGTCGTCGCGACGCAGATGCTGGAATCGATGATCTCCGCGCCGGTTCCGACCCGCGCCGAGGTGTCCGACGTCGCCACGGCCGTCTTCGAAGGCGCCGATGCGGTGATGCTATCGGCGGAATCCGCTTCGGGTGACTACCCGGTCGAAGCGGTCTCGACGATGGCCTCGATCGCCAGCGCCATCGAGCGCGAGCCGCACTATCCTGGTATTATCTACGCGCAGCGTGCGCAGCCGGAGGCAACCGGCGCCGACGCGATTTCGCTCGCGGCCCGGCAGATCGCCGAGACGCTGCGCCTGTCGGCCATCGTCTGTTATACCTCGTCAGGCACAACCGGCTTGCGCGCATCGCGCGAGCGCCCGCAGGTGCCGATCCTGGCGCTGTCGCCTGTCATCCAGACGGCTCGCCGCCTTGCCATCGTGTGGGGCCTGCACTGCGTCGTCACGCATGACGCGACCGACCTTGACGACATGGTCAACCGTGCATGCCGCATAGTAGCCGATGAAGGCTTCGGCAAGCCGGGCGACCGCATCATTATCTCGGCCGGCGTGCCGCTCGGGACACCTGGTGCCACCAACATGCTGCGCATCGCCTATATCGGCTCCGACGGCCAGAGCGGCGTCTAAGATTTTCCGTAGGGATTGAACGAAAGCCCGTCGCCTGACCTAGGCGGGGGGCTTTTTTGTTGTGTGCCCAGCATGGGCGCATTCTTGTGGGTGGAAGTCCCACCGTAAGCTGGTCACAGCGAGCGAAGTGAAGCGCGATTGCGGCAGGGTGACCAACCGTGGGGAGGAAGCGTGGATCGAACCTGCGGGCCGATGGACAAGAACCGGATATGAGGCGATGCCGACCAGGGCGAGCGGGCAACACACCGCGAAGCTCTTGTGACCAATGGGCGGTGGCGTAAATCCGGCGGTCGTGCAGTGAAGGAGTGCGCTCTTACCTGGTGAGATCTCGCCTTGCGCCTGAAAGGGCGACGGTGTCGAACCGGAGCGAGAAGTCAGCCGAGGCCGTAGTAGGGAGCGCACAGGCGCGAACGAAGGGCCGAACGAGAGAGAGTGAAGTTCCTCCAAGGATGAGCAAGGCCATGCGTCAGATGCCGGGACAGCCCGGGAGATCGGAGAGGCAAGCGGGTGAAGCCCGTCCGGGCTCTGGTCTCGACGAAGCCGAGCCCCCGCCGCGGATCGGGAACGACACGGGCGCAGGGCTGCTTGAGGTGGCCCTGCGGCGAGAGAACCTTCTGCGGGCGTGGAAGCAGGTGCGGGCCAACAAAGGCGCGGCGGGCGTGGACGGTCTGGATATCGACCAGACGGCTGCGTCGCTGCGCATCTCTTGGCCTGCCATCCGCGACAGCCTGCGGGAGGGGACGTACCGGCCACAGCCGGTGCGTCGGGTGATGATCCCGAAGCCAGGGGGCGGCGAGCGCGAGCTTGGCATCCCCACGGTGCTGGACCGCCTGATCCAACAGGCGCTCCTGCAAGTCCTTCAGCCAATCCTTGATCCGACCTTCAGCCAGCACAGCTACGGCTTCCGTCCGGGAAGGAGTGCGCACGATGCCGTCCTGGCGGCGCAATCGTTCGTGCAGTCCGGACGGCGGATCGTTGTGGACGTGGATCTGGAGAAGTTCTTCGACCGGGTTGACCATGACATCCTGATCGACCGTCTGCGCAAGAAAACCGACAAGGCCATCAAGGCGTTCAAGGAGCGCATTCGCGAACTGACACCGCGCGTGACGGGTCGATCCCTGAAAGCGGTGGCAGAACGGCTGCGTATCTTCGTGTGCGGATGGAAAGCCTACTTCCGGCTGGCGCAAACATCTCGGGTCTGGCAAAGGCTGGACGAATGGATGCGTCACCGTTTGAGGGCTATCCAGCTCAAGCAATGGAAGCACGGCAGGACTATCTTCCGGGAACTGACGGTTCGGGGGGCAAAACCCGATGTGGCCCTACAGGTGGCGGCAAACGCCCGCCGCTGGTGGCGCAACAGCGGCAAGCTCATCAACGCCGTCCTCACCATCAGATGGGCCGACCAACTCGGAATGCCCAGACTCGCATAACCTCAATCCCTCGAACCGCCCGGTGCGGACCCGCATGCCGGGTGGTGTGGCAGGGGAGCGATCAAATATGATCGCCCCCTATGCCGATTTCCCTTGAGCGATCCGTCTTATGCGGCCTCGGTCGTGTGCGCCTTGCGAACTTCTTCGTCCGTGAGGATGCCGCTGGCGCGCAGCAGCGCCGCGAACCGGCCGTTGCTATGGCTGAGCTCATCGAAGCTGCCTTCTTCGACGACACGGCCACCGTCCAGGAACAGGACCTTGTCTGCTTCGCGAACAGTCGAAAGACGGTGCGCGATGATGAAGGTCGTGCGGTTCTGGCGCAGGTTGTCGATTGCGGCCTTAACGCGATTTTCGGTTTCGACGTCAAGCGCGCTTGTCGCTTCGTCGAGCACGAGGATCGGGGCATCCTTGAGGATGGCGCGGGCAATCGCCACACGCTGACGTTCGCCGCCGGAAAGCCTGTTGCCGCGTTCGCCGACATGGGTGTCGTACTGCTCTTCGCGCGTCTCGATGAAGTCGGCGGCAGCGGCCGCTTCAGCTGCTCGACGCATGTCCTCATCCGAGGCGCCTTCCCGGCCGAGGCGAATGTTGTCGCTGATCGAGCGGTTGAGCAGGCCGGCATCCTGGAACACCGTCGCGATATAGCGGCGCAGCGACTTGCGGGTGATCTTCGTCGTGTCGTGACCATCGACGAGGATCTGGCCGCTATCCGGGTCATACACGCGCTGCAGCAGGTTGATCATCGTGGTCTTGCCCGAACCGGTCGGACCGACGATCGCAACCGTCTGACCAGCCTTGGCGGTAAAGGACACGTTGTGCAAGCCCTGCGCGGTGTTGCCGAAGCGGAACGACACGTTGCGGAATTCGACTTCACCCTTCACGTCGGCGATATCGTCATTGCCGGCAGGCTCTTCGCGTTCACGTACGGAGTCTTCGAGCGAGTAGAAATCCTCGAGCTTCGAACGGGCCTCGAAAATCTGCGTGGCAAACTGGCGCATCTGGTCGAGACGCGAGATCAGCAGGTTCGCAAAGCCGATGAAGGCAATCACGTCGCCGATGCGCAGCTCGCCGGACTGAACCATGAGCGTGCCGATGACCAGGATGATCATCATCGCAATGGTCGAAGCCATGCGGTTCATGGCGCCCGCGAGAGCCCACCAGTCGAGAACCGGATACTGAGCCTGCAGCAGGCGCTCGGCAAACGACTTCAGTGCCTTGGTTTCTGCTTCGATGCGATTGTAGCTATGGAGGACCGATACGTTGCTGATCGAGTCGCTGACGTGTGAGAAAACGGTGTGGTAGTGGTTTTCGACCGACGCCTGGCCATCCTTGGTGCGGCTCATGACGAGACGACCAATCAGCCAATAGGCGACGCCGAGCACGACCAGCACGCCCGAAAGACGCAGGTCCATCGACATCGCAGTCGGCACCAGAAGCGCGATGGCAACGGCAGTCGCCAGGTGGTTGCGCATGAACTCGAGCCAAAGGCCAAAGAGCGTTTCGCATGCGCGCAGCAGCGTATGCAGCGCATTCGACGTGCCACGCTGATGATGCCAGGACAGCGGCATGGAGATGATACGGCCGAACGCTTCCGTCAGCAGTGTGGCGCGGCGGCCATGGGCCAGCCGGTCGGCCTCACGAGCGACAAGAACGAACGCTATGGTGTTGAAAACGGCAAAGCCGGCCCACATGAAAAGGATGGGTTTGACTTCGCCCTTGCCTGAAATTGCATCGATGATGCGACCGAACAAAATCGGTTCGGCGATTGTGATCGCGGCAAGCACGATGTTCGCAATAACGACCAGGGATACGCGGAGCTTGTAGGCGCCGAGATAGCGCAAAGCTCTAGCATAGACCTTGAATAGCGACACGGCGATACCTCTTGTGCATGTGCGAAATAATGGACGCTGCAACGCTACAAAAAGATACCTGAACCAGCGATTAACGAAGCGTTCAGACGAGCGGTCGCGGCAAATTTCTTTTACGGAGCGCACCCACAGCAATCCATTCCGAGGGACTGAACTTTTTTGGGACGTATCGCAAATCTCGCAATTTTCACTTGCGTTGCATGGTCGCGCTGGCACACCATAGATTGACGTCTAAATGCGTCGCAGGGGCGCCCAACCAAACACTTCCCTTGGTCGTGATCATTCGGCTAGGAGCCCAACTGGCGTAGGGGCATTTATTTTGAGTATTCATTCATTAATTCAATTGCTTGTCGTTCTGGAAGAGTGTCGAAGACCCGAAGGAGTTGTTGGCGAACTGGAGCATGTCATCCACGCCTACGGCTTCCAGTATTATGGCCTTTTGCGACACCTGAAGGCGACTGAAGATCCAATCAGTCTTATGTTTGCCGGTCATTGGCCAGAGAAATGGCCGCAGATCTATATTTCGAAGAAGTATGTTCTGAGCGACCCGACGGTACGTTATCTCGCATATGCGCAAAGGCCGTTTCGCTGGAGGGACAGCCTGGCGGCCTTCCGGAAGGATCCGCACCATCGCCGGATGGAGCAAATGATGGCCGACGCACATAGCCATGGCCTGAAGGACGGCTACATTTTCCCAATCCAGGGCAGAAACGGCATCCTCGGCAACATGAGCGTAGGCGGGACACCCGTAGACCTCTCTCCTGTCGAGATTTCGCTCTTTGATGCCATTGCCCGAAAGGCTTTCTGGCGTCTCCTTGAGCTGAAGGGGGAGGCGGATGCGCTCGAAGAAGTTTCCGGCATCGACACGCGTTTGACGCGCCGGGAGATGGAAATACTTCAATATCTCGCGGAAGGCATGACCTCGGTTGAGATTGGCAAACGCCTCAAGATTTCGAACCACACCGTCGACTGGTACATGAACGGCCTACAAGACAAGCTGAAGGCAAAGAATAGACAGCACGCGGTCGCTGTCGCCTTCCGGCATGGGCTGATCACCTAGTCTTAGAGAAATTCTATTTCGGACGGTTCCGGAAATTGAACTTTCCGTGACAGCGCGTTAAGACTTCTCTTCGCGGGTGCAGCATTGCCCGTTTCGATGCCGTGAGGAGACTGCATTGCCCATATCCAAGATACTTGTTGCCAACCGTTCGGAAATTGCCATCCGCGTGTTTCGCGCGGCCAACGAGCTCGGGATAAAAACGGTCGCGATATGGGCGGAAGAAGACAAACTCGCACTGCACAGGTTCAAGGCAGACGAAAGCTATCAGGTCGGCCGCGGCCCGCATCTTGCCCGCGACCTCGGTCCGATCGAGAGCTATCTGTCGATCGATGAGGTGATCCGCGTCGCCAAGCTTTCCGGCGCCGATGCGATCCATCCCGGCTACGGCCTGCTGTCGGAAAGCCCGGAATTCGTCGATGCCTGCAACAAGGCAGGCATCATCTTCATCGGTCCGACGGCCGATACAATGCGCCAGCTCGGCAACAAAGTCGCCGCGCGCAATCTGGCAATCTCCGTCGGCGTGCCTGTCGTGCCGGCAACGGAACCGTTGCCGGATGATATGGCTGAGGTCGCCAAGATGGCGGCGGCGATCGGCTACCCCGTGATGCTGAAGGCCTCCTGGGGTGGCGGCGGACGCGGCATGCGCGTCATCCGCTCGGAAGCCGACCTTGCACGCGAGGTGACGGAGGCCAAGCGCGAAGCGATGGCGGCCTTTGGTAAGGACGAGGTTTATCTCGAAAAGCTCGTCGAGCGTGCGCGCCATGTCGAAAGCCAGATCCTTGGCGACACGCATGGCAATGTCGTTCATCTCTTCGAGCGCGACTGCTCGATCCAGCGCCGCAACCAGAAGGTCGTCGAGCGTGCGCCGGCGCCTTACCTGTCGGAAGCCCAGCGCCAGGAACTGGCGGCATACTCGCTGAAGATCGCGGGTGCCACCAACTACATCGGTGCGGGCACCGTCGAATATCTGATGGATGCCGACACCGGCAAATTCTACTTCATCGAAGTCAATCCGCGCATCCAAGTCGAGCACACGGTCACCGAAGTCGTTACAGGCATCGATATCGTCAAGGCGCAGATCCACATCCTTGATGGCTTTGCGATCGGTACACCGGAATCGGGCGTTCCCGAGCAGAAGGACATTCGCCTCAACGGCCATGCCCTGCAGTGCCGCATCACGACAGAGGATCCGGAGCACAACTTCATTCCGGATTACGGCCGCATCACCGCCTATCGTTCAGCATCCGGCTTCGGCATCCGTCTCGATGGCGGCACCTCCTATTCCGGCGCGATCATCACCCGGTACTACGATCCGCTGCTGGTCAAGGTCACTGCCTGGGCCCCTAACCCGCTGGAAGCGATCTCCCGCATGGACCGTGCATTGCGTGAGTTCCGTATCCGCGGCGTTGCGACGAACCTCACCTTCCTGGAAGCGATCATCACGCATCCGAATTTCAAGGATAACAGCTACACCACGCGCTTCATCGACTCGACGCCGGAGCTCTTCCAGCAGGTCAAGCGACAGGATCGCGCGACGAAGCTTCTGACTTACCTCGCTGATGTGACGGTCAACGGCCATCCGGAAGCCAAGGATCGACCGAAGCCGTCCGCCGATATCGCCGAGCCGATCGTCCCTTATACCAACGGTAGCGGCATCGCCGACGGCACCAAGCAGCTTCTCGACAAGCTCGGTCCGAAGAAGTTCGGCGAGTGGATGCGCAACGAAAAGCGCATCCTGATGACCGATACGACGATGCGCGACGGCCACCAGTCGCTGCTTGCGACCCGCATGCGCACCTATGACATCGCGCGGATCGCCGGCACCTATGCGCACGCTTTGCCGAACCTCCTTTCGCTCGAATGCTGGGGCGGCGCGACGTTTGACGTTTCGATGCGCTTCCTGACGGAAGATCCGTGGGAGCGTCTGTCGCTCGTGCGCGAATCCGCGCCTAACCTGCTTTTGCAGATGCTGCTGCGCGGAGCAAACGGCGTCGGCTACAAGAATTACCCTGACAACGTCGTCAAATACTTCGTCCGGCAGGCTGCTGCCGGCGGCATCGATCTCTTCCGCGTCTTCGACTGCCTGAACTGGGTCGAGAACATGCGCGTATCGATGGATGCGGTGGCCGAGGAGAACAAGCTCTGCGAAGCGGCAATCTGCTACACCGGCGATATCCTGAATTCGGCGCGCCCGAAGTACGATCTCAGGTACTATACGGACCTTGCCGTTGAGCTCGAAAGAGCCGGCGCGCATATCATCGCGCTGAAGGATATGGCGGGCCTGCTGAAGCCGGCTGCCGCCAAGGTGCTGTTCAAGGCGCTGCGCGACGCCACCAGCCTGCCGATCCACTTCCACACGCACGACACCTCGGGCATTGCAGCGGCGACGGTTCTCGCGGCGGTCGATGCCGGCGTCGACGCGGTCGATGCGGCGATGGACGCGTTGTCCGGCAATACCTCGCAACCCTGCCTTGGCTCGATCGTTGAAGCGCTGCGCGGCTCCGAACGCGATCCCGGTCTCGATCCGGAATGGATCCGCCGTATCTCCTTCTATTGGGAAGCGGTGCGCCATCAGTACGCGGCCTTCGAAAGCGACCTCAAGGGACCGGCCTCCGAAGTCTATCTGCACGAAATGCCGGGCGGCCAGTTCACCAACCTCAAGGAACAGGCCCGTTCGCTCGGTCTCGAGACGCGCTGGCACGAAGTGGCGCAGGCCTATGCCGACGCCAACCAGATGTTCGGCGATATCGTCAAGGTGACGCCGTCCTCGAAGGTCGTCGGCGACATGGCGCTGATGATGGTCAGCCAAGACCTGACGGTTGCCGATGTCGTCAGCGCCGACAAGGAAGTCTCCTTCCCGGAATCTGTTGTCTCGATGCTGAAGGGCGATCTCGGTCAGCCTCCATCAGGCTGGCCGGAGGCGCTGCAGAAGAAGGCACTGAAGGGCGATGCGCCCTATACGGTGCGTCCGGGTTCGCTGCTTGCCGACGCTGACCTCGATGCCGAGCGCAAAGCGATCGAGACCAAGCTGGAGCGCGAGGTCAATGACTTCGAATTCGCCTCCTACCTGATGTATCCGAAAGTCTTCACCGACTTTGCGCTGGCCTCCGACACCTACGGCCCGGTCTCCGTCCTGCCGACGCCGGCCTATTTCTACGGCCTTGCCGACGGCGAGGAACTGTTTGCCGATATCGAAAAGGGCAAGACGCTCGTCGTCGTCAACCAGGCGATGAGCCAGACCGACGAGCAAGGCATGGTGACTGTCTTCTTCGAACTCAACGGCCAGCCGCGCCGCATCAAGGTGCCGGATCGCGCGCATGGTGCGACCGGTGCCGCCGCCCGCCGCAAGGCGGAACCGGGCAATGCCGCGCATGTCGGTGCGCCGATGCCAGGCGTCATCTCGCGCGTCTTTGTCTCGCCCGGCCAGGCGGTCAATGCCGGTGACGTGCTTGTTTCTATCGAGGCTATGAAGATGGAAACGGCGATCCACGCCGAAAAGGACGGTGCGATCGCGGAAGTGCTTGTCAAAGCCGGCGACCAGATCGACGCCAAGGATCTGTTGGTCAGCTACGCGGGCTGACGAAGATGCGAAGGACAAAAAGAGGGTGGCCTTCGGGCCGCCCTTCTGCTTTTTATGCGCGAATTGATATGAGCAAGCTCAAGATTGTCGTCGAAAGACGTGAGGAACCAGCTCGACCGGCTTGCTTGTGGGGGAACGCGCTGCGCGCTGTCGCTCCACGCGCCCCTTAAATATCGTAGGTATGGGCGGCGTTGATCGTCGAGATGAAGCGTTTGGTGCGCTCTCGCTCCGGCGCCGTGAAGATGTTCCTTGCGCTTCCCGTCTCGACCACACTGCCGGCCTCGAGGAAGACAACGTCGTTGGCGATCTTCGAGGCAAGGCGCAGGTCATGCGTCGCCATTACCATCGTCGTGCCCTCGCGGGCGAGACGGCCGAGAACATCGACGACTTCGGCGGAAAGCTCGGGGTCGAGCGCCGATGTCGGTTCATCGCAGAGAAGAACTCGCGGAGAGGGAGCGAGCGCGCGGGCGATTGCGACGCGCTGCTGCTGTCCACCCGAGAGCGTCGAAGGCCAGGCGTCGGCCTTGTGCGCCATGTTGACCTTTGTCAGCAATTCCATCGCCCGTTCACGCGCCTTTTCCTTCGGCCACTTGAGCACGGTGATGAGGCCCTCCATTACATTCTCGATGGCCGTCTGATGCGGAAAGAGCTGGAAGTTCTGGAATACCATTCCGGTCTGCCGGCGGATCTTCTGGATCGCCTGCCAGCCGGTCTTCTGGCCTGGCGTAAAGCTTATTTTCTCGTCGCCGAGGCGGATCGTACCTGCTGTCGGGATCTCCAGCAGGTTGATGCATCGCAGCAGCGTGCTCTTGCCTCCGCCCGAGGGGCCGACGAGTGCGGTGACGCTGCCTTCCGGAATCCGGATGCTGATGTCTTTCAGGATGACGGCGTCGCCGAAGCGCTTTTCGATATGGGAAAGCTCGATCATGCGTTTGCCTCCAGCATGCCGCCATAGCGCGCGAAGCGACGCTCGAGGCGAACCTGCAACGCTGATAGGACGGAGCTCAAAGCAAGGTATATCAATGCGGCCTGGATGTAGAGGATGAGCGGCTCGTAAGTGGTCGCGACGATGCGCTGCGCAGCCTGGAACAGCTCCGGGACCGTAATGGCGGCCGCCAGCGACGTGTCCTTCACCAGCGAGATGAACGTATTGGAGAGCGGCGGTACAGCAACGCGCCCGGCCTGGGGCAGGATCGTGCGGCTCATCGCCTGGCGCCAGCTCATGCCGATCGAATAGGCCGCTTCCCACTGCCCCTTCGGCACGGAGGAGATAACGGCGCGGATGATTTCGGAGCTATAGGCGCCGATGTTGAGGGTGAAGCCGATCAGTGCTGCCGGAAAGGCGTCGAGCAGGATGCCGATGCTCGGCAGGCCGTAAAAGATAACGAAGAGTTGCACCAGCAGCGGTGTGCCCCTGATGGCCCAGACATAGAAGCGCGCGATGGCGGCGATCGGCGCCGGCGCGAAAAGCCGTGCGATTGCCGTCAGCAGTCCAAGGATGAGACCGAGTGTGAATGACAGGAGCGTCAGCGGGATCGTGAAGATCAGGCCGGCCCAGAGGAGCGGACCAAGCGACTCCGCCATCAGTTGAAGCCAGTGCGGCAAGGTTCAATCCTCAAAGAAGATGCGTCCAGCGAGGTTTCGCTGAACGCTTTCTCGGGAACATATAAAGGATGTGGCGGCGGCAGCAAGCCGCCTGCGTTACGAGTTACTTCGAAACGTCCTGACCGAAGTACTTGTCGGAGATCTTCTTGTAGGTGCCGTCGGCCTTGATGTCGGCCAGTGCCTTGTTGATGGCTTCCAGTAGCTCCGGCTCACCCTTGCGGATGATGATGCCGGAAAAATCGGCATTTTCCTGCTGGGCGACGATCCTCACCGGAGCGTCAGGCTTGTGCTTCTTGAAGTCGAGGAAGGAGAGGCTGTCGTTGATCGTCGCGTCTGCACGCTTGGTCAATACGAGCTGGATCGACTGGTCGAAACCATCGGTACCGACGAGTTCTGCGCCGGACTGTTCGGCAAGCTTGCCGAAGTTACTGGTCAGCGACTGAGCCGACTTCTTGCCCTTCAGGTCCGCAAAGCCCTTGATGCTGTCGTCGCCGTCGCGAATGATGAGAACGGCCTTGGATGCGATGTAGGGCTCGGAGAAATCGTACTTCTGCTTGCGGGCTTCGGTGATACCGACCTGGTTGATGACCGTGTCGTAGCGCTTGGCATCAAGACCGGCGATCAGGCCGTCCCATTTGCCTTCGACGAATTCGGCCTTGACGCCGAGCTTGGCAGCAACCGCCTCGCCGATCTCCACGTCGAAGCCGACCAGCTTGCCGCTATCGTCATGATAGGTGAACGGGGCGTAAGTACCCTCCGTGCCGATCTTGAAGACACCCGCAGACTTGATGGCAGCGAGGTTTTCGCCGGCAACGGCGGGAAGAAGGGCGGCGGCCTGGATCAGTGCTGCAGCGGCGATAGTCTTCAGGAGGTTCATCTTTTTATCCAATTCACAGGGTGTTTGATGCACGAAAAATCGCAGAAAAGCTGATCGCTGCGAAGCGTAGAAAACTGCGAAGAAAATCGGCATCTGCGAATATTTTTCTCATTTATCACAGATTTGGCGCGCCCCGTTTCAGTTTGTGAAGATCGAGATAGCGCACCACACTTGCGTGCACGTTTGTATCCGTTTATGCATGTTTTTATCAGTTTTTGATCAACCAGGCTGAAGTCGGCATGAATGCGAACGAACTTCTCCTGCAGGAGCGCCAAAGCGTCATCCTGCGGAAGCTGCACAGTGATGGTCGGGTGCTAGCAGCAGACCTTGCAGTTGAATTCCGTGTATCCGAAGACACGGTCCGCAGGGACCTGCGCGAGATGGCAGCTGCCGGCCTGTGCGAGCGCGTCTATGGTGGCGCGTTGCCGGTTGCGCCCGCCGGCGGGAGCCTTGGCCACCGGGCAGGGATCGCGCGGGATCGCAAGCAGGCGCTCGCCGTCGCCGCTGTGTCGCAGATCGTTCCCGGCTCGACCGTGTTTTTCGATGCGGGCAGCACCAACCTCGCAATTGCGACGGCCCTGCCAATGGATTTGACCCTGACGGCAGCGACCAACGCGCCAGCGATCGCCGCCGCCCTGATCGAGAAGCCGGCGGTTAACGTGATCCTGATCGGCGGGCTTATCGACCGGCAGGTCAGCGGTGCGCTCGGCGCAAAGGCCATGCGCGACATGGAATCCCTGTCACCCGATCTTTGCATCCTCGGTGCTTGCGGGATAGATCTGACTGCTGGCGTGACGGCCTTCGGCTTCGAAGATGCTGAATTCAAGCGTTTTGCAGCATCGCGAAGCAAGAAGGTTCTGGTCGCCGCGACGTCCGACAAGTTCGGCACTGCCGCGCCACATAGCGTGCTTCCTGTGGCGCAGTGCGAGTGCCTGGTGGTCGAGCAGGACGCCGACCCAGCCATGCTGGCGCGCTATCGCGACAGCGGCTGCAGGACGATCGTGGCTGGCGGAACGACGTAACTATCATTCAAGAAACGCGTCGGGCGAGTGCCGACGTCGAGACACTGTGGGAAGAGACATGGATAACCACGTTAACACAGCGCCGATGGTCAGAAGCGGCTACGTAACGAAGAACAGGATAGCGGTTTCGCTGCTGTTTCTCGTCAATGGCTTCATCGTTGGCTGCTGGGCGCCGAAAATTCCCGAATTCGCAGAGCGCCTGCAGCTGAGCAAGTTTCAGTTGGGTCTGATGATCCTGGTTCTTGGTGTCGGTTCGCTTACCCTGATGCCAATCGCGGGGGCGCAAATCGCGCGCTATGGCTCGAAACTTGTCGCGCAGATCGCTGCGGTGTGCCTTCTGCCTGCGCTGCTTGCACTGACGCTTGCGCCGAACGTTGCGACCGGGGCGATCTCGATCTTTCTGTTTGGCGGCTTCATGGGAGCCATGGACGTTGCCATGAATGCGAATGCGGTTGCGGTCGAGCAATCGATGCGGCGGTCGATCATGTCCTCGTGCCACGCCTTCTGGAGTTTGGGCGGTTTGATCGGCGCCGGCCTCGGTGGCCTGCTGATCGCCAAGGTCGGTGTGCTCTGGCATGCGCAGATTGCGACTGCGCTTGCGGCGATCGTTCTGGGCGTCGCCTGGAGGATGATCCTCGCGGACCCTCCGCATCCCGACGAGAAGAAGGAAAAGCTTCGGCTGCCACTGGTGCCGCTGCCGTGGCTGATCGGCTTGATGGCGCTGTTCTCCATGGTTCCCGAGGGCGCGGTGCTGGATTGGGGCGCGCTCTACCTGCGTGAGGAACTGGGAGCATCGGTGGCGCTTTCCGGCTTCGGCTTTGCGGCGTTTTCGCTGACGATGTCGGTCATGCGGTTTGGCGGCGATCTTGTTCGCGACCGGCTTGGCGGCGTGTTGACGCTTCGGATCTGCACGCTGTTTGCGATATCAGGCATGCTGCTCGCCGCCTTTGCGCCCAATGCGGAAATTGCGATCCTGGGCTTTGCGCTTTGCGGCATCGGGATCTCGAACATGGTTCCGATTGCGTTTTCGGCTGCCGGCAATATTCCGGGCCTGCGAGCCGGCATTGGCCTCTCTGTGGTAACCACCATGGGCTATTCCGGAATGTTGGTGGCTCCCTCCGCGATCGGCTTTGTGGCGGAGCATATCGGATTCAGTGTCGTCTTCATGGCGTTGCCGGTGTTGCTGGTCGTCGTACTGCTGTTCTCGAACCTTGCACGCTATGCCGACGGCATCTCGGGTGGCGGTCACTGAGACGGCTCCAAGCAAAAGTGATGTGCGGGGCGGTTGACAACAAAGCGGGCATGATCCACCTGAAAGACACGAATTTCAGGGGTTCAAGAACTCTATATGTCTTCTGCTGCAGATTTTGATCCGAAGCCGCGCCGCGCATCCGTTGCGGTCGATGTTGGTGGCGTCATCGTGGGTGGGGGCGCGCCTGTTGTCGTCCAGTCGATGACGAATACCGACACTGCGGATATCGACTCCACCGTTGCGCAGGTGGCGGCTCTTTTCAAAGCGGGGTCCGAGATTGTCCGCATCACCGTCGACCGCGACGAGAGCGCGGCCGCGGTTCCGAAAATTCACGAACGGCTGCTGCGCCTTGGCATGGACGTCCCGCTCGTCGGTGATTTCCACTACATCGGCCACAAGCTTCTTGCCGACCATCCGGCTTGCGCCGAGGCGCTGGCGAAATACCGTATCAATCCGGGCAACGTCGGCTTCAAGGACAAGAAGGACAAGCAGTTCGGCGACATCATCGAGATGGCGATCCGCTACGACAAGCCGGTGCGCATCGGTGTGAATTGGGGCTCGCTGGATCAGGAATTGCTGACGGCGCTGATGGACCAGAACGCCGAGGCTGGGTCACCGCTCTCGGCGCGCCAAGTGACGCGTGAGGCGATCGTGCAGTCCGCCTTGATCTCGGCCAATCTGGCCGAAGAGATCGGTCTGCCGCGCAACCGGATCATTCTGTCGGCCAAGGTCAGCCAGGTCCAGGATCTGATCGCCGTCTATTCGATGCTCTCCGAACGCTCCGACCATGCCTTGCATCTCGGCCTTACCGAAGCCGGCATGGGCAGCAAGGGGATCGTCGCTTCATCGGCTGCCATGGGCTATGTGCTGCAGCAGGGGATCGGCGATACGATCCGCGTGTCGCTGACGCCGGAGCCGAATGGCGACCGGACGCGCGAAGTGCAGGTTGCCCAGGAGCTGCTGCAGGTGATGGGCTTCCGCCAGTTCGTGCCTGTCGTTGCGGCTTGTCCCGGCTGCGGGCGCACGACCTCGACCGTATTCCAGGAACTGGCGCAGAACATCCAGAACGACCTTCGCAAGAACATGCCGGTCTGGCGCGAGAAATATCCGGGTGTCGAAGCGCTGAACGTTGCGGTCATGGGCTGCATCGTCAACGGACCAGGTGAAAGCAAGCACGCCGACATCGGCATCTCCCTGCCCGGCACCGGCGAAACGCCGGCGGCGCCCGTGTTCATCGACGGCAAGAAGGCGTTGACCCTGCGCGGACCGAACATCGCTTCTGACTTTGAGGCGCTCGTTGTCGACTACATCGAAAAGCGCTTCGGGCAGAAGACGGCCGCCGAATAAAGCGGCAATCGAAAACGCTCAGATTCGGCTGGTCAGCAGCTTCAGCCCCGCAACACAGTAGAAGGCGGCCATAGCGCCTTCGATCCAGCGGCGTATGTTGCGGTAAATCTTCAACGCATGTGGTGTCGAGAACAACACTGCGTATCCCATGAAGACGGTAAAGCCTGTCACCATGCACACTCCGATGATCAGGCCGGCGACGGGTGCCGGCGCGCCCTGCGGCATGCCGAGCGCGATGATCGCCAGCCATGCGAAGATGGCCTTCGGATTGGTGATGTGGATACCATAGCCGCGCAGCAACAGGGCCCGCGTCGAAAGGTTCTTCTGCACGACAGCTGTCGGCAGGTCATTGTTGGCGCGTACGGCCTTGAAGGCCTTGTAGGCGAGATAAAGCAGATAGAGGCCGCCGAAGACCTTCAGGATCTCAAGCGCGATGGCGTAGGTCTGGAGGATGGTCGCAAGACCGAGAGCGGCGGCGCATGCCCAGGTGAACGAACCCGCGAAGATGCCAAGCGCGATGGTCATGCCTGCCTTCCGGCCATGCGTCATCGACGTCGACACGATGGCCATGATTGCCGGGCCAGGGCTGATGACGGCGATCAGATAGGCGACGTAGGCCGGCAGGATCTGCGGCAGGTAGGTCAGGATCTCATGCATCTTGCGTCTCTTGTTCGGCCACTCGGCTATTGCCGGTTTTTTTTTGGCCCGGCTCCAAGCGAACGACAAGGGACTGCATCTCGTCAGGTGGCGGAAATATTGTCTCGGTGACGCTTTTTCAGCTCTTGCGTCCGGCAATGAAGCGAGCTGCGTCAGTCAGAACTGTGCCGCGCCCGGCATAGGGAGACAGCAGTGCTTCGGCCTCGCGCACATGCTCGGCAAGCTTGGCTTCCGCCCATGCCATGCCGTGCAGTGCCACCAATGTGCCCTTGCTGCGACCGGCGTCCTTACCCGTCGCCTTGCCCATTGTGGCTGCATCGGAGGTGAGATCGAGAATGTCGTCCGCGAGCTGGAAGGCGAGGCCGATCCTCTCGCCGAACTGACGCAGTCGTTTACGATCCTCTGGCGAAGCGCCGGCAATGATGGCGCCGGCTTCGCAGGCAAAGCGGATGAGCGCGCCTGTTTTCATGGCCTGCAGCGTCACGATGCCTTGTTCGTCCGGCGCTTGCTTCTCGGCGGCAAGGTCGAGTGCCTGACCGCCTGCCATGCCTCCGATGCCTGCGGCTCGCGCCAGCGCGAGCGTCAACACCACTTTGGCGGCATCAGGCAATTTCGTTTCGGGCGCAGCGATGATGTCAAAGGCATAGGTGAGCAGACTATCGCCAGTGAGGATGGCGGTCGCCTCATCGTAGGCGATGTGCACGGTCGGTTTGCCTCGACGCAGGTCGTCGTCGTCCATTGCCGGCAGATCGTCGTGAACCAGCGAATAACAGTGCACGCATTCGAGTGCCGCGCCCACACGCAGCGCCGCGTCTCTGTCCCCGCCGAGCAGCGATGCCGCCTCGATGACCAGGAAAGGGCGGAGCCGCTTGCCGCCGTTCAGGCTGGCATAGTGCATGGCTGAACGCAGCCGTTCCGGACGGACGATCTCGCCGTTCAATACGGATGATGACAGCAGAGTGTCGAGCACAGCTTCGACCTCGCGCGCGGTGGCCGTCAATCTGGCTTCGAATGTTTCAGAGCTTGCGTCCATGGCGCGCTGTTTGGCATGAGCTGCCTTCCCTCTGCAACGGAATTGTCGATCATCCGGCGAAGATTTCCTTTGTCTCTGGCAATGCCAGTTCGCAAACGGTATGGAGGAAAAGGGCAAGAGACTGGGTCGGGGAATTGGACATCACGCCGGAGAGAGAGGAAAGCATGACCGTGCCGTTTCACAGGCACGCGTTGTTTTGGCTCAAGGGCCGGCCCGTGATCATGCGCATCGCTCTCGCACTGGCGGCGCTCGTCATTCTTCCCTATGTCCTGATTGTCCTCTATCTGCTGCCTTTCGTTCACCCCGTTTCCACGCTCATGCTTCGCGATCTGGTGCTGCTGCGCGGCTACGACCGGCAATGGGTATCGCTCGACGATATCTCGCCGGTTCTCGTCCAGTCGGTGATGATGTCCGAGGATGGACAATATTGCTTCCACGGCGGTGTCGATTGGGGCGAGATGCGGATGTTGTTGGAGGATACGCTGAGCGGCCAGGCGACCCGTGGCGGCAGTACGATCCCGATGCAGACGGTGAAGAACCTGTTCCTGTGGAATAGCCGGTCCTTCGTTCGCAAGGCGATGGAGCTGCCGTTGGCTGTGACCGCAGATTTCGTCTGGTCGAAGCGGCGCCTGATGGAGATCTATCTCAACATTGCCGAATGGGGGCCGGGGATATACGGCATCGAGGCCGCGGCACGTCACCATTTCAACGTGCCGGCATCGAAATTGACCAGTCGGCAGGCCGCTCTTCTTGCCGTGTCGCTTCCCAACCCCTTCGATCGCAACGCCGGCAAGCCCGGGCGTGGCTTGCGACGGCTCGCCGGCCTGATCGAGCGGCGCGCGCGAGGGTCGGGCGATTACATCAGATGCATTTATGATTGATATCGCAATAAGTCGTTGGTGCTCATGAGTGTCATCTGGCATTCGTGCTTTAAAATTATGGACGGAAATCCCGCCATCAACGACCGGATTACCAGCGATGATTTCTGCCCTTTCGCCCAGCCTTCTGACCTATTCCGCCATTCATAATCCTGTCCCGCCGAGGCATCTCGGGACCCGCTACGACGCAACTGGGACGTTTCTGCGCGAGCCCGGCAATACGGTCGTCTGTCATCTGGTCGAGGGATCGCGCTCGCAGCAGGCGATCGTTGAAGCGCGTGAGACGTTTCTGGCGATGCCGGAAGCTTCGCAGTTCGCCTTCACGCCGATCTCCAGCCTGCACATGACCCTGTTTCAGGGTATTATCGAGTATCGCCGCACGCCGCCTTATTGGCCGGCGGATGTGGCGTTTGACACTGGGATCGAGCGCATGAATGAGATCTTTCTGGATCGGTTGCAATTCTTCGAGCCACTGGGCCCGTTTGAGGTTGAGGTCACGGAGGTCACGCCGGTCGGACTTGCGGTGGACGGCATTACCGCAGCGGACCGGCGGATCATGAAGGAATGGCGTGATGCGTTCGCCCCTGTGTTCGGTTACCGGCACCCGGATCATGACACCTATGCATTCCACGTCACATTCTGCTATCCGATCGTGAGGCTGCCGGAAGCGGCGCTCCCGGCATGGCAGCCTATGCTCGATAGCGTGCTTGCCACACTGCGCGAAACCGCTCCGGTGATAGAATTGAAGCCTCCGGCCTTCTGCTCTTTCGACGATATGAACCATTTCGAGGAGCGGCTTGTGTTCGCGCCTGCAGCGTAAAGGGAGATTTCATGGACAAGCTCACGCTCTACATCGGCAACAAGAACTATTCGTCCTGGTCGCTTCGGCCATGGATCGCCATGACGGCCGCCGGCATTCCCTTCGAGGAGGTGCTGGTTCCCTTCGATTTTCCCGCCGGCAATCCGCGCTTCAGGGAGTTCTCGCCAACGGGGCAGGTCCCTGTGCTTCAGCACGGCGATGTTCGTGTCTGGCAGTCACTGGCGATCATCGAATATGTTGCCGAACTCTTCCCGGAAGCCGGGATATGGCCAAAGGAGCGTGGGAAGCGAGCGGTCGCGCGCGCTGTTTCCATGGAAATGCTTGCGGGTTTCAGAGCCCTGCGGAGCGCTTGCCCGATGAATATCCGGCGGCCGAAGGGTAAGATCGCGCTTGCTGACGGGGTCATGGCCGATGTCGCCCGCATCGAGACGATCTGGCGCGACCTGCGCGCCCACTCCGGCGGGCCGTTCCTTTCAGGCGGTTTTTCAGGCGCCGACGCGATGTTCGCGCCGGTTGTCAGTCGTTTCGAGGTATACGACCTGGTATCTGCCGGCGACACGCTCAGTTATATTGCAGCCGTCAAGGCGCATCCCGCCTGGAAAAAGTGGGAAGAGGCGGCGCGAGCCGAGCCCTGGATTGTCGAGGAAGACGAGGTCTGACCCTTAAATCGCAGGAATCTCAAAAAATAAGCTTGGGGACTGGTCAAGCCCCCTCAAGGCATGTATAAGCGCGCAAAATTTCCGAAATCGCGACACGTCGTTTCGGCCGCCGGTCTGGCCGTAGGATGTGTTTGCCCGTGAAGTGGAGTAAGAGAAATGGCTGTACCGAAGAGAAAAACGAGCCCGTCCAAGCGCGGTATGCGGCGCTCTGCCGACGCGCTGAAGGCTGCGACCTACGTTGAAGACAAGAACTCCGGCGAACTGCGCCGTCCGCACCATATCGATCTGAAGACCGGTATGTATCGCGGCCGTCAGGTTCTGACGCCGAAGGAAAGCGCATAATACACTTGCGCTCCGTCTGGGTAAGACTTGCGAGGTCGGCCATGTGCCGGCCTTTTGCTTTTTCCGACGACAGATACATTCTTTGGATGGCTTGAAGTCACGCGGCGATTTACGGCACTATTCTCTCGGTGGGGGAGATATTGCCACATGTTCAATGCTATACCGCTGATGATTATTCCGTTCATTCTCTACAATATGTCGATGCTGGGCTTGATGGGCGGCGGCGGGCTTCCATCGCTCGAAAACGATGTCATCGTTTTGTCGATGATTTCGGGGGCCATGTGGAGCATGTCGCTCGGCGACCTCTTCATCGTCATCGCGCTTGCAGTCCTGTTCTTCGAAATACTGAAGGCGACCCGCTATTACGGCAGCCTTACCAATCACATGTTGTCGATGCTCGTCTTTATTGCCTTCCTGGTCGAGTTTCTCCTCGTCCAGGATGCGGCCACCCAGGTTTTCTTCATCCTGATGACGATTGTGTTGATCGATGTGATTGGCGGCTTTGCCGTATCTATTCGCACCGCCAGGCGCGATGTTTCGATCGGGCTCTGACGCTTAGAGACTATCGAGCTTGTTCTGAAGGGCGCGCAGTTGTTCCTTCAGCTCGTCGATGTCCTTTGCTTCCGCTTTGCGGCTCTCCTTGGCCGGTGGCGTCATGAACGGCGAGAACATCTGCATGGCCTGCTGGAACATTTCGGTATTGCGACGGACCTGGTCTTCGACCAATTGCATCGGCAGTTGCAGGTTCTTGCCGATCGGCGTTTCGCCGAAAGCGCGCGTGACCTGCTCGCGCATCTGCGCCTGCTGTTCTGTAAAGGCGCGCATGGAGTGTTCCAGGAAGCTCGGTACGACCATCTGCATCTGGTCGCCGTAATAGGTAATCAGCTGGCGGAGGAACGAGATCGGCAGGAGCGTGTTGCCCGTCTTGGATTCCTGTTCGAAAATGATTTGTGTCAGTACCGAGTGGGTAATGTCGTCCCCGCTCTTTGCATCCTGGACCGTAAAATCCTCCCCCTTCTTTACCATCTCCGCCAGGTCTTCCAACGTTACGTAAGTGCTGGTACCTGTATTGTAGAGGCGGCGATTGGCGTATTTCTTGATTACGATCTGCCCGTCATTCTTCGCCATATCAGTCTCCCGAAGCCCGTCTGATTGTTATGGAAATTCCTCCACGGAGGAATGTAGACGCAAACGAAGCCCAGTGACAATCTCTTTGTGCGATGCGGCAACCCCTTTTGCAGCAGAGATAATTTGCCCTAGCCTAAGCAGTGCCTAAAATTGAATGTTAGCGTCTTGTCGTTTGACTTGGCGCTGAAGCTTTGTCAGTTTCCTCTGTATCTGATGGAGCTAACAGGAGATCGTCATGTCGAGTTCATCCATCGTCATCGCTAGTGCAGGCCGCACAGCCGTTGGCTCATTTAATGGCGCGTTCGCCACCGTTCCGGCCCATGAACTGGGTGCGGCCGCGGTCAAAGGTGCGCTGGAGCGCGCAGGCGTCGATGCCAGCGAAGTCGATGAAGTCATTCTCGGCCAAGTTCTTCCAGCTGGCGAAGGCCAGAACCCGGCCCGCCAGGCGGCGATGAAGGCGGGTGTTCCCAAGGAGGCGACGGCATGGGGAGTCAACCAGCTCTGTGGCTCCGGCCTTCGGGCCGTCGCGCTCGGCATGCAGCAGATCGCGCTCGGTGACGCAAAGATCATCGTCGCCGGCGGTCAGGAGTCGATGTCGATGGCGCCGCATGCTGCGCATCTGCGCGCCGGCGTCAAAATGGGCGACATGAAGATGGTCGACACCATGATCAAGGATGGCCTGACAGACGCCTTCTACGGCTATCACATGGGCATCACCGCCGAGAACATTGCCCGCCAGTGGCAGCTCTCGCGCGAGGAGCAGGACCGCTTTGCCGTCGCGTCACAAAACAAGGCGGAAGCTGCACAAAAGGCCGGTCGCTTCGCCGATGAAATTATTCCGTTCGTCATTCAGACACGAAAAGGCGACGTGACTGTCGACGCCGACGAGTACATCCGTCATGGCGCCACGTTCGATTCGATGGCCAAACTGCGGCCTGCCTTCGACAAGGAAGGCACGGTGACCGCGGCGAATGCCTCCGGCCTGAATGATGGCGCTGCTGCAGCCGTGCTTATGACTGAAGCTGAGGCCTCCCGTCGTGGTATCCAGCCGCTGGTCCGCATTGTTTCCTGGGCTACGGCAGGCGTTGATCCGCAGGTCATGGGAACCGGACCGATCCCAGCGTCGCGCAAGGCGCTGGAAAAAGCGGGTTGGTCTGTCGGCGATCTCGATCTGGTCGAAGCAAACGAAGCCTTTGCCGCGCAAGCATGCGCGGTCAACAAGGACCTTGGCTGGGATCCTTCGATCGTCAACGTCAACGGTGGCGCGATCGCGATCGGTCACCCAATCGGCGCGTCCGGCGCGCGGGTGCTCAACACGCTCCTCTTCGAGATGAAGCGCCGTGGCGCCAAGAAGGGATTGGCGACGTTGTGCATCGGTGGCGGCATGGGCGTCGCGATGTGCTTTGAAGCTCTTTGAACAGCAGGCAATCCAACCATAACCTGAGCCCCGCAGGATAGCGGGGCCTTCAAATGAGGGAGCGGAACATGAGCAGGGTGGCTGTTGTCACTGGTGGTACCCGCGGCATTGGCGCCGCGATTTCCGTCGCACTGAAGAATGCAGGCTATGCAGTTGCCGCCAACTACGCGGGCAACGACGAGAAGGCGAACGCCTTTCACAGCACGACAGGCATTCCCGTCTTCAAATGGGATGTTTCCGACTATGCATCATGCGGTGAGGGCATCGCGAAGGTAGAGGCTGAACTGGGTCCGGTCGACGTCCTTGTCAACAACGCCGGCATCACCCGGGACGCAATGTTCCACAAGATGACGCCGCAACAGTGGCACGAGGTCGTCAACACCAACCTCACCGGACTCTTCAACATGACGCACCAGGTCTGGGGCGGCATGCGCGACCGAAGCTACGGGCGCATTGTCAACATCTCTTCGATCAACGGCCAGAAGGGGCAGATGGGGCAGGCGAACTATTCGGCTGCCAAGGCTGGTGACCTCGGCTTCACCAAGGCACTCGCGCAGGAGGGTGCTGCCAAGAACATCACCGTGAATGCGATCTGCCCAGGTTATATCGGGACGGAAATGGTTCTCGCAGTCCCGGAGAAAGTCCTCAATGAACGGATTATTCCGCAGATTCCGGTAGGCCGCTTGGGCGAGCCTGAAGAGGTTGCCCGCTGCGTCGTCTTCCTGGTTTCCGATGATGCGGGTTTCATTACCGGATCGACGCTTAGCGTCAATGGCGGCCAGTTGTTCGTTTAGCGGATGGAGGCTGTAAGGCCGTTATCGTGGCTCTCGATCTGCTGCGAATAGCGGCCTTGTTGGCTACGCGTATCGTACGGATTCAAGTATGCCGCATAGGTCGCCATGGCGATCGTCAATATTGCGGCTGCGCCGATAATTCTGGTCATGCCCTGCACTCCGAATTCCCCACGGCCCATTGGTCGTTCAAACCGGTGTCGATATTGGGGCGGATTTGAGGAATTATTAGGCTGTCTTTCAGCCCTTTGGGTGACGCCTTGCCTTAGCCCTGACCGGCACCTTTTGCATTGCGCGATCTTCGCCGCGAAGGGCGGCAGCGGCCGTTGTCACGAATGCAGCCGCAATCAGGATGGCGACCGCGGAATTCAAGATAATCTGGGTCATGGGACCGTTCCTTTCCAAGTCGGCGGGACGTGGCTCGCCGCTGTTCTTGAAAGAAATATGCGCCTCACTCGCACGGTCCGGTAGATTGAACTTTGGCGACCGACTGTCGGCGTGGCGTTGACAATCGGGCGCCGAGCTCTCCTAAAGGTGCGGATTGCGGGGTCGGTATTTTGATACCAGCCGCTGGTTCACCGCTGCAGCGCCCGGCATGTTGGCGCTCAGATAGATCGGTGCGTCGCCGCTCTTCGCAAGCTCCAAAGCAACCTCTGCGAAGATCGCGTTGAGGACCGTTGCACCGATCGCCGTGGAAACCGGGCCGACCTTTAGCTCCGTGCCCGGGAGCGCAATCACCGCATCGCCAGGGGGAAGACCGTTGTCCAGCACGATATCGGCGATGTCGGCCAGCCGCCGTCGGCCGTTTGCAATCGCACTCGAATAGGAGACCGACGTGATCGCGATCACCTTGGCGCCGATTTCGTGGCCATAATCGGCAGCTTCGATCGGCGCTGCATTCACGCCGGAGTTCGATGCGATGATGATGACGTCGCCGGGCTGCATGCCATAGCGTTCGAGTACCGGTCGCACCAATCCTTGCGTGCGCTCGTAAACTGAACTGATTACGGCACCCTCGTGCAGCATTGCGGAACCGACGAGGACCGGGATCGTCAAAGCGAGGCCGCCTGCTCGATAGTGGACCTCTTCCGCCAGCATATGCGAGTGCCCGGTGCCGAACACATAGACCCGCTTGTCGTTGCGGGCGGCTTCCAGGATCGCTTTGGCCGCCAAAGCCATGGGCTCGGCGAGTTCCGTCTTCAAAGCCTCGAGCCGGCTAATCAGATTGGAAAAATAAGCATCGGTGATCGCGGTCATCACATCCTCGCTTTCTAGGCGGCTTCACCGCTGATGAAGGTCCGTGTGACCTCGAGGGCGTCGGTGAGATGCACCAGATCGGCCCGGGCGCCCGGTGACAGGTGTCCGCGGTCGTCAAGGCGCAGGAAGCGCGCCGGGTAGGACGTCGCCATGCGGAGGGTCTCCGCGAGGGTCAGTTCGAGATAGTTAACCCCGTAGCGGATGGTGGACGCCATATCGACATCGGAGCCGGCAAGCGTGCCATCCGAAAGAACCAGCTTCGAGCAGAATCCGCCCCTTTCGCGCCGAACCGTACGACCGTTCAGCGTGAAAGTGTCTTGCTCCGACCCAACCAGCGACATCGCATCAGTGACGAAAAAGAGCTTGGCCTCACCCCGCTTGGCACGAAGCGCGGTTCGAAGCGCCTTCGGATCGACATGATGGCCGTCGGCGATGATGCCGCACCAGACCGAGGGGTGATCGATGGCCGCACCGACCAGACCGGGGGCCCGGTGGCCAAGCTGGCTCATGGCGTTGAAAAGATGGGTGACGCCACGTGCGCCGGCATCGAACCGTGCCTCTGCCGTCTCGCTGGAGCAATCGGAATGGCCGATGCTGACGGTGACACCGGCTTCGCTGAGTTCGCGCACCTGTTTCGCCGTGACCTGTTCGGCCGCCATCGTTACCAGCAGGGTGCCGATCGCCTCCTTGGCCGCGATGAACGCCTTCACGTCCTTGTCCTCGACCGGGCGCATGAGCTCGGCAAGATGTGCTCCCTTGCGGGCAGGCGCCAGATGCGGGCCCTCGAGGTGCAGACCCGCCACGCCGCGGTTCGACTTGACGGCTTCCTTGGCTGCCTCGATTGCCGCTACTGTCGCGTCCGCGGTATCGGTGATCAGCGTCGGTAGCAGCGCAGTCGTTCCGTAAGGGCGATGACCTTCGGCAATCATGTACATGGAGGCCGGCGACGGCTCGTCGTTGAGCATCCGGCCGCCACCGCCGTTCACTTGCGCATCGATGAAACCCGCGGAAAGCACGCCGCCTTCAAAGCGCGTGTGCTCACCGTCAGGCAGTTCGCCTGCCGCCGCAATTGCCTCGACGCGGCCGTTCGAGACAATGAGCGCCTTGTCGTCATGGAAGCGCTGACCATCGAAGATCCGCGCGCCGGAGAAGATCTTGCGAACCATCACATCGTCTCCGTGACCTTGAGCAGGTTGGCCGGCTTGTCGGGGTCGAATCCTTTCCGACGGGTGACCGACTCGATCAGGCGGTAGTAGACGAGCAGCGAAACGAGTGGGTCGAGCAACCCGCTGCCGGTCGTCGGCACCTGGACATTGATCCCGGAAACCGGCTTGGCCGAGAACGGCACGGTGGTGGCGCCCAGCTTTTGCAGTCGCTCCAGCGCCTGGACGTTGTTGCTGAAGGCCGGATCATCGGGCGTGAAAGCGACGATCGGAAAGCCAGGCTGAACAAGGCGCATCGGACCATGCATCAGCTCGGCAAGGGAGAAGGCTTCTGCATGCAGGCCTGCCGTCTCCTTGGCTTTCAAGGCTGCCTCAAGGGCAATGGCGAAGGCAGGGCCGCGACCGGCGGTGTAGAGCGAGCTGGCGTTGAATAGGACATCCTCTGCCGCCTTCGTATCGATGCCGCTGGTTGCCTGGAGGGCATCGGGCAGCTTTTCCAGGGAGGCGTGCAGATCGCGCTTGCCGCTGATGGCGGCCGTCACACCGGAAAGCGCGGCGACTGAGGCGATGAAGGACTTGGTCGCAGCTACGCTCTTTTCGGCGCCCGCGTTGAGCCCGAGAACGATGTCGGCCTGCTTGGCAAGCGGACTATCGGTGACGTTGACGACAGCGATCGTCGTTGCGCCGCCGCGTTTTGCCGCATCCTGCAAGGCAACGATGTCGGGGCTCGCGCCGGATTGCGACACCGTGAAGTGGATGCCACCCTTCAGATGCAGCGATGCGCCGTAGACCGAGGCGATCGAAGGGCCAACCGATGCGACGGGCACGCCACAGGTGATCTCGAACAGGTATTTGAAGAAGGTCGCGGCGTGGTCCGAAGAGCCGCGCGCCGCGGTCGTCACGACGCTCGGAGCCCCCGATGCAAACAGCTTTGCAATTTCGTCGAGGACGGGTCTTTCTTTCTGCAGCAGCGTTGCGACGACTTCCGGTGACTGGCCGGCTTCCTGCAACATTAGCGATGGGCTTTCACTCATAGGTCATCTCCGATTCTCAATTCCGCAACAAAATCATATGCATCACCACGATAGTGGGAGCGGGTGTATTCAACGACACGCTGGTCTTCCAGACGCGACACACGTTCGATCAGCAGTGCGGGCGCGCCGGCATTCACGTTCAGCGCAGCGGCCGACGACGGATCAAGCGTGACGGCCGTCAATCTCTGCAGCGCTCGGACCGGACGGTGGCCGTTCGCCGCGAGCGCTTCATAAAGAGATCCCTCGCCGCCACCACCTTCTCCCAGAAACTTTATCGGCACGACAGCACGTTCGATGGCAAGCGGGAGCCCGTCGGCAAGGCGCAGACGATCGAGGCGAAGAACAGGTTCATCAAGCCCAAGGCCAAGCAGGAACGCCTCTTCCGGAGATGGCGTATTGACCGTCCGAGACAAGATCCTTGCGGCTGGAGCGCGACCGCGCGAGCGCATGTCGGCAGAAAACGACGAGAGCCGCCACAGCGACTGTTCCATGCGCTCGACCTTGCTGGAAACGAAGGTGCCGCTTCCATGCCGCGACTCGAGCGTGCCGGAATTCATCAGGTCGCGATAGGCGGTCCGAACGGTGACACGCCCGACCTTCAAGGCTTCGGCCAGATCGCGCTCGCCGGGGAGCGCCGTTCCGGGCTTCAGCAACCCTTCCTGGATCAAACCGGTCAGCGCCTGTGCCAGCCGCTTGTAAAGCGGCCCGGTCAACGCCTCGTCGCGCAGGCCACGGCTGTTCAGCTCCGCTATCAGAGTGGTTCTATCCATATCGCAATAATAGAACCTATTTAGAACCAATCGCAAGCAGGAAATGAATCACAAAAGAAAAACCCCCGCAGGGAAAGCCTGCGAGGGTTGGCTCATTCGAGAACAAGGCGAGAGCATTAGCTCTTCGAGAAAATGTAATCCGTTTCCTGGCGCAGAACTTCACCCGGGCGCAAAACCGCATCGGGGAAGTCCTCGTGGTTGATCGCATCCGGCCAGATCTGTGTTTCGAGGCAGAAGCCGGCGAAGGGGCCATACTTGCGTCCATCGAGGCCTGGCACAGGCACGTCGAGCTTGAAGCCGGCGTAGAACTGCACGCCGGGCTCCGTCGTGCGAACTTCCAGCGAAACGCCTGAGTTCAGGCTGCGGGCAAGCGCGACGGAGCGCTTTGCGGTGCGTTCCGTGGAGAGGCAGAAATTGTGATCGTAGAGTGCCTGTTCGCTGCCGTCGAACCGCTTCATGGGCGACATCTCGCGGAAGTCAAACACCGTTCCGGCGACGGGCCGTACCTCTCCGGTCGGGATCTGCAACTCGTTCGTCACGAGGTAGCCGTCGGCTGCAATCATGATGTCGTGGCCGAGCGCATCGTCGCGGCCGTCGAGGTTGAAATAGGCATGCTGGCAGACGTTTGCGATCGTCGGCTGATCACTGGTCGATTCGTAGGTCACAGAAAATTCGCCGTTGCCGTGTACCCAGTAGGTTGCCTGGATGGTGCAGTTGCCCGGATAGCCGCCCCGACCGTCGGGATCGACGATCTTCAACACGACGCGGTCGACATCGTGCTCGACGATTGTCCAATTCCGCTTGGCGATGTTGTCCTTGCCACCGTGAAGATGGGTCACGCCCTTCTCGTTGAGATCGAGTTGATAGTTCTTGCCATCCAATGTGAACTTGCCGCCGCCGATGCGGTTTGCGCAGCGCCCAGGCGTAGCGCCAAAGTAAGAAGAGTGGGCGGGGTAGCTGTCAAAATCGTCGAAGCCAAGCAGCAGCGGCGCATCGTGACCGTCAAGGCGGAGATCCTGAATGACGGCGCCCCAGGTGATGATCTTGGCGGTCAGCCCGCCACCCTTGATCTCGACACGATAGACGGTCTCGCCCGACTGGGTTTGCCCAAAAACTTCCCGTTTCAACATTTCCGCCATAGCGACCATCCAGATATATCTTTAATTGAGGCAGGGAACCTGCCCCCATTTGCCGCAAACCGCAACGGGTGTCGTAAAAAAGAAGCACCGTCAGACTAGGCGCGGCCGCTTAGCATCGGCTTCTGTCAGTTGCCCTTGCCGATGTCGTTGAGATCGTAAGGTGTCGTCTGGTAGATCTCGTTGATCCAGTTGCCGAACAACAGGTGCGCGTGGCTGCGCCAGCGATTTTGCGGCGCCAGCGACGGATCGTTGTGCGGGAAATAGTTGTGCGGCATCTTGATCGGCACGCCGGCATTCACGTCGCGGAAGTACTCGTCCGAGAGCGACGTTGAATCGTACTCCACATGATTGAACATATAGAGCCGCTTGCCCTTGCGTTCATGCACCAGGCAGACGCCCATTTCGCTGGATTCCATCAGGATCTCCAGGTCTGGTGACTTTTCGATGTCGCTGCGGCGAACCTCGGTCCAGCGCGACACGGGCACTTCGAAATTGTCGGAGAAACCGTTCAGGTAGACCGACGACGGCTTCAGATTCCGGTGTCGGTAGACACCGAAGGCCTTCTCCTTGAGTTCGTACTTCGGAACGCCGTGGAAATGATAGATCGCGGCCATCGCGCCCCAGCAGACGTTCATCGACGAATGGACGTTGGTTTCCGTCCAGTCGAAAATCTGCTGCATTTCACCCCAATAGTTCACGTCCTCATAGGGTAGCGTCTCGATCGGCGCGCCTGTTGTGATGAAGCCGTCGAACTTGCGGTCCTTCACTTCCTCCCACGTCTGGTAGAAGGAGAGAAGATGGTCTTCCGAGGTGTTCTTTGCTTTATGGTTGCCCACGCGGATGAGCGAAAGCTCCACCTGCAGCGGCGAAGCGCCGACCAGGCGGGCCATCTGCAATTCCGTCTTGATCTTGTTGGGCATGAGGTTGAGAAGCCCGATCTGCAGCGGCCGGATGTCCTGACGGATTGCCGCCGTCTCGGTCATCACGCGTACGCCTTCCTGAACCAGGGTTTCAAACGCAGGCAAGGTATCGGGGATCTTGATGGGCATTGCGGTCACTCGATCAAAGAAACGAATATATCGCTATCGGTCCGCACGCGGCCCTTTAGCAACTTCTTTAACGTGGCTGCAAGCCGGCCGGCCAAATCACCACGGAGTGCCTTAAATAGCGCCAGTCGGGCTGCGAATCAATTGCTCATACGAAGAGTGAGGTCGATGCGAAGTCACTCACACGTTAAAGGTTGCTAGAATCTGTTGGTGGACACAGCGAATCACCACGTTTATTGAAGTAGAATGACGACTAGGGACGCGTAATGGCAGATGACCTCAAAGGCAGGCCAAGCATTCAAGGGCAGGACAGAGTAGGATACGACCTGAGCCTGGGCTATCGCTTGAGGGTCATGTTCTCGGCTTTCTGGCATTCGCCCGTGCGGGGAAGGGTCTTGGTGATCGCTACTGCGCTGATCGCCATCATTCTTGCGACCGCCTATGCCACCGTCATTCTCAACCAGTGGAACGCGCCATTTTACGACAGCATCGCGCGGCGTGATCTGCCCGGCTTCTTCCATCAGTTGAAGGTCTTCGCGTTGATCGCCGGCATGCTGCTGCTGCTCAACGTCGTGCAGGCCTGGCTCAATCAGATGACCGCGGTCTACATGCGCGAAGGCCTGACGCGTGATCTTGTCAACCAGTGGCTTCAGCGCAAGCGTGCGCTTCGGCTTTCGGCCAGCGGCCTCATCGGCGTCAATCCCGATCAGCGCTTGCACGAAGACGCCCGCAACCTCGCGGAAAGCACCACGAGCCTGATGATCGGGCTGGTGCAGGCGACGATCCTGCTGATCAGTTTCATCGGCGTTCTGTGGGATCTCTCAAGCGGCTTTATCTTCCGTTTCGGCACGCATTCCTTTTCCATTCCGGGCTATATGGTTTGGGCTGCGATCTTTTATGCGGCGTCCGCATCGATTCTCAGCCAACTGGTGGGCCGCAAGCTTGTAAAGCTCAATGCGGATCGTTTCTCGAAGGAAGCAGAGCTTCGCTTCGCGCTGATGCATGCCAACGAGAACATGCCGGCGATTACCGTGGCACGCGGCGAGGAGAATGAGCAGAAACGTATCGACACCGACATCAGTGCGGTGCTTGCCGTCATCAAGCGGGTGGCGATGGCCAACGTCAACCTCACCTGGGTATCGGCCGGCTACGGTTGGCTCGTCGTTGTCATCCCGATCATTGTTGCCGCGCCCGCCTACTTCTCCGGCGGCCTGACGTTTGGCCAGCTGATGGTGTCCGTGGGCGCCTTCAACCAGGTCAACACCGCCCTTCGCTGGTATGTCGCGAATTTCGGTCCCATCGCCGAATGGCGCGCCACGCTGATGCGCGTCACCGATTTCCGGCAGGCGCTCACCAGCATGAATGACGAAATCAATATGAAGGGAACGATCAAGTACGAACGGAACCCTTCCGGAAACCTGACGCTGGAGCATGTCCGGATCGCCGCCAAGATCGGTGAGGACATCGACCAGTGCGGTGGTTTCCGCATGCACGAAGGCGCGGTGACGATCAAGGCCGGCGAAAAGGTCATGATCAACGGCGACCACAACGTGAATCGTAAATTGCTCTTCCTTGCGCTTTCCGAGCTTTGGCCGTGCGGCGGCGGCAAGATCGGCTTGCCGCCCACGGACGACATTCTTTTCGTCCCGCAGTCGGCCTACATTCCGGGTGGTACGCTTCGCGAAGCATTGGCGTTTCCGGAACCTGTTGACGCCTATCAGAATGACGATGTCATTGCGGCGCTGGAAAAGGCAGGCCTCCAAAATCTGGTTTCCCGGCTTGATACCCGCGCCCGCTGGGACAAGCTGCTTGACTCTGACGAGCAGCGGGCGATCGGCTTCGCTCGCCTGCTTCTGGTGCGGCCGAAATGGATTGTATTCGACGAAGTGCTGGAGGGCATGGAGCCGGAATGGCAATCGACGATGATGCAGGTCCTCGCCTCCATGCCTGAGGCAACGATGATCTACATCGGTCGGTCAGACACTTACGTCGAGACTTTCAAGCCGCGCGTGCTGCATCTTGAAGCGCTGCATGCGAAGCCCGAAATGAAGGTCGTGGCAAAGGCACCGAACGCGCCGGCGCCAGCACTCTGAGCACTTACATCGGTGGTACGGCGCCGTTTGTGCCGACCGTGACATTCGCCGAGGACACAGTGCCATCGGCAGCTCTTTCACCCATTACGATCACGCGCGCTCCTGCGACAAGATCCTTCTTTCCCGCAGGGGCGATGGTAACGATGGGTGTATCGTCGGCAATGGATATCGTCTTTTCCTTGCCCTGATAGGTGAGCGTGATGGTGTGGCCGTCGACTGCCTTGACGGCCTTAGCGACGGTCGCGTTGGTCATTGTGCTGTTCGGTTTCAGGTCCCAGGGGCGACTGCCTTCTCCGGTGCCCTTCATGGCTGCCGGAAAGATCAGCACTTCGAGAGCACCATCGCCGCCATCGGCTTTCGGCAACGAGGCGACGCCAACGAAATCCCCTGGCTTGATGTCTTCCACGGAGGCCTTCCTGATGCCGCGGACCTTCCAATCCGGCTTCAATTTTACCGTCTGCTCGGTGCCCTCTCGCGTTTTCACCACCAGCGTGTTGCCGTTCAGGCTTTCGATCGCACCGCGCACACGTTGCGCCTCCTGGGCGAGCGCATTGTGTGACGCGATAGTGAGGAAACCCGCGGCCCAGACGAGCCCGGTCAATGCTTTGAGAATGTGTGGCATGATCTGCTTCCTTGCCGTCGTACGAACTGCGGCTACGGGGCGCAGCTTAGTCCCGCCGGTCGAAGGCTGACGAATCAATGAAAAGTGAAGCCAGATTGCCCAACAACAGATGGGGCGGAATGGGAGGGTGTGCTGTCTCAGCCCTCCAACTCCTCCCGCAGCATCTCAAGCTCCAGCCATTCCTCCTCCATCTTCGTCAGGCTGTCGCGGAATTTCTCCATCTCGGCCGCCAGGCGATTGAACGTGGTGGGGTCTTTGCTGAACAGGCTGGGATCTGCCATCCGCTCTTCGCGCCTGGCGATTTCGGCTTCCGCCTTGGCCATTTCCTTCGGAAGATTTTCGAGCGCGAACTTCTGCTTGTAGGAAAGCTTGCCCTTTCCTTTTGCCGTTTCGGCGGAAGCGGCTGCCTCCCGCGGCTTCGCTCGTTCCGCCGCCTTCTCGGCCTTCCGTCGCTCGTCGATAGCGCCCTTTCGTTGTGCCAGCATGTCCGAATAGCCGCCGGCATACTCGATCCAGCGACCGTCAGGTGCATCCGGCACAGCCGGCGCAATTGTCGACGTCACCGTGCGGTCGAGGAAATCGCGGTCGTGGCTGACGAGAATCACGGTGCCGGGGAAGCCGGCGACGATTTCCTGCAGCAGATCCAGCGTCTCGATATCAAGGTCGTTGGTCGGCTCGTCGAGGATCAACAGATTCGCCGGGCGCGACATGATGCGGGCCAGCATCAGCCGTGCGCGCTCGCCGCCTGAAAGGTTCCTGATCGGTGTGCGTGCCTGCTCGGGCTGGAACAGGAACTCCTTCATATAGCCGGTCACGTGCCGCTGCTCGCCGTTGACGAGGAGGTTCTCGCCGCGGCCATCGGTCAGGTAATGGGCGAGCGTCTCTTCCGGATTGAGGTCTTCGCGCTTCTGATCCAGCGTCGCGATTTCCAGATTGGTCCCGAGCTTGACCGTGCCGCTGTCCGGCAAGAGCTGCCCGGTCAGCATCTTCAACAGCGTGGTCTTGCCGGCGCCGTTCGGGCCGACGAGACCGATGCAATCACCGCGATGCACGCGGATGGAAAAGGGAGCGACGATCGGCCGGTCGCCGAAGGTCTTCGTGATCTTCTCGGCTTCGATGACGAGCTTGCCGGACTCCTGCGCATCGGAAACCGTTGCCTGCACGGTGCCCTGCGGACCTTTGTGGCCGCGATACTGAGTACGCATGGTCTGCAGTTCGCCAAGCCGGCGCATGTTGCGCTTGCGCCGGGCCGTGACGCCATAGCGCAGCCAATGCTCTTCGCGCTCGATCGCCTTGCCGAGCTTGTGCTGCTCGAGCTCTTCCGCCTCCAGAACCTGGTCACGCCAGGCTTCGAAATGGGCAAAACCCCTGTCGAGCCGCCGCGATGCGCCGCGGTCGAGCCAGACTGTTGCCGTTGAAACCTTCTCCAGGAAACGGCGGTCGTGGGAGATCAGGACGAGCGCACTGCGGCTCTTCTGCAGTTCGCCTTCCAGCCATTCGATGGTCGGCAGGTCGAGATGGTTGGTCGGCTCATCGAGCAGGAGGATGTCGGGTTCTGGCGCGAGTACGCGGGCGAGGGCAGCGCGGCGGGCTTCTCCGCCCGAGAGGTTTTGTGGATCTTCCTCACCGGTGAGGCCGAGATGCGAGAGGAGATAGGTGACGCGATAATGATCGTCACCCGGGCCGAGGCCGGCTTCGGCATAGGCCTGCACCGTCTTGAATCCGGTGAAATCGGGAGCCTGTTCGAGATAACGCACGGTCGAGGAGGGGTGGCGGAAGACCTCTCCCGACTGTGCTTCGACGAGACCGGCAGCAATCTTCAGCAACGTCGACTTCCCGGAGCCGTTGCGGCCGACGAGACAGATCTTGTCTCCGGGCTCCACCTGCAGGGCGGCGCCGGCAAGCAATGGCGTGCCGCCGAAGCTGAGAAAGACGTCGTCGAGTTTCAGAATGGGAGGCGCCAAAGATCAGACTCCGGAAAGATCATAGGGGCGGGCGAGCACAATGGCGCGGCCGCTCTCGAGCGAAAAGCGCACTTTGCCTTTCGCGACATTGGAAATGGTGCGTGACGAGCCGAAGGGCAAATGGAAGTCGGCAAGCGGGTAGCGCGCGTTTTCGATTGTCAGGCCGCGAAGTTCGCTGAAGCCAGGCACCGAAAAGAGACTGTCTGGTGGCAGGTCCAGTTCGATTGCGCCTGAAATCAGCGGCACAGCCTCTTCGCTGCCAGACGTGAGCAGTACGTCATAACCCTGCTCCGCCAGGCTGACGGCATAGAGCAGGTGCTGGATGGCATGGTCGGAACGTTCGCCTGCAAGGGCGCCGGCCAAGACGAGGTGTTTCGCGCCGCGGGCGACCGCTTCCGCAACCGCAATCTCGCCGTCGGTTGAGGCCTTGGCAGCGGGATAAGGTTGCCTGGGGACGTCAGGAAAAGCGGCTTCGAGATCCGCCGGCGTGGAATCGAAATCGCCGACCCACAATTCCGGAACGACGCCGAGCGCTGCCGCATGACGCATGCCACCATCGGCGGCTATGAAACGGCTGCCCGAGATGGCATGTCGCAGGCGGTCGGTCATCTGCAACTCGCCGCCAAGCAGAATGGTGAAGGTGGATTGGCTCATGGGCACTGCCCATAGCGCAAACCAGGGGGGAAGGGAAAGGGCCGCGGCTCAGGCTTCGTCAGCGATATCCTTGACGCGAGCGTCAAAAACACTTTCGAAGCCGGAAATGAACTTCTCGAATAGCTCTCCGAACGCCTCGATCTCCTCCGGCTTCCAGTCTTTGACCACTTCGGAAACGAATGCGAGCTTCTGCGCGCGTATTTCCGACAGCAGCCTCTGCCCGAGCGGCGTCATCACGACGATGATCCGCCGCGCATCCGCCTGAGATGCCTTTCGCCGCAGAATATTCCGCCCCACCATTTCAGCGACGATGCGGCTTGCGCGCGAGGGGTCGATCCGCATCATCTCGGCAATCGTCCCAACCGTTACGTCGCCAGCCTCATGTGCACGCCGCACAGCGTCCAGCACGTCGAGGTGTGACAGCTCGAGGCCCGGTGCGACACTTTGGATCGCGAGCCGACCGATCAGTCTCCGCCCGGTCATGAGACGCATACGGGTCATGCTTTGCCCAATGCGCAGGATGTCAGGCTCGTGCGTCTCGGCGTCAGTATCGGTCAGATTCGTCAAGCTCTCGTTCATTGCGGAAACATAGCATCTCAGGCGTCAATTGAAAATATGCCATTGTCAATCAAGTGACATTGACAAATATATGCTAATAGCACATAAATAAGCACTCCCCAATATGGAACGACACTTCATGGATACTCAAATTGCCGCGGCGCCGCTTGTGACGGATCACCGCCGGCGGTTCATCCTCTTCCTTTTCCTGATGGCGGCCATGTTCATGGCGACACTCGACAACCAGATCGTCGCAACGGCTTTGCCGACGATCGTCGGCGAGTTCGGCCACCTCGAGCGGTTCAGCTGGGTCGGCTCCGCCTATCTTCTCGCCGTGAGCGCGGTGATGCCGCTCTATGGCAAGCTCGGTGATCTCTTCGGCCGCAAGTATGTAATGATGGCCGCGATCATGATCTTCACGGTCGGTTCCGCCGTCTGCGGACTGGCGGTATCCATGAACACGCTGATTGCGGCCCGCGTGCTGCAGGGACTTGGCGGAGGCGGGATCATGGTCTCGATCTTCGCCGTCAACGCGGACCTCTTCGAGCCGCGCGAACGGGCGCGGTACCAGAGCTATTCCAGCCTCGTTCTGATGGCCTCGGGCGCTATCGGACCCGTCCTTGGCGGGGCAATGAGCGATCTTTTCGGCTGGCGCTCGATCTTCCTCGTCAATGTTCCGATCGGTTTCGTCGTCCTTGTCGGTCTGGCTTTGATGCTGCCCTACCGGAAGCCCAACCGCCGTCCGAAGATCGATTACGCCGGCGCCCTGCTGCTCGCCTTGACGACGGCAAGCATCGTTCTCGCCGCCGATGGCTCTCAGGTTTTCGGCTCGCTTGTCGCTCCTCAAAGCCTGGCGATCATGGCGCTCGGTGTAGCGGCGGCGATCGGTTGGATCTTCGTCGAGCGTCGCGCCGCGGAGCCGATCGTTCCCCTGTCGCTGTTTCGCAATTCGACATTCAGCCTGCTGCTCATCATGTCAATCATGAGTGGCGCGATCGGCATCGGCATGGTCAATTATTTCGCATTGTTCCTGCAGACGACGACCGGCCTTTCGCCGTCCGCGGCCGGGGCCTTCTTCATTCTTCTGACCGGCGGCATCGTCTGCGGGTCGCTCTCTGCGGGCCGCATCATCTCCATCACCGGGCGCTACAAGCCGTTCGCGATCGCAAGCCTGACCTGCAGTGCCATCGCGTTTGTGCTGCTCACTCAGGTTCATGTCGGAACACCGGTCATGGTGATCGGGGCGGTGATGGCTCTCCACGGCTTCGGCGTCGGCCTAGCACAGCAGGTCCCGGTCATCGGCGTCCAGAATGCCGCTCCGGCGCGCGACGTCGGCGCCGCAACGGGATCAGTGACGCTGTCACGCATGGGCGGTGCATCGATTGCCATCTCCATTTATGGTGCGATCATCGGCTCGCAGCTCGGCAAGACCGGACTCTCCATTCCCGGCGTGACCGATATCGAGCAGCTGACGCCAAAGATGCTCGCGGCGTTGCCGGAGCAGGTGCGGCAGGCCGTCGCCGACGTCTATGCCAATGCGTTCACGCCGCTTTTCATCGCTTCGTGCGCGATCGCTCTCATCGGCCTTTGTGCTGCCTTGATGCTGAAACCCACGCAGTTGCCACGCGTGGTAGAGGTGCGACCGGCGGCAAGTGCCGAAGCCGCCGAGTAAATGCCAATGGCGGCCCAAGGGCCGCCCCTTGCAAGACGCCTAGCGTGGCGATACATCTCAAGCGCTCTAACGGGGTGCCCGTGCCATCAGGCACGCGGCTGAGAGGCTGAAAGCCAACCCGCGGAACCTGATCCGGCTAACACCGGCGGAGGGATTAGACGCGTGACATCTGGCACCGCCCTTTTCCCCTTCAAGCAAACCAGAGGAGAGGTGCCATGTTCAAATTCAAATTCCCGAGCCGTTCGTTGCTTGCCACGATCTTCATCGCGACTGCAACCCTGACCGGCGCCGGCGCGCAGGCGGCAGACAAGACGCTTACCGTCTACACTTATGAAAGCTTCATATCCGAATGGGGTCCGGGGCCGAAGGTCAAGGAAGCGTTCGAGAAGACCTGCGGCTGCAATGTCAATTTCGTCAGCGTGGCGGATGGCGTGGCACTGTTGTCGCGTCTTAAGCTCGAAGGCGCCGGCACGAAGGCAGATATCGTGCTTGGCTTGGATACGAACCTGACCACGGAAGCGAAGGCGACCGGCCTGTTCGATGCGAGCGGTATCGATGTCGGCGGGCTCAAGGTGCCGGGCGACTACAAGGACGATGTATTCGTGCCGTACGACTATGGCCACTTCGCCGTCATCTACGATACCCAGACGATCAAGAACCCGCCGCAAAGCATGAAGGACCTAGTCGAAGGCGACCCTTCGCAGAAGATCGTCATCGAGGACCCGCGCACCTCGACGCCCGGGCTCGGTCTCCTGTTGTGGGTAAAATCCGTCTACGGCGACAAGGCGCCGGAGGCCTGGGCGAAACTCAAGAAGCGGGTTTTGACGGTAACGCCCGGTTGGTCAGAGGCCTATGGGCTGTTCACCAAGGGGGAAGTACCGATGGTGCTTTCCTACACGACATCGCCTGCCTATCACATGGTCGCGGAGAATACGGACCGCTACCAGGCCGCTGCATTTTCAGAGGGCCATTACATACAGATCGAAGTGGCCGGACTGCTGAAGAATGCGCCTGACAAGGAACTTGCGCGCGATTTCCTGAAATTCATGGTGACGCCGGGCTTCCAGGACACCATTCCGACCAACAACTGGATGATGCCGGTTTCCGCGACATCGCAACCGCTGCCGGATGCGTTCGGCAAGCTCGTGAAGCCATCAAAGACCTTTCTGATGAGCTCTGACGAAGTTGCCGAGAATCGCAAAGCCTGGATCGACGAGTGGCTGGCTGCCATGAGCATGAACTGATGCTTTTGACCAAGGCAGAGATGCGACGGGCGATGCTGGGCGGGGCCGCGAGCCTCGCCGGCATTATCGCTTTCGTCGGCCTTGCGATCCTTGCTTTGCTTCTCTCGAGCGGCGGTTCGTCGATTCTTGCGACCGTGTTTGAACCGTACATCCTGCGGATATTGCGTTTCACGCTGTTGCAGGCCGTGCTCTCCACCGCGCTCTCCATCGTTTTTGCCATTCCGGTCGCGCAAGCCCTGGCGCGTCAACGGCATTTCCCCGGCCGTATCTGGATTATCAGGCTGATGGCCGTGCCGATGGGGCTTCCTGTTCTGATTGGGGCGCTCGGATTGATCGGTATCTGGGGGCGGCAGGGCATCATGAACTCGGCGCTGCTTAAGTTCGGCCTGGCGGAACCGGTCAGCATATATGGGCTCTCGGGGATCCTGCTGGCGCATGTCTTCTTCAACATGCCACTGGCGGCCCGCCTGATGCTGGCCGCACTGGACCGTGTGCCATCGGAATATTGGCTGATGGCGAGTGGCTTGGGCATGCGCTCCGGCTCGACTTTTCGCTTCATCGAATGGCCGGTCCTGCGCTCGGTCGTCCCCGGTATCGCCGGCCTGATTTTCATGCTGTGCGCCACGAGCTTCACGCTTGTGCTGATGTTGGGTGGTGGCCCTGCGGCAACGACGGTCGAGGTTGCCATCTATCAGTCCCTGCGCTTCGATTTCGACCCTGGCCGTGCCGTTACGCTTTCCCTGCTTCAGATCGTACTTACATCAATGATCCTCGGAGCCCTGTCGCTTCTCCCCGCTCCCGAGGACGAAGGGATGACAGTTGGCAAGCCTGTCAGGCGTCCGGATGGGCGACTACCGGGCGCGCGGCTTGCGGATAGTGGCGTCCTGCTGCTTGCCACGCTGTTTCTAGCGTTCCCTCTAATGTCTGTGGTCCTGGCCGGCCTGCGGTCCGATCTGATGAAGCTCTTGCGCGAGCCCATCTTCTGGCAATCGGCTGCGACCAGCCTGGCTATCTCGATCTCCGCGGCGGCTCTCGCTTTGCTGATTTCGATGACGTTGGTGAGCGCGCGCCGTGCGGCGCTTCTCCGGGGTTCAGGGACCTTCGGCAGGAGGCTTCTTTTTGCCGCCATGGGCGGCGCGTCGTCGCTGGTGTTGCTCGTGCCGCCAATCGTCCTTGCGACCGGTTGGTTCCTTGCCTTGAGAAATGTCAGTGACGTGAGTGCTGTCGCTCCGCTGCTGATTGTCGCCATCAACGCGTTGATGTCGCTGCCCTTTGTGATGCGTGTCCTTGAGCCGGCTTTCATCGTCCACGAGCATCGGACGCAGAAGCTTGCGGCGAGTCTCGGTGTCACAGGTTGGGCGCGGCTGCGCCTCATCGACACGCCAGCCCTGTTCAAGCCGATGCTTACGGCATTTTCGTTCGCGATGGCGCTGTCGCTCGGCGATCTGGGCGCGGTTGCGCTGTTCGGTTCGGACGGCTTCGTCACCCTGCCATGGCTCGTCTATAGCCGTATGGGCAGCTATCGGACGAACGATGCGGATGGGCTGGCGCTGATCCTTGGCGTCGCCTGCCTGCTGCTCACGATTGCCGGTACGATGGGCCCCGTGCGCCGAGAGGTTGCCGTCCATGGTTGATCCTAAGTTCGCGATCGAGATGCAGCGGGTCGGTCTTCAGCTCGGCAATCAGAATTTTCAGTTTGATTGCCGGCTTCCCACCGGTGCCGTAATTGCCGTGACGGGGGCGTCCGGGGCCGGCAAGTCAACCTTCCTCAATCTGCTTGCCGGCTTCGACACGGCTCTCAAGGGGCGGATCCTGATCGCCGGAAAAGATGTGACCGAGGTTTACCCGGCGCAGCGGCCGGTCTCCCTGGTCTTCCAGGATAACAATCTGTTCGCGCACCTCGATATCTTTACCAACATCGGCCTTGGCATTAACCCGTCGTTGAAACTCACGACCGCAAATTGCCGAACCATCTCGTCTTCGCTTGAAAAGGTGGGACTCGCCGGTTTCGAGCGGCGGATGCCAGGGACGCTCTCCGGCGGGGAACGGCAGCGGGTAGCCTTTGCACGCGCGCTTGTTCGCAACCGGCCGGTGCTGCTGCTGGACGAGCCCTTCGCGGCGCTTGACCCCGGTTTGCGAAACGGAATGGCGGCGCTGCTGCTCGACATGCATCGTGAAACCGGCAATACCGTCGTCGTCGTCTCGCACGATCCGGACGAGGTGAAACGGATCGCAGACTTCGGTCTTTTCCTTGAAGACGGCAGGATTGTCGTGGCGGCTCCAATTGACGAATTTCTGGGCCGCGCGGACCATCCAGGATTGACGCAATTTCTCCGCAGTTGACGAATCTGGCAGTCGCAACGGCACTTTCGCCATAATTTGAGGCGACCGAGGAAACTCAAAAGCACGTTAGGCTTGCTAAAATACAACGGCGCCACATTTACTCAGAGTCTCGCTATGCAACCGATGCGGAAATCAGTTACAGCAAAGACTTGTGTCCCCGATTGTGCAGTGCAAGAGCGGGGACGGACGCCTGTTGAATCACGATGAGACCGGCCGGGTCGCGGAAGTGGACCGGTTGACACGCAAGATGACTTGGAGAGCCAGACTGGACAGTATGCCGACGTGGAAATTCCCCGCGCCTTCCAGTGATGTGCTCTCGTCTGCGTGCCGTCTGGTGCGACGAGCCTCGGTCGTCTGTGCGACAAGCATGGCGCTGTATGGTTGTCAGTCCATTCTCGAGCAGTCCTATCAGCCAAGCGTTGCGCCGTCCTCCAATCCGCAGATCGTCGATGAAGTCCAGAAGAACGATCCGCGCGCTGCCATGGGTGCGCGCGAACATCCGCGCATTGTTGCGAGCTATGGAGGCGAGTACAAGGATGCAAAGACCGAGCGCCTGGTCGCCCGGATCACGGGCGCGCTGACGGCCGTCTCCGAGAACCCGAGCCAGTCCTATCGCATCACCATCCTGAACTCGCCGGCTATCAACGCATTCGCTCTGCCGGGCGGTTATCTCTATGTGACACGCGGTCTGCTGGCGCTCGCCAACGACGCATCCGAGGTCGCTGCCGTTCTCTCGCATGAGATGGGCCACGTTACCGCAAACCACGGCATCGAACGGCAGAAGCGCGAGGAGGCGGAAGTCATTGCCAGCCGCGTCGTTGCCGAGGTGCTGTCGAGCGATATTGCCGGCAAGCAGGCTCTGGCGCGCGGCAAGCTCCGATTGGCTGCTTTCTCGCGGCAGCAGGAATTGCAGGCCGACGTGATCGGCGTCCGTATGCTTGGTGAAGCAGGCTATGATCCCTATGCCGCTGCGCGGTTCCTGGACTCCATGGCCGCCTATAGCCGTTTCATGTCGGTCGATCCTGAGGCGGATCAGAGCCTCGACTTCCTCTCCAGCCACCCGAACTCTGCGCAGCGCATCGAACTCGCGCGCGATCATGCACGTGCTTTCGGCCAGGAAGGCAAGGTTGGCGATACGGGCAGGGACTATTATCTCGATGGGATCGATGGCCTGCTCTACGGCGACAGTCCGGAGGAAGGCTATGTCCGCGGCCAGACCTTCCTGCATGGCGGGCTTGGCATTCGCTTCGACGTACCTCCCGATTTCAAGATCGACAACAAAGTCGAGGCGGTTATGGCGACCGGTCCGGGCGACATCGCAATCCGCTTCGATGGTGTTGCCGATAACCAGAACCAAAGCCTAACCAACTATATCTCGAGCGGCTGGGTTACCGGTCTCGATCCGTCGACCATTCAGCAGATCACAGTCAACGGTATGGAGGCCGCAACGGCACGCGCGAGTGCAGATCGTTGGGATTTCGACGTCACGGTGATCCGCAACAATGCGCAGATTTTCCGGTTCCTGACGGCCGTCCCGAAGGGAAGCCCGGTCTTGCAGCAGACGGCCGACGTCTTGCGGGCAAGCTTCCGTCGCATGACCCCGGAAGAAACGGCTTCCCTGAAGCCTCTGCGGGTCCGGGTCGTCAAGGTACGGCCAGGCGAGAACATCACGACGCTTGCTTCGCGGATGATGGGCACGGATCGAAAGCTCGATCTCTTCAAGCTTATCAATGCCCTGCCGACCGGCGCCGCTGTCTCTCCCGGCGACCGCGTCAAGATTATTGCGGAATAGAAAGAGGCCCGGTTTTCACCGGGCCAGTTGCATCACTGGGGGAGTAAGCTCTTTCAGGCCGATGCGGCCATATACGGGTCAGCACTCACGAGAGCGCTGCGGAGTTTTTCCATCGCCCGGCTTTCGATCTGCCGGACGCGCTCCTTGGAAATGCCGAGATCTGCACCGAGTTCCTCAAGCGTAGCGCCATCTTCGGCGAGCCTGCGGGCGCTGATGATCTTCATTTCCCGCTCATTGAGGTGCTTCAGGGCCGAAGCGAGCCAATTGCGCCGGCGCTCGCCGTCGATCATGTTCGATACCTGCTCGTCTGGGAGAGGATCGTCGCTGACGAGGAAATCCATCTTCTCGGCGCTGTCGGCATCACCCGAGACTGAGGGCGCCTGGAGCGAGGCGTCATTGCTCGAGAGCCTGGCGTCCATCGTCTGGACGTCTGAAAGGCTGACGCCGAGGGCTGCGGCGATTTCCTGGTGGATGGACTGGAGCGTGAGCTGCGTGTCGCCCCTGGCAAGCTTGGCGCGCAGACGGCGAAGATTGAAGAACAGGGCCTTCTGGGCAGAACTCGTACCGCCGCGAACAATCGACCAATTGCGAAGGATGTAGTCCTGGATAGAGGCGCGGATCCACCAGCTTGCATAGGTGGAGAAGCGGACATCACGCTCGGGCTCAAAGCGGGCCGCAGCCTCCAGCAGACCGACGTAGCCTTCCTGGACAAGGTCGCTCATGGGGAGGCCGAAGTTGCGAAACTTTCCGGCCATCGAGATAACGAGACGCATATGGGCCATGGCGATCTGGTTACGGGCGCCACGATCATCATTGTTCTTCCAGCGGATTGCGAGATCGTGTTCCTCTTCGCGAGCAAGGTAGGGAGCCGCCATGGCGATTTTGATCATGCGCCGGTCTGCTGACATGTTCTTCATATCGGTCTCCTGAGGCGTGACGCCAAAAAAGGGCAAAGAAATCTTGCTTCCGGACATTGGCTGCCCAGATCAAATTCATGTCTTGAACGTATAAAGGCCCCGAACTCTGGACGTTTCCAGATGGGGCCCTAGCTTAGGGTTATGCGCCGGTAATACGGCCGGGTAGGACCAGTTTCTTCAAGTTGCCGGATAGGCAGAACGTGGAAGGCATGATCCGCTCCTCATCGATCGTTTCCAGGATGCGAGCGTTCGAGGAGGGTAATGTCAGTTCCCGACGCGGTCCGCAGCTACATCTTTAAAACGCGCCACCTCGGGAAAAGTTCCAATAAAAAACCCGGCACAAGGCCGGGTTTTTTTTCAGGAAAAACAAGGAAAGCTTATGCAGCTTCATCCTGAGATTCGTCTTCTTCGATTGCCTTGCCGCGCTTCGGACCCTTGTTGAGGTTGGTCTCGACGAGGCGAACGGCTTCGGTTTCCGACATCTTGTTCACGGCAGCGATTTCGCGTGCCATGCGATCAAGTGCAGCTTCATACAGCTGACGTTCGGAATAGGACTGTTCCGGCTGGTTCTCGGCGCGATAGAGATCGCGGACAACTTCAGCAATGGAAATGAGGTCGCCGGAATTGATCTTCGCATCATATTCCTGGGCGCGACGGGACCACATGGTACGCTTGACGCGCGCCTTGCCCTGCACAACCTTCAATGCACGCTCGACGAAATCGGTTTCGGAGAGCTTACGCATGCCGATGCTCATGGCCTTGGCGACCGGCACTTTCAGACGCATCTTGTCCTTCTCGAAATCGATAACGAAAAGTTCAAGCTTCATGCCTGCTACTTCTTGCTCTTCGATGGCGCTGATGGTACCGACGCCATGTGCGGGGTACACGATCGATTCACCGGTCTTGAAGCCGTGACGTGCGGAAGAAGGTTTTTTCTGCTGGGTCGTCATTCTATTCAAACACTCCCTGTTACGCTCCCGGCTGCAGCCGGAGCCGGGTCAGTCAAGCCCGGATGAGACGGTCGGATCCGTCGGGTGACTTACTTCTGGTCCCACCGGACAAAAACAAACATATCCATGCGCACAAGCTTAGAGCCTCACAGCTCAAGGCGTTGATATGTCACGGAAACCGCGTTTTTGGATTTGTTTTGCTTTCGTGGTGGTTTGGGCATACTTCATGCCGCAAATGGATCAGTGTCGGGAACCTATCACAAAAATATGACGAAATCAATAATTTGCTGCACCTGAGTCATGCGCGCAACACATGACACCCATATGCTGCAGGCACGCTTCAGGCATTTTCTACGTCACTGAACCCGGTTTCAGGCCGAGGTTTGGGGGAAGATCAGTCGCCCGCTCCAGGCTTCTCCGAGAAGTACTTCTCGAACTTGCCGGTTTCGCCGTCCATTTCCTTGGCTTCCGGCATGGCATCCTTCTTGATCGTGATGTTCGGCCAAATGCTCGCATATTCGGCGTTGACCTTGAGCCACTTGTCGAGGCCCGGCTCCGTATCCGGCTTGATGGCTTCGGCAGGACATTCCGGCTCGCAAACGCCGCAGTCGATGCATTCGTCAGGATGAATGACGAGGAAGTTCTCGCCTTCATAGAAACAGTCGACGGGGCAGACTTCCACGCAATCGGTATATTTGCAGCGAATGCAATTGTCGGTCACGACATAGGTCATGAAGAACTCCAGGACTTCCACACAATGGGGCCGGGCAACCTGGAACGTCGCGCCTTTCCCCTAACCGGAAAGGAAGCAGTGAAATGCGGGGGAGGCATTTACGCTATCCGGCAAGTTGATTGTGACGTATCGGCTTTGTCTGCGGATTTCAAGAATAAAGACGTCGCAAAACCCGGCTGTTCGGACAGAGTTTTCTAATCCTCGTCCGACATCAGCTTGTCGATTGCACGGCGGTCCTTTTTCGTGGGTCTGCCCGTGCCCGTAGCGCGCATCGCCTGTTCGTAAGGTGTCAGGCGCTTTGCCTCGTCGGGTGGCGGAGTCAGGTCCTCATAGAGCAGCCGGGCTTCCTCGTAGGGACCACGTCGCTCGCCGCCCGATTTGACGATGAGGACAACATCGCGGCGCTCCAGCGCCAGCTCGACCCTGTCGCCCGTCTTGACCATTTGGCTCGGTTGAAGGGCGCGCTCGCCGTTGATCCGCACATGCCCGGATTGAATGTGGCTTTGTGCCAGCGAGCGCGATTTCACCATGCGCGTGAAGAACAGCCACTTGTCGATGCGCTGTCGCGAACCGCCTCCTGGCTGTGTCTCACTGCTCATCCGCTTACTTCTTCATCTGCTCCTTCAAGGCAGCGAGCTTGGCGAAAGGAGAATCCGGATCGATCGGCTTTTCCTTGCGCGGTGGCTTTGCCTCGAAGCGCAACGGCTGTGGTCCGCCACGGTTGTTGTTGCGATCCTTGCGGTCGCCACGGTCCTGACGGTCGCCACGCTGTTCGTTGCGGTCACCGCGTCCCTGCTGTGGCTTGCCGCCATCCTTGCCGCGATGCTGGCGGTTGCCGTCGCGGCCCTCGCCATTCGCAGCACCCTGGCGGCGATGTTCGGACCCCCGGTCCTGGCCGCGATTGTTGCCGCCACGGCGTTCGCCCGGGCTGCGAGCCTGACGCTGGTTGTCCGTACGGCCACCAAGGCGCCAGAGAAGGACCGGCTTCGGCTCCTCGGCTTCTTCGGGATTTGCGATGACCGGCTGTTCGGCTGCCACTGCTTCAACAGCAGCTGGGGCTTCGGAAGGGGCTTCCTCCGATGCGCTGTCGGCATCGTCGTGATCTGCCTTCTCCGCATTATCCTCAACCGCCGTCTCGGTCGCCGGCGCTGCGGCAGCGTCCTGAGCCGACAGATGGGCAGCTGCCTCTTCCGCCTTGACGGCATCGGCGCGATAACCGAGCCCCTTCAGGATCTCTTCCATGTCCTCCAGCGTTGCGCCGAGGATCGAAAGCATGGCGGTTGTCGTCGTGAAACGGCGACCGTCATAAGCGCCTTCGGGACGATTGGCCTGGCCCGGCTTCCACTGAAGGAGCGGGCGAATAATGTCGGCCAGGCGCTCCAGAATGTCGATACGGACCGCGCGTTTGCCAAGGAACCGGAAGCCGGCCAGCTTGTAGAAGGTGCGCTCGAAGCCCGGATCGGTAACGACCGAGGTACGGCCTGCCGCCAGCACGGGAATGAGATCGCCATAACCTGGCTTGTCGAGGCCATCATTCTTCAACGCCCAGAGGAGCGTGATGAGCTCTGCCGGGGCGGGCTTGAGAAGTGCCGGAACGAAGATGTGGTAGGCGCCGAAGCGGACACCGTAGCGGCGCATTGAGGCCCGCGCATCCTGATCCAGCGACTTCACTTCTTCGGTCACGTCGCGCCGGAACAGTACGCCGAGGTTCTCGACAAGCTGGAATGCCAGGCCCTTTGCAAGGCCCTGCAGGTCCTCTGCGCGGGACAGATCGTCAAGCGGCTTCAGGACGGTGCTGATGTGGTGATTTACGAAGCGCTCGATACGAGCGGCCACATGGTCGCGGGCATTGCCGGTCAACTGCTCGTCGGCGAGAATGATGACACGCGGGCGCATGACATGATCGCTGCCTGCCAGGCGTGCCACCGGGTCGCCCAGCCAACGGATCGAACCGTCGGAGCTGATCGCGAGGTCGCCATTGCCGGCCGCATGGAGGCGAGCCGCACGTGCCTCGAATTCCAGAGCGAGCGCCTTCTGCGAAGCAGACTGGACAGCCTTAGCGTCCGGTCCCTCCGCTCCCGAAATGGGCGTGAACCGGAATCCCGACAGTTGCCCCACATGATGTCCTTCTACGAAGACATCGCCATTTACACTGATTTCAGCTTCCAGCATCGCATTCTCTCTCAGGCGCTTCATGAGCACAGATGTCCTGCGATCAACAAAGCGTTTCGTCAACCTTTCATGTAACGCATCGGACAATCGATCTTCGATTTCCCGCGTCTTTTCCTGCCAGTGTGTCGGATCGGCAAGCCAATTGGGCCGATTCGATACATAGGTCCAAGTTCTTATCTGCGCGATTCGCGCCGAAAGCGTGTCAATCTCACCGTCTGTTCGATCCGCGCGGTATACCTGCTCGGCAAGGAAGTCCTCGTTTACCGTGCCATAGCGGACGAGATCGGAAAAGAGGGTGGAAATCAGATCGGCGTGTTGGGCCGGTGCAATGCGGCGATAGTCCGGAAGCGCGCAGGCTTCCCATAGTTTCTCGACGCGCGCCGGATTGTTCGCAAGGTCGATGATCTCGGGGTAGCGCGACAGCTGTTCCAGCGCTTGCTGGTCGACGGCGGGGAGCGCGCGTGTCAGGCCAGAAACCGTAGGGCCGGTCTCAAGGCTCACGCGGAGCGCATGCAGGGAGCTGAAGTCGAGGTTCTTCGTGCGCCACTGCAGCACTTTCACATTGTCGAACTCGTGGCCTTCGATGCGTTCAACCAATTCCTCATCAAAGGGATCGACCTGACCGGTGACGCCAAACGTCCCGTCGCGAACATGTCGACCGGCACGGCCGGCAATCTGCCCAAGTTCGGCGGGGTTGAGGTTACGAAACTGATAGCCGTCGAATTTGCGATCCTGCGCGAAGGCGACGTGGTCGACGTCGAGATTGAGGCCCATGCCGATCGCATCCGTGGCGACCAGATATTCCACATCGCCGGCTTGGTAGAGTGCCACCTGCGCATTGCGGGTGCGCGGACTGAGGGCTCCGAGAACGACGGCGGCCCCGCCGCGCTGCCTGCGGATCAACTCGGCAATCGCATAGACTTCGTCGGCAGAGAAGGCGACGATCGCCGAACGCTGCGGGAGGCGGGTAATCTTCTTCTGTCCGGCATAGAACAGGTGGGAAAGCCGGGGACGCTCGACGATGGTAATTCCAGGGAGCAGTTGCTGCAGGATCGGACGCATTGTACCGGCGCCGAGCAACAGCGTCTCGTCGCGGCCGCGCAGATGAAGGATCCGGTCCGTAAAGATGTGCCCTCGCTCGAGGTCGCCGGCGAGTTGAACCTCGTCAATGGCGACGAACGCCGCCTTCGTCTCGCGTGGCATTGCCTCGACGGTGCAGACCGAAAAGCGGGCGTTGGGAGGCGATATTTTCTCTTCGCCCGTTACCAGGGCAACGTTTTGAATTCCGACCTTTTCGGCGACGCGTGTATAGACCTCGCGCGCCAGCAGCCGCAGCGGCAGCCCGATCACGCCGGTGCCATGGGCAACCATGCGCTCAATGGCATAATGCGTCTTGCCGGTATTGGTTGGTCCGAGCACCGCGGTTACTCCGCGCCCACTCAGTATCATCGGCTGCGATGTCAGTGTCATGGTCCTGCAGATGAGGCGAGGGTGCCCCAGGTCAAGTCAGCTCCTCTCCGAGCAGCACACACATGGACAGCCGTTGTCTCAAACGCAAGGGCCGATTTGAATTTACTCCGCAGTTTTCTGTTGCGCGAATAGCTTGCAGATTGCTCGTTTTGCGATTCGGAACAGCTTGAGAACGAATCGGAGACGAATCGCAGACTCCGCATGATTCAGTGTTTGTTCACGGCTAAGTATTGATTTTGAATCACTTTTTCCCACAAGATGCTGAATCTCGAAATTCGCGGCATACGTGCAACGCAATCTTGTCCAGGCTGTCAACGTCGTTTTGTCCGAAATCGACGAGCGACATCTGCCCGTGTCTTGTTGTCATGGGGGCAATATTACGCGGCGGGACGGAAAACGGCGTACGATTAGGTCATTTTGCCGCTAAAACCAAACATTTGATACATATGGAACAAAAATCGGAGATGTGTGTTTCTCGTCCATTCCAGGTGTAATGACGTCGAGGACTTGAACCATGCTTGGCACCATACTGCTCATTATCCTTATTCTGCTTTTGATCGGCGCCTTACCAAATTGGGGCTATAGCCGCGGATGGGGCTATGGACCTTCCGGCGGTTTAGGGCTAGTTCTCCTCATTATTGTTATTCTTGTGCTAATGGGTCGCATCTAAGCGACGAAAAAACTGGGAGTTATGTCATGATGAAGAAGATTGTGCTCATTGGCGCCCTCGTCGGCGCACTTGCTTCCTGCACGGCGACGGAACAGGGAACCGCAATCGGCGCGGGTTCCGGCGCTATTATCGGCGGTGCCGTCAGCCATAGCTGGGGCGGTGCTGCAATCGGTGCCGTTGCCGGCGGTCTCGCTGGCGCACTGATCGGCCAGTCCGTTGAACGTCGCGGTTACTGCGTCTACAGAGACCGCTACGGGCGCCGTTACGAGGCACGTTGCCCGCGCTACTAAGGCGCTAGGATTACTATTTTTGAGATCGAAAGCGCCGGCCTGACTGGCGCTTTTTGTTTGAGCAACCGCCGGATCAGCTAACTGCCGACAGCAAAAAAGCCCCTCGTTTCCAAAGCGGCTTAGTTTACTCGGCGCATGCGGCAGACAGTCAGTCTTTTGCGCGCTCGACGTAGGAATTGTCTTCCGTGGCGATAACGACGCGCGTGCCGGCGTTGATGTGCGGCGGCACCATGGTGCGCACGCCGTTCGACAGCATTGCCGGCTTGTAGGAGGACGAGGCCGTCTGGCCCTTAACGACCGGTTCGGTTTCCGTGATTTCGAGGGTCACGTGGCGCGGCAGTTCGAGAGCCAGCGGAACGCCTTCATGGATCGACAGGATGCAGGTCATGCCTTCCTGCAGATAGGCCTTCTGATCGCCCATCGTTTCATCGTTCACGACCACCTGGTCGTAGGTCGCCGGGTTCATGAAGTGGAACCCTTCGCCATCTTCGTAGAGATACTGGAAGTTCACGTCTTCGACGAAGGCGCGCTCGACCTGTTCGGTTGTACGCCAGCGCTCGGAGACCTTGACGCCGTCAACGATACGACGCATGTCGACCTGCGTGACCGGCGTGCCCTTGCCCGGATGAAAGTTCTGGGCAGTCAGAACGACGTAGAGCTTGCCATCCACGTCGAGAACGTTGCCCTTGCGGACGGAAGAGGCGATGACCTTGACCATTAAGACTTCCTTGTAACTCGGCTTTTGGCGTCGTAGAGGACTGTCGATACAGCCCCGAAGACGCGATTGATTGTTCTTTGGGGGCGCAACTAACCTAAAATCCGGCAAATAGCCAGCCCTAGCGTTGGAAGGCCGGCCAGGACGACGCCAATGAATCCCTCGAACGCCAAAGTATCGCCGTGGTGGACGCCGAGCGTGCATTTGGACCGCCGTCCGTTCCTGATTGGGCGCAATGCCATCCAGTCCGCGCTGCGCCGCTATTTCCTGAGCGAGGATTTTCTGGAGGTCGACACCGCGACGCTGCAGGTTTCGCCGGGCAACGAGGCGCATCTTCATGCGTTTGCCACCGAAGCCTTGACGACGGACGGCCAGACTGCAGCGCCGCTTTATCTGCATACCTCGCCTGAATTCGCCTGCAAGAAGCTGCTTTCGGCTGGCGAACAGCGCATCGCCTGTTTCGCCCACGTCTATCGCAACCGCGAGCGCGGCCCCCTGCACCACCCGGAGTTCACCATGCTCGAGTGGTATCGCGTGGGCGAAAGTTACGAGAGCCTGATGATGGATTGCGTTCGAATCCTGGCGCTTGCTGCGGAAACCATGAAGACGGCGCGGCTCACCTATAAAAGCCGGGACTGCGATCCGTTTGCCGGGCCGGACAGGATCAGTGTTGCCGCGGCTTTCGAACGCTATGCCAGTATTGATCTGCTGGGCTCCGTTGCAGCCGACGGTGCGACGGATCGGGCGCATCTAGCTGACCAGGTCAGGAGGGTCGGCATGCGTGTTGCCGATGACGATGGTTGGGCGGACTTGTTCAGCCGCGTGCTTGTCGAAAAGGTCGAGCCTCATCTGGGTTTCGACCGTGTGACCATTCTTGACGAATATCCGGTGTCGGAAGCGGCACTAGCGCGCCCCTCGGCGCGAGATCCCCGTGTTGCCGAACGTTTCGAGGTCTATGCCTGCGGCGTCGAGCTTGCAAACGGCTTCGGCGAGCTTACCAATGCGGCGGAACAGCGCCGCCGCTTCGAGATCGAGATGTCTGAAAAAGCTCGCATCTACGGCGAAAGCTATCCTCTCGATGAGGACTTTCTGGACGCGCTTGCCATCATGCCCGAGGCAAGCGGCATCGCTCTTGGCTTCGATCGGCTGGTGATGCTGGCAACCGGGGCCTCGCGGATCGATCAGGTGATGTGGGCTCCGGTCGCGGAGTACGGCAGATGAACAGTAACGGGCCCATCAAGACGGTCGAAGGGCTGGCACGCGCAAGGCTGCTGGCTCGGAGAGACCGGGACGCGCTGGCTGATGTCGCCGCACGCTATGCCATTGCATTGACTCCGACCGTTGCAGGATTGATCGACCGAGCCGATGATTCAGATCCAATCGCCCGGCAATTCGTTCCTGAGCCGGCTGAGCTGATCACGACGCCCGAAGAGCGCGCCGACCCGATCGGCGACGAAGCCCATAGTCCCGTACAGGGGATCGTTCATCGCTATCCCGACCGGGTGCTGTTGAAGGCGGTGCATGTCTGCCCCGTCTACTGTCGCTTCTGCTTTCGCCGCGAGATGGTCGGTCCGGAAGGCTTGGGCACCCTTGACCCCAATGCAATGTCTGCGGCCTTCGCCTATATCCGCGACCATGAGGAAATCTGGGAAGTGATCCTGACGGGCGGCGATCCGCTCGTATTGTCACCGCGACGGCTGGAAGAAATTCTTCGCGAACTGGCATCGATCGACCACGTCAAGATCGTGCGGTTCCATACCCGGGTTCCCGTGGTTGATCCATCGAGAGTGGATGCGGCCCTGATTGCGGCCCTGAGAGCGAGCGGCAAGACCGTCTACGTGGCGCTGCACGCCAATCATCCCCGCGAACTGACCGCCGAGGCGCGCGCAGCATGCGCTCGCCTGATCGATGCCGGCATGGTCATGGTCAGCCAATCGGTGCTTCTGAAGGGCGTCAATGATGATCCGGCGGTGCTGACGGAGTTGATGAAGGCCTTCGTCGAGACGCGTGTGAAGCCGTACTATTTGCATCATCCCGATCTGGCGCCAGGCACGAGCCATTTTCGGCTGACGATCGAAGAGGGGCAGAAGATCGTCGCCGCATTGCGTGGCCGGATTTCAGGTCTTTGCCAGCCCACCTACATACTCGACATACCCGGTGGCCATGGCAAAGCAGTGATCGCTCCTCAGTCGATCAGTGAGATGGGCGAAGGCTGCTATTCGGTTTCGGATTATCGCGGCGGCGAGCACCTGTATCCGCCGGTCGCCTAGTCAAAAATGGGCGAAAGAAGTGTTGTTATTGGACAATGTGTCACAAGATCCGTTGGTCACCCAAAAATACAGCTCGCGAGCAAGATGTTGAAATCTAACACAAGCTCCCCCCCTTCCCCGTTTCTTTCGTAGGAATTTAGCTGAGAAGCTTAGCTGACTTTAACTACGTCATTTAGGACAATTTTGTCTTTTCCAGACTACGCGTACTCCGAGAACAAGGCGGTTTCGCCACTCGAGATATGATCATCTTGGAGAAGTCATAATGAATACTACGATCCGTGAGCTCCTGGTCAAATTTGGAAAGCTCCCTGTCTCTGTCGATCAGGTCGCCGATGATGCCGACCTCTATGCGGTCGGCCTAACGTCTTTCGCTTCCGTGCAGCTTATGCTTGGCATCGAAGAAGCCTTTGATATCGAGTTTCCCGACAATCTCTTGAATCGCAAGTCTTTCGCCAGCATCGCGGCGATCGCAAGGACCGTTGACCAGATCAAAGATAGCCGGAAGGTCGCCTGAATGAACTTTCCGGTCAAAATCGCGCAAGAGGATCTTGCCGCCAGAGCCGCGCGCGTGTCAGCGATTGCGGCAAAGCATGCAGACTCCGTCGATTTTGAAGGGAGGTTCCCGCACGAAGCCGTGGAGGCAATGAGGGCCGAGCGCTTGCTAGGCGTTCAGATCCCACGCCATTTCGGTGGCGAAGGCGCGACGATCGCACAGATCGCCGAGTTATGCTCGATGCTTGGTCAGGCTTGTGCTTCGGCTGCCATGGTCTTCGCCATGCATCACATCAAGCTTTGCAGCCTTGTTGAGCACGGCGGCGAGAGCGAGTGGCATCGGGCCTTCATGCTACGTGTTGCTGCCGAGCAATTGCTGGTCGCGTCGGCAACGACGGAAGGCGGGATCGGCGGCAATCTCAGGAATAGCATCTGCGCGATCGAGGTGGATCGTGACATTTGCCGTCTGGAGAAAGATGCCACTGTCATATCCTACGGCTCCCACGCCGATGCGATCATGGTTACCTCGCGTGCCCACGCAACTGCCGCCTCTTCCGATCAGGTGCTGACCGTCTTTCTGAAGGAGCAGTACACGTTGGAAAAAACGCATACGTGGGACACGCTCGGCATGCGCGGTACCTGCTCAGATGGTTTCCTCTTCAAGGGCGAGGCTGCGGCCGAACAGATCCTGCCGAAGCCTTTCGCAGAGATCGCGGCGCAATCGATGCTGGCATCGTCGCACCTTCTTTGGAGCAGCGTGTGGTATGGCATCGCGGTAGACGCGGTTGGCCGTGCACAGGCGTTCGTGCGCGCCGCAGCGCGCAAGTCGCCGGGTACGCCACCGCCCGGAGCCTTGAGGCTCGCCGAGGTGTCAAACTTGCAGCAGATGGTTCGATCGAACGTTGTCGCCGGTCTGAAGGCCTACGAGGACGCCAGGAGCGACGCCGACAAGCTCTCTTCCATGGGCTTCGCCGTCACGATGAACAACGTAAAGATTGCCTCATCTGAGACGATCCTCGAGATCGTCAATCACGTGATGCTGATTTGCGGGATCATGGGCTACAAGAACGGCACGCCATTCAGCGTCGGCCGCCATCTGCGCGATGCCCACTCGGCGCAACTCATGATCTCGAATGACCGCATTCTCGGCAATACGTCGAGCATGCTTCTTGTTCATAAGCAGGACACTAGCTTACTGGGGTGACGACATGGACGTGCAGACAACGTTTCTGGACAGGCTATTTGAATCGGGTCTCTTGATCGATACGGGCGTTGACGGTCTCTACGGGCGCAGCGGACAATTCGAAGACGTGATCGCCGCCTTCGAGCGCCTGATCGACAGGTTCGGCGGCGCCGACGGCGCGGAAGCGATGCGCTTTCCGCCCGGGATGAACCGCGCCTTCTTCGAGAAGAGCGGCTACATGAAGAGCTTCCCGCAGCTTGCCGGCACCGTCCACAGTTTCTGCGGCAGCGAGCTCGACCACATCAGCCTACTCCAGTGCATGGAGGTGGGCGACGATTGGACCAAGGATCAACAGGCAACCGACATCGTATTGACGCCTGCAGCTTGCTATCCGCTTTATCCGACTGTCGCTCGGCGCGGCAAACTGCCGATGAGCGGCGGCCTCTTCGATCTGCAATCCTATTGCTTCCGCCACGAGCCTTCGCAGGATCCCGCCCGCCAGCAGCTCTTCCGCATGCGTGAATATATTTGCATGGGGACCGAGCAGCACGTCACGGATTTCCGTCAACGCTGGATGGATCGCGGCGTCGAGATGATGAAGGCGGTCGGTCTGGATGTGACCATTGATGTCGCGAACGACCCGTTCTTCGGCCGTGCCGGCAAGATGCTGGCCAATAATCAGCGCGATCAGAACCTGAAGTTCGAGCTGCTTATCCCGATCACCTCGGTTGCCAAGCCGACGGCCTGCATGAGCTTCAACTACCACCAGGACGCATTTGGTGCGAAATGGGGCCTGTACCTCGAAGACGAGAGCGTTGCGCACACCGCTTGCGTCGGCTTCGGGCTTGAGCGTATCGCGCTCGCGCTGTTTCATCACCACGGGCTCGAGGTCAAGCATTGGCCTTCCAAGGTGCGTCAAGCGCTGTGGGGCTGAATGAAACGATGAGAGCCGTCTTTCCGCGGGTCCGCCCGGACGGCTATCAACCGCATTCGCTCCATTCCGGCGAGCGCATGTGGCCTGAAACCAATTGCTATGTCGACCTCTGGATCGAAGTGCTGAGCGGCTGCGGCGCGGTACCGGAGGCGATGCTTGGCTTTACGCTCACGCAGGACTTCGAGGGCGATCAGTTCACCTTCTTCAAGGTGCCGCTCGAGGATCTCGAGTCACTCTATGACATCCGTGTCACTGAGCTTGCCATTTTCGACCGCGTCGAACGGCATATCGAGGTGCAGATCGCACGCGGGCGCCTTTGCCTGATCGAGATGGACTCGTTCTATATGCCCGATACGCAGGGTACCGCTTATCGGACCGAGCATGGCAAGACCACCGTGGCGATCAACAGGCTCGATCTCACCGGCAAGCGCGTGGAGTATTTCCACAATGGCGGCTATTTCCAGCTTGAGGGTGAAGACTTCGAGGGGCTGTTCCAGCTGCAACTGACGGCGGACGATCCGTCGTTCCTTCCCTACACCGAGTTCGCGAAATTTCCGGTTCGCATGCCGGATACGGCGCATGTCAGCACTATGGCACGCAGGCTTCTAGGAACTCACTTCGGTCGCCGCCCAGTCTCGAATCCGATTCGCGCCTTTGTCGAAGTGTTTCCGCAGCAGGTGGAAGCAGTCGCAGAGCGGCCGTTTGGCTTCTTTCACAAGTACGCATTCAATACGCTGCGCCAGTTCGGTGCCAATTTCGAGCTTGCCGGAGATCACCTGGCTTGGCTTTCTGCGAGCGAATTCGCGTCCGCAATTGAAGACGCGCGCCGAATTTCCGAAGTCGCGAAGTCCGTGCAGTTTCAGCTCGCCCGGGCGGTCACCCGGAAGAAATACGAGCCATTACGCACGGCGCTTGATCCGGCAGCCGATGCGTGGGATTCCATGATGGCTTCTCTCAAGGAGCGCTTGTGAAGCCGGGAGTCTAAGCATGCGGGGACGGTTGGCGAGTGTCGGTGCGGAGGAAACTCTGCTCGCCGAAGGTTGGAATCTGGTTCTGACGGAACCGGGCGCTTGTGCGACGCCGCATGACATTCCGTTGTCGGCGCAGTTTATCGCCGCCGAGGTGCCGGGGACCGTTGCCGCGGCATTGGAGAAGGCCGGGCACTTCGATCGTGAAAACCCGGAGCCGCTCGACACGCGCGATGCGTGGTATCTTTGCCGACTTTTTGACGTACAACCCGGCGATGCGCTTCTTCGCTTCGAGGGCTTGGCGACGCTGTGTCATGTCTTCCTCAATGGGCAGGAGATCCTGTCATCGGGAAGCATGTTCACCATGCACGAGATACCGGTGACGCTTTCCGGCGGCGACGAACTGGCGCTTTGCTTCCGGGCGCTGGCACCGCGGCTTGCCGAGCCCGGCCCGCGCGCTCGTTGGCGGCCGCAGATGATCACGCCGCAAGGCTTGAAGAATATTCGAACAACGCTGCTCGGGCGCATGCCGGGCTGGTGTCCGGAAGTTCATGCTGTCGGTCCGTGGCGCCCCATCACGCTTGTCCGGCGCGATGTCGTTTCGATTGACAACGTCACTGTCCGCGCCGTGCTCGAGGCGGATAACACCGGGCGACTGAGCGTTTCGCTTCATGCAAATGTCAACAATCCGGATCTAGTGCTCCGGTGCGGAGGCGTTCAGCAGACATTCGAGAAGATCGGCGAGAATCACTATTCGGCAATCGTCAGGCTGGAGAACGTCGATCTCTGGTGGCCCCATACTCACGGCGCACAGTGCCTCTATGATTTCTCGATCCTCGTCGACGGCGTTGAGCATCACGCCAGCCGAATCGGCTTTCGGCGCATCGACGTCGACCGCGGAAAAGACGGAGAGGGTTTTGCGTTGTTGATCAACGGCGAGCGCATCTTTTGCCGCGGTGCGGTCTGGACCACGGCGGATATCGTCCGGCTGCCGGGTGGCAAGGCCGACTATGAGCCGTTCCTGCGCCTTGCCGCGCAGGCAGGCATGAACATGCTCCGCATTGGCGGCACGATGGCCTACGAAACGCGGGAGTTCTTTGAGCTCTGCGACGAGCTTGGTCTGCTCGTCTGGCAGGACTTCATGTTTGCCAATTTCGACTATCCGAAGAACGACAAGGCTCTCACTGCGCAAGTCCACGCGGAAGTCGAGGAATTGCTGCATGCCGTTCAGGGGTGCCCGTCGTTGGCGGTGGTTTGCGGCGGCAGCGAGATCTATCAGCAGGCCGCGATGCTGGGATTGCCGCAGGACTATTGGTCGGGTCCGATCACGGAGGAGATTATTCCGGCGATCGCCGGGCGTATGCGCCCCGACGTCCCCTATGTGCCAAATTCGCCTTCGGGCGGCGCGATGCCGTTTTCTCCGAATGCGGGAGTCACCCACTATTACGGGGTCGGCGCTTATATGCGCCCGCTTGACGACGCGCGCCGTGCCAACGTTCGCTTCGCGACCGAGAGCCTGGCTTTCGCCCATGTTCCACAGCAGCGAACGCTGCAACGCCATCTGGATGTACCGCCTGTCCATAGTCCGCTATGGAAATCACGTGTCCCCCGCGATCGCGGCGCATCGTGGGATTTCGAGGACGTCAGGGATTTCTATCTGGCGGAACTCTATGGCGAGGATCCGGCGCGTCTCCGTCGTGAGGATCGTGATCGATACCTCGATCTCTCCCGCGTCGTCACCGGTGAAGTTGCGGAAGCGACGTTTGCCGAATGGCGCCGGAAGGGGTCGAGCTGCAACGGCGCGCTGGTCTGGACCCTGCAGGATCTGATGCCCGGAGCTGGTTGGGGTGTGATCGATTCAACCGGCGAGCCCAAGCCGGTGTGGTATGCCCTGCGCCGCGCTTTCCGGCCTGTGCAGGTCGTCGTGACCGACGAGGGCACAAATGGCCTCGACGTTCACGTCCTGAATGAGACCGAGCATGCTCTCCAGCTTGATCTCGAGCTGGTTTGCTTGCGGCATGGCAGGCAGCACGCCGTCAGCGGCGGCCGCATTCTGACCTTGGCGCCGAGAAGCTGCGAGACCTTTGCCGCCACTGATCTCTTTGGCGCCTTTTTTGACACGACTTACGCCTTCCGCTTCGGCCCGCCCTCTCACGACGTCACCGTCGCGCGCTTGCGTCTGCCGGACGGAGGTCCTGTGGTCGCCGATGCCTTTCATTTTCCGTTGGGGCGCTCCAAGGCCCTCCACGACGCCGAAATCCAAGTGTCGGTGGCGCCACAGGACGAAGGGTGGGTCGTCGATCTCGCAGCCGACAGGTTCGCCCAGTCGGTCCACCTCAACGTCGATGGCTATCGGCCGGAGGATGATTGGTTTCATCTTGCGCCTGGCGCTAGCAAACGCGTCAGTCTGCTTCCGACGGCTGGAAGGACAGACGGAGAGGCACCCTCGGGTGAGGTCACAAGCCTTGGCGGTACGCGGGCGCTTTCCTTTTGACACCTCCAGCCTGCTCCTTGTTGAGCGGAATGGAACGGCAGTTCAGAAGGCCTTGAAGGTCAGTGTCGTCAGGGAACGCACGATGCCCGGGATGTTGGCGATGTTATCGTTGATGAACTTGCCAATGTCCTGCCCCTCTTCGATGTAGACCTTGAGCAGGAGATCATAGTCGCCGCTCGTCGAATAGAGCTCCGAAGCGCGCTCGGTCTGGTAGATGGCATCGGCGACTTCGTAGGTCTTGCCTGGCGCGCACTGGAGCTGAACGAAAATTGGCTTCATCGGAGTTTCCTGCATCATATTCTGGTTCGGCGCATAATGATCGAAAGCGCCATGTCAGCGCAAGGCTTCAGATCGCGGCTTCTCGAACGATCCAGTCGCGAAATGCATCCAGCGGCGCGTAGTCGGCCCGTTCTGGCGGATAGGCAAGATAGTAGTGCTCGCTGCTTTCCGTTTCGCGATCAACGGCTGCAACAAGATCGCCGCGTTTCAATTCATCTTGAATCAGGAACGTCGGCAGCAGCGCAACGCCGAGACCGGCCATCGCTGCTTGGGCTGCCGTCGCGAACTGATCGAAGAGCATGCCGTGCACGGTTTGAAAGCTCACGCCGTTGTCCGCAAACCAGCGCTCCCATGCATCCGGGCGCGTCGTCAGGTGCAGCAGCGGGGCATCGAGTAGATCCTGTGCCGCGTTGATCGCATGTCGGCTGCGGAATTCGGGGCTGCAGGCCGGAATGGTCTTCTCCGACATTAGAAATGTCAGCTCCGCGCCCGGCCAATGAGCGTGGCCGAAGTGAATGGCCGCGTCGATCGAATCGAGCCGGAAGTCGAAGGGTGACAGCCGGGTGACAAGATTGATCGTCACTCCCGGATTGGCGGCAAGGAAACCTCCCAGCCGGGGTGCCAGCCAGCGCGTCCCGAAGGTGGGAAGAATCGCCAGGTTGAGCGTACCACCATGCGGATTGGCACGAAGATTGAGTGATGCGCTCGAAATGCGCCGCAGCGCCTCGCGTATCTCGCGGGCATAGCCGTCGCCGGCCAGCGTCAACCGCACGGTTTGGCGCTCGCGCACGAAGAGTTCGACGCCGAGCTGCTCTTCCAGTGCCTTGATCTGGCGGCTGACAGCGCTCTGAGTAAGGTCGAGTTCGCGCGCGGCGGCCGTCACGCTGCCGGTGCGTGATACAGCCTCGAAGGCGATAAGCAGGGATGTCGACGGAAGAAAGCGTCGCGATGCCAGCATCCATCATTCCATTTTAGAATAAGCTATTTCCTAAATGTCGATATTTACGGCTTATCCGGCTTTGTAAAGTCATCCATCTGACAGAATCGGAATGAACTGAAAAATGCGATCGAACTGCCTGGTGCGTACTCCTGGCTGCGATCGGCAACCTGATCAGCGGTTTAACAAGCAATCGCACGGCGCTAGAATGCCGCCTGCCTAATGGATGGATTTTGATCGATGCTGAACGATCCCCGCTCCCACGGCCTCTGGGAAAAAACCGCTCCTCAGCCGCCCGTGACACCGGCGCTCGCAGGCGCTGTGAACGCCGACGTCGTGGTCGTGGGCGGAGGCTATACCGGCCTTTCCTCAAGTCTCCATCTGGCGGAAGCGGGCTCGAAGGTCGTGTTGCTGGAAGCCAAGGAAATCGGCTTCGGCGGTGCGGGCCGCAACGTCGGCCTCATCAACGCCGGCATGTGGGTCATGCCGGATGACCTTCCCGGTGTTCTCGGCCCGGTCTATGGCGAGCGGTTGCTGGACCTGTTGGGCAACGCGCCGCGGCTTGTAATGGAGTTGATCGACAAGCACGGCATCGCCTGCGAGCTTGAACGAAATGGCACGCTTCACGTCGCCGTTGGCGAAAGTGGCTTGAAGGAAATCGAGGATCGCGCGCGGCAATGGGCGGCACGCGGCGCTCCGGTGACGCTGCTGGACGCGGCGGAGACGGCCAAGCGTGTCGGCAGCAGCGCCTATACCGGGTCGTTGCTCGACATGCGCGCAGGCACACTTCAGCCGCTCGCCTACGCCCGCGGGCTTGCGCATGCGGCCGTCAAGGCTGGCGTTTCAATCCACACGTCGAGCCCGGTCATCGGAACTGAGCGGAAGGGCAATCGCTGGACCGTCAGCACTGCAAAGGGAGAGGTTACGGCCGACTGGATCATCGTGGCGACGGACGCCTACAGCACAGGCCCTTGGGAAGCGGTACGCAACGAGCAGGTCCATCTGCCCTATTTCAATCTTGCAACCCGGCCGCTCAGCGACAATTTGCGCCGCTCGATCCTTGCCGGGCGCGAAGGCGTTTGGGATACGAAGGAAATCCTCTCCTCCTATCGCATGGACCAGGCGGGACGCTTGGTCTTCGGCAGCGTCGGTGCGCTGCGCAACACCGGGCTTCAAATCCACACGGCCTGGGCCAAACGGTCCTTGAAAAAGCTCTTTCCGCAGCTTGGCGATGTCGAGTTCGAATGCGAGTGGTACGGCAAGATCGGGATGACCGACAATGCGCTGCCCCGCTTCCACAGGTTTGCGCCGAATGTTGTGGGCTTCTCCGGCTACAACGGTCGCGGGATCGCGCCCGGCACAGTGTTTGGCCGCACGCTCGCCCAGCTCATCCTGGGGCAGACGACGGAAGCGGACTTGCCACTGCCCCTTACAGCACCGTCCGAACCTAGCTTCCGCGCGGTGAAGGAAATGTGGTACGAAGCCGGCGCCCAAGTGGCCCATTTCGCAGACGCCCGATTTTGAGAACCGAGGTTGACCCCATGACCATCTCTGCACTTGATCTCGCCACCGAGACGAAAAAACTGCTCACGGAACTGGGCGTCGGCGCTGATCGCTATATCGGCGGCACGCTTCGCGTTACCTCTCCGGTCACCGGCAAGGAGATCGGTGCGCTGAAGGAGCATTCTGCTTCAGAAGCAAAGGACGCCATCGAGGCTGCACACAAGGCATTCCTCGAATGGCGGGCCGTCCCGGCACCGAAGCGCGGCGAACTCGTGCGCCTGCTCGGCGAAGAGCTCCGCTCGGCAAAAGCCGCTCTCGGCCGCCTCGTCTCGATCGAGGTTGGCAAGATCACATCCGAGGGGCTCGGCGAAGTCCAGGAAATGATCGACATCTGCGACTTTGCCGTCGGCCTGTCCCGCCAGCTCTACGGTCTGACCATTGCCACCGAGCGCTCCGAACACCGGATGATGGAAAGCTGGCACCCCTTGGGCGTGGTCGGCATCATCTCGGCCTTCAATTTCCCGGTCGCCGTCTGGTCGTGGAATGCTGCCCTGGCGTTGGTTTGCGGTAATTCGACAGTCTGGAAGCCGTCTGAGAAGACGCCGCTGACAGCGCTTGCCGTTCAGGCGCTGTTTGAGAAGGCATTGAAGCGGTTCGTTGCCGAAGGGGGCGCGGCACCTTCGAACCTGTCGACGTTGCTCATTGGTGGACGCGATGTCGGGGAAGTGCTTGTCGACCATCCCAAGGTGCCGCTCGTCTCGGCGACCGGTTCGACGGCCATGGGCCGCGTTGTTGGTCCCCGCCTGTCACAGCGCTTTGCGCGATCCATCCTCGAGCTCGGCGGCAACAATGCAGCGATCATCTGCCCGACGGCCGATCTTGACCTGACGCTGCGTGGCGTTGCCTTTTCGGCCATGGGCACGGCCGGTCAACGCTGCACAACGCTGCGTCGCCTGTTCGTGCACGAGAGCGTCTATGACAAGCTCGTTCCACGCCTGCAGAAGGCCTATGGCTCGGTGTCGATCGGCAACCCACTGGAAACGGGGACGCTTGTCGGGCCTCTAATCGACAGGCAGGCCTTTACGAACATGCAGTCGGCTCTTGAGCAAGCGAAGGCTGCCGGTGGCAAGGTTACCGGTGGCGAGCGCGTCGAGAACGGTGCGGGAGACGCCTTCTACGTCCGGCCGGCGCTCGTTGAGATGCCTGTTCAGGCCGGCCCCGTCGAGCATGAGACATTTGCGCCGATCCTCTACGTTATGAAGTACACGGATTTCGATGAGGCTCTGGAACTGCACAACGCGGTGCCGCAGGGACTGTCTTCTTCGATCTTCACGAACGATATGCGGGAGGCCGAGACCTTCGTTTCTGCTCGCGGTTCGGACTGCGGTATTGCCAACGTCAACCTCGGTCCGTCCGGGGCCGAAATCGGTGGTGCCTTCGGCGGTGAAAAGGAAACTGGCGGCGGTCGCGAATCCGGTTCGGACGCCTGGAAAGCCTACATGCGCAGGGCGACGAACACGGTCAACTACGGCAAGACGCTGCCACTTGCCCAGGGCGTCAAGTTCGACGTCGAATGATCGTTGCTGCATTGCAGCCGAACGGGTGATGACATAACACGTCATCACCCTTTTTCGTTTTGCAGGTTGCCATGCATTTCACCCTAGCTGCGGCGGAAACGCTCGTTGTCGATGCCTTGACGCGCAATCGTGTGGACGAGGCCAATGCGCGCTCGGTCGCCAGGGCACTCGTTGCCGCCGAAGCTGCTGGACAAGGCGGTCATGGCCTGCGCCGGGTCGAGGCCTATACAAAACAGGCGAAGGCAGGCAAGGTCGACGGATTCGCCAGGCCGCAGCTCGAACGGCAGTTTCCCGCCGTCGTGCGCATCGACGCCTGCCATGGCTACGCCTATCCAGCCTTTGATCTTGCCGCTGCAGCGCTTCCGGAGATCGTCAGGGAGCAGGGTATCGCCTTGGCAGCGGTTCATCGTTCGCACCACGCCGGCGTGCTTGCCTTGACCGTCGAGCGCTTTGCGGACATGGGGTTTGTCGCTCTGATGGTCGCCAACGCCACGGCGTCCATGGCCGCCTGAGGCGGGCGCAAACCCGTCTTTGGAACGAATCCGATCGCGTTTGCCGCGCCGATCCCGGAGGCCGACCCGCTCGTTATTGACCTGGCCCTTTCGCGCGTCGCCCGCGGCAAGGTGATGGCTGCGCGCCAGAAAGGCGTCGCTATCCCTGCGGATTGGGCCTTTGACCGCAATGGCCAGCCGACGACGGATGCGGTTGCGGCACTCGAGGGGACGATGGCCCCATCCGGCGAAGCCAAGGGGGCAGCGCTGGCGATGAACGTCGAATTCCTCGCCGGCGCACTGACCGGGGCCAATTTCTCGTTCGAGTCCTCCTCGCTTTTTGACGACAAGGGTTCGGCGCCCGGCCTCGGGCAGATGCTTGTCGTGATCAACCCTGTCGCCAGCGGTGGAAAGGGCGTGGCGGAACGGCTGGCCAGGCTGGTGGACGAGATTTCATCCGACCCCGGAGTGCGGCTTCCGGGGCGTCGCGGCCAAACTGCCCGACGCCAGGCGCTGGAGCATGGCATCGATGTCGAGGACGAAGTGATTGCGACGATCTGCGAGCTCTAGAACGATTCTAAAGTTGATCAATGGTTTCAAGTATTTGTGATATTTGTGCCATCACTAAAACTTGAAATTCCAAATCAACAAAAATATACGGCTCATCATCCCGGGATCCCCGGTGAAACAATGGAGGGCTTCATGACAACTTCCCTTAATCGCCTTTCCGGCGCGCTGGCGCTTGCCGCCTCGCTCGTTGCCGCAACTTCGCTGGCCACCGGCGCCGCTGTCGCGCAGGAATCCGAAGGTATCGTCGTCTACAATGCGCAACACGAGAGCCTCGGGCGCGAGTGGATCGATGCGTTCACCAAGGCAACCGGCATCAAGGTTACGGTGCGCCAGGGCAGCGACATGCAGCTCGCCAACCAGATCGTCCAGGAAGGCGACGCGTCGCCGGCAGACGTATTCCTGACCGAGAACTCTCCGGCCATGACGCTGGTCGACGCCGCCGGCCTGTTTACACCGGTCGACAAGGAAACCCTCGAGCAGGTCCCAGAGCAATATCGTCCGTCTGACGGCATGTGGACCGGCATTGCCGCCCGTTCGACGGTTTTTGCATACGACAAGACGAAGCTGACCGAAGACAAGTTGCCGAAGTCGCTGCTCGACCTCGCGGATCCGGCCTGGAAGGGTCGTTGGGGCGCTGCGCCTGCTGGTGCCGACTTCCAGGCGATCGTCAGCGCCTTGCTCGAGCTCAAGGGCGAGGAAGCGACCGCAGCCTGGCTCAAGGCGCTCAAGGAAAACTCCACGCCATATAAGGGCAACAGCGTCGCCATGAAGGCGGTCAATGCCGGCGAAGTCGAGGGTGCGGTGATCTATCACTACTACTGGTTCGGCGATCAGGCGAAGACCGGTGAGAACAGCAAGAACGTTGCCCTGCACTACTTCAAGAACCAGGATCCCGGCGCCTTCGTCAGCATTTCCGGCGGCGGCGTTCTGAAGTCGAGCCAGCATGCCAAGGAGGCTCAGGCCTTCCTCAAATTCGTCACCGGCAAGCCGGGCCAGGACATCCTCAAGAACGGCACGTCCTACGAATATGCGGTCGGCAAGGATGCAGCATCGAATGAGAAGCTCGTTCCGCTGGCTGATCTCGATGCACCGAAGGTCGATGCAGCCAACTTGAACAGCAAGAAGGTGACGGAACTGATGACGGCCGCCGGCATCATCTAAGTCTTTCTGTCACGGGCCCGGGGGCTAAAACTGTTGCTTTTGGCTCAAGAAAAACGTAGGGCATGACGAAATCGGCAACCGCCTTTCATAGGCGGTTGCCTTCCTTTTTCAGCGTATAAAGGCGGCAGGCCTTGCTGCAGGACAACAGATTGCTTGTTCCCGGTCATGAAAGGCCGATGGTGCGGCCGGTGGCGGGAATAGATCGGCTGCGGGCGCGTTTGCCCCACGCTTCCGTCATCCTCTTTGCTTCCGTCGTGGCGCTGTTCAGCCTGGTTCCGCTTGGTTTCATCGGCTGGATAACCTTTGATGTCGGCTGGCAGACCGTCAAGGAATTGGTGTTTCGTGCGCGCGTTGGCGAACTGCTTGTCAATACGGTGCTGCTGGAAGCCTTTACCATTCCGCTGTCGATCGCCCTTGCCGTAACGCTGGCCTGGCTGGTCGAACGGACGGACATCCCCTTCGCCCGGCTTTGGTCGTGGTTGGCGGTTGCGCCGCTGGCGGTGCCGGCCTTTGTCCATAGCTACGCCTGGATCAGCGTCGTTCCCGGCATGCGTGGGCTGCAGAGCGGTGTCTTCGTTTCCGTACTGGCGTACTTTCCGTTTCTCTATCTGCCGGTTGCCGCTGCCTTGCGCCGGCTGGATCCAGCCATCGAGGACGCGGCCTCTTCCCTTGGCCTCGGACCGTGGCGCTTGTTCTTCCGCACCATCCTGCCGCAGTTGCGCTTCGCCATCTGCGGCGGTTCGCTGCTGATCGGGCTGCACCTGCTGTCGGAGTACGGCCTCTTCGTGATGATCCGTTTCGACACTTTCGCAACAGCGATCGTCGACCAGTTCCAATCCGCCTATAACAGCCCCGCCGCCAACATGCTGGGTGGCGTTCTTGTCGCTTGCTGCCTGCTTCTGCTAGGTCTTGAAATCCTGTTGCGCGGCAATGAGCGGTATGCCCGCGTTGGATCCGGTTCTGCGCGGCCCGCGGATCGCCGCCGGCTCGGCGGGTTCATAGTGCCTGCGATCATACTGCAGGTGGGTCTGGCGGCTTTGACGCTCGGTGTTCCCTTGGTGACGCTGGTGCGGTGGCTCTATCTCGGCGGCCTCGAGGTCTGGCGCGTCGACACGGTCGGCAATGCGTTTGTGCAAACCATTATTCTTGCCATCGCCGGCGGCGTGCTTGCCACGATTGCCGCCGCGCCGATGGCCTGGCTTTCGGTCCGAGCGCCAGGGCGTCTGCAGCGCCTGCTCGAGGCCTGCCACTACTATGTCGGCTCGCTGCCGGGCGTTGTCGTCGCGCTCGCGCTGGTGACGATTACCGTCCGGCTTGTTCTGCCCCTGTACCAGACCTTCGCGACCCTCGTTGCTGCCTACATCCTGCTGTTCCTGCCGCGCGCCATGGTGGGCCTGCGCGCCAGCATCGCCCAAGCGCCCGTGGAGCTCGAGCGTGCTGCAATGGGTCTTGGCCGGACACCTGCCCAGGCCGTGCGACAGATCACCATGCGGCTGGCCGCGCCGGGCGCGGCCGCCAGCGTTGCGCTCGTCGGTCTCGGCATTACCAACGAGCTCACCGCGACATTGATGCTGGCGCCAAACGGGGTGGAGACTCTTGCGACGAAGTTCTGGTCGCTGACCAGCGAGATCGACTACGTGGCGGCGGCGCCTTACGCATTCATGATGGTCGTGCTATCGCTGCCCCTCACCCTTCTTCTCTATGCCCAATCGAAACGGACTGCCGGACAATGACGCTGCTTACGATCGATCGCATCAGCAAGCGCTATGGGCATGTCCAGGCATTGCAGGACATTTCACTCGATGTCGCCGCCGGAAGCCGCACCGCCGTTGTCGGGCCGTCAGGGTCGGGCAAGACGACGCTGCTGCGCATCATCGCCGGCTTCGAGCAGCCCGACGAAGGCCGTGTGACGCTTGACGGCGAGCTTCTGGCCGATGGTCCGGTAGCGGTGCCTGCGCACAAGCGAGGCATCGGGATCGTGTCGCAGGACGGGGCGCTGTTTCCGCATCTGAGCGTTGCCGACAATATCGGTTTTGGCTTCGAGCGCGGCGCGCCCGATCGCGAACGACGCATTATCGACCTGCTCGATATGGTCGAGCTTGACCGCAACATGCTCACCCGCCGGCCGCACCAGCTTTCCGGCGGCCAACAGCAGCGTGTGGCACTTGCCCGCGCGCTCGGCCGCAAGCCGCGTCTGATGTTGCTCGATGAACCGTTTTCGGCGCTCGATACCGGTCTGCGCGAGAATATGCGTAAGGCGGTGGCCCGCGTTCTTCAGTCCGCAGGCATCACCGCGATCCTCGTTACGCATGATCAGGCGGAGGCTCTCTCCTTTGCGGATCAGGTTGCCGTCCTGCGGGAAGGCAAGTTGATCCAGGCCGGGTCGCCGCAATCGGTTTACCTGCAGCCCCTCGATCGGGAGACAGCTCTGTTTCTCGGAGACGCGGTGATGCTTCCAGCCATCGTTCGCGACGGCTTTGCCGATTGTGCGCTCGGCCGTGTCGCCGTCGACGGCGGCCATAAAGGCAAGGTCGAGATCATGCTGCGGCCCGAACAGATCAGGGTCGTTCCCGATGAAAGCGCGCAGACCTATCGTGGACGGGTCGTCGAAGTGGAATTCGGCGGGGCGACCTGCACCGTCGCCGTGTCGCTTGAAGGCGTTGCCCTTCCGCCGATCATGATCAAGACGTCAAGCGTGGCGCTTCCCGAGCGCGGAGATCATGTCCGCCTCGACATCGCCGGCAAGGCGCATGTTCTCGGAAGTCGCTGATCAGGCGATCTTCCGTTCGGAACTCTCGCCTTCCGACAACCAGCCACCGCTAAATCCCGCCAGTTCGAGACCGCGTCGGATGACCGGTGAGCGCCGCATCAGACCCCAGATGAGGTCGGAGCGGTCATTCTCGATCGTCATGACCAGTAGGCCCTGGTCGATGCCGACGCAGCGATCGTCGACCCAACCTTCAGGTCGCTTGGTCTTGACGGTCGGGTTGAATCCACCGGGGAAGCGATCCTCGTAGAGCAGGTTCGGATAGGTGGACATCAGGGCGCGAAGGCCATCGAGCGAGGCCTGGCGGTCATATGGGAGCGATGCAAGCGCTGCCCACGGTGCGATTGTGCCATCATCCGGCCCGAGCGGTGCGCCACGCGCGGCATAGCCGAGCACGCGCGGGTGGCGACCGCCGCGCATGTTGCGGGTCGGAGGCGGGCCATCCGAGGCGGACAGTCCCCAGATGTCCTTGTTGTAGCCGACGAAGTGGCCGGGATTGCGCTCGGCGTAGTCCCGCTGTACGGCGATCGATATCTGCGTGTTGCGGAAATAATCCCAGTTGCGGTCGGCCATCGCCTTGTCCTGGATTCCACGGAAATCGATCCAGGCATGCGAAAAGAAGTGAATGAAGAGCGGGCCGGCATAGACGTAAGGTTGGTCGCCGAACAGCATCCACGAATAGCTCGCGGTAAAGGCATCGTAGCTCGACGCCGGGATCGGATGTGTCGGGGAAGCGAGGGCCAGCGTATAAAGCAGGATCGCTTCGTCGTAGCCCTGCCAGCGCCAACGCTGGAAGCCGCTGCCCGGCTTCCAGCCCATGCAGATGGTCTGGCCCTTGTTCAGCGCCCAGTGCCAGTCGATTCTCTCGTAGACCAAACTCGCGAGCCTGCGGATCTCCGTCTCGTCTTCGGTGTTGCGGTCGAAATAGGCCGCGGCGGTCAACATGCCTGCGACGAGAAGCGTGGTGTCGATCGTCGACAACTCGCTGTTCCAGGCGCGGTGGCCGGTGTCCATGTGCAGGAAGTGATAGAAGAAGCCGCGATAGCCGATCGCGTGCCGCTCACGACCTTGGTGGCCGTTGGCAAAGAAGCAGAGCGTCTTCAGCGTGTATTCGATCGCGTCGGAACGCTGCATCCAGCCGCGCTCGACTGCGACGGGATAGGACGACAGGGAAAAGCCGACGGCGGCGATGCTGCAGGGAACGCCCGCTATCGACGTGTCCGCGACCAGCCCGTTTTCCGGATTGTAGTGTTTCGGAAAATAATTGAATGCGCCTTGCTGAAGCCTGTCGATCAGCGCGGCATCCGTTTCCTCGGTCCGTTGTAACATACGTGCCAAGCCCAACTTGTTGTCCAGTCCCCGGTTCAACATGGTGAAGCACGATCCGCAAATCAATCATTTTTGAAGGTGTTGCGACCGAACGACCCATCGACCGTTCTATTCTGCTACCGACCCAATGGCATTTCCACACTGCGCCAATGTGCGGTGGCAGCAAGCCACTGCCGCGTTCGTGTCTCCGGATCGGGGTTCAGGGTAATATCGGTCACGACGGCAGCGCTGTCGGCGCCCTGAGAAAAAACGCCCTCGATCCGATCGACGTTCAACCCGCCGATGGCGACGAGCGGCAGGTCACCGACGCGCGACTTCCATAGGCGCAGGCGTTCCGGTCCTTGCGGCGACCATTTCATCTGCTTGAGAATGGTCGGATAGATCGGACCGAGCGCGATATAGTCCGGCTTTGCCGCCAGCGCCGTCTCAAGTTCCGCATCGTCGTGGGTGGACAGCCCGAGCTTCAGGCCGGCGGCACGAATGGCGCCGAGATCGGCCGCTTCCAGATCTTCCTGACCGAGGTGGACGAAATCACATCCTTCTTCGATGGCAAGCTGCCAGTAGTCGTTGACGATGAGCTGACAGCCATGCTTAGCGCAAATTGCTTTCGCGGTTCGGATTTCGGTGTGCAGCTCGGCCGTCTCTTTATCCTTGATCCTGAGCTGCACGAGCTTGACGCCGAGCGGCACCAGCCGTGCGATCCATTCGGTGCTATCGACGATGAGATAGAAGGGATCGAGCTTCATGCAAATACGGCCTTTCCGATGATGGGTGTCGAGGGAACCGCGACATCACGCGGTTCGAGCATGCCCGCACCGAAAGCCTCGCGGCCGGACTCTATCGCCCTGGCAAACGCGCCCGCCATGGCCACGGGGTCGCCGGCGCCGGCAACAGCGGTGTTCAGGAGGACGGCATCGAAGCCGAGCTCCATGACGGTCGCCGCATGTGATGGCCGCCCGATCCCGGCATCGATAATGAGCGGAATGTCTGGGAAATGTGCGCGCATCGAACGCAACGCCGAGAGGTTGAGCGGTCCCGCGGCACTCCCGATCGGGGCGCACCATGGCATCAATACCCGGCAACCCGCTTCCTGCAGCTTCTCGGCCACCACGAGGTCGTCGGTCGTGTAGGGAAAGACCTCAAAGCCGTCGGCGGAAAGAATGCGGGCGGCTTCCACCAAGCCGAAAACATCAGGCTGAAGCGTATCGTGATTGCCGATCACCTCCAGCTTGATCCAATTGGTGCCGAAAAGCTCGCGCGCCATCTTGGCTGTCAGCACGGCCTCGGAGACGCCATGGCAGCCAGCCGTGTTCGGCAGAACCCGAACGCCGAGTGCCCGTATCATCTCGAAGAAGGCACCGCCGCTCCGTCCGCCGGCGGTCTCGCGGCGGAGCGAGACGGTGACGATCTCGGTTCCCGATCGCTTGACGGCCGCCGCGAGGATCGCGGGTGAAGGATACCGTGCGGTGCCGAGAAGCAGGCGGGAGGAGACTACGGTGTCGTAGAGCGTCAGCATGGTCAGCCTCCCTGCATCGGCGACAGGATTTCGATCCGGTCGTTGTCGTTGAGCGCGTGGTCGGCGCGGTCCTCACGGTGGACGATTTCGCCGTTGACGGCGGTCGCCAGCCAGTCGCCTTCGTATTCCATCAGCGTCAGCAGTTCGGACAAGGTTGGCGCAGCGAGGTCGTGATGCTCGCCGTTGACGATCAGTTTCATCAGCAATTTCCTCCTGGTTCGGTTCTGGAGAAGACAAGGTCCACAGCTTCCTGCGCCATGGTAGGCGCCAGCAGGAAGCCGTGGCGATAGAGGCCGTTGAGCACGACCGCCTCGGCCTCGCGGGTTACGCGTGGAAAATTGTCGGCGAATGCCGGCCGGATGCCCGCGCCGGTTTCGATAACGGTAGCGTCCGCAAAGGCGGGATGCACAGCGTAGGCGGCGTTCAGCAGTTCCATCATCGAACGCGCCGAGATGGGACCGGCGAACTCGGTCTCGATCATGGTGGCACCCACCATGAACAGGCCATTTCCACGCGGAACGATATAAACGGGGAAGCGCGGATGCAGCAGGCGAACGGGTCTGGCGAGGCAGACCTCGGGCGTGTGTAGATAGAGCATTTCGCCGCGCACGCCGCGAAGCCCGCTCGTTTGCCCGATGCGTGCTGCGCCCGTGCAATCGACGATGTCGTCGTAGCCGGTGGTCTCGGCCACTTGGCCGATGAATGCTACGCCCCGGGCGGCGAGCTTTTCTCGCAGCAGACCCAGCACTCGTCTCGGATCGAGATGTCCTTCCAGCGGGAAGAACAGGGCCCGCCTGAAGCGGCCTGCGAGAGCCGGCTCCAATGGGCCGATCTGCTCCTCGCCCAGCCATTCATGGCCGCTGGTGCGGCTGGCAAAGCGATCGAGTTCACCCTGGTCGCGCGCGGGGGCAACGACCAGCGTGCCGTTTCGGTGTACCTCGCCGGGCAGCATCATGTCCCACCGATCGATGGCACCGCGGCCACGCAGCAAGACGGCTTCGTCCGCGCCTTCACGCTCACACCACGGTGCCAGCATGCCGCCCGCGAGCCATGAGGCTGCCTGGCCGAAATCTGGATTCGGATCCATAACGGTGACGTCAGCACTGCGAAGAGTGAGTTCGTGCGCGACCGTGAGGCCGGCAACGCCGGCCCCTTTGACGAGGACATGCATCTCAGTCACGCGACTCTTGGATGATATCGATCGGCATATAGAGATCGCCACCCTCGCGGTATTTCGCCGCCATGGCGTCGAGCCCTTCTTTCTGCGCTTCAGCGCGGATGTCGTGCGAAATCCGCATCGAGCAGAACTTCGGGCCACACATGGAGCAGAAGTGCGCCACCTTGTGCGCTTCCTTCGGCAGCGTCTCGTCGTGGAAGCTGCGGGCCGTCTCCGGATCGAGCGACAGGTTGAATTGATCCTCCCATCGGAATTCGAAGCGGGCGCGCGACAGCGCATCATCGCGAGATTGAGCTGCCGGGTGACCCTTGGCGAGATCGGCAGCGTGGGCGGCGATCTTGTAGGTGATGACGCCGGTCTTCACGTCGTTGCGGTCGGGGAGACCCAGATGCTCCTTCGGGGTGACGTAGCAAAGCATCGCCGTACCGAACCAGCCAATCATCGCAGCACCGATGCCCGAAGTGATGTGGTCATAGCCCGGGGCGATATCTGTCGTCAGTGGTCCCAGCGTGTAGAAAGGCGCCTCGCCGCAGACGGCGAGCTGCTTGTCCATGTTTTCCTTGATCTTGTGCATCGGGACATGGCCTGGGCCCTCGATCATGACTTGGCAGTCCTTGGCCCAGGCGATCTTCGTCAGTTCGCCGAGGGTCTCCAGCTCGGCGAATTGTGCGGCGTCGTTGGCGTCGGCAATCGAACCCGGACGCAGGCCGTCGCCGAGCGAGAAGGAGACGTCATAGGCGCGGCAGATGTCGCAGATCTCCTCGAAATGCTCGTAAAGGAAGCTTTCGCGATGGTGATGAAGACACCACTTGGCCATGATAGAGCCGCCGCGTGAAACGATGCCGGTGACGCGGTTGACCGTAAGTGGGATGTAGTGAAGCCGCACGCCGGCATGGATCGTGAAATAGTCGACGCCCTGCTCCGCCTGCTCGATGAGTGTATCGCGATAGACCTCCCAGGTCAGGTTCTCGGCGATACCTTCGACCTTCTCCAGCGCCTGATAGAGCGGCACGGTGCCGATCGGCAGCGGCGAGTTGCGGATGATCCATTCGCGGATGTTGTGGATGTTGCGGCCGGTGGAGAGATCCATCACGGTGTCGGCGCCCCAGCGCGCGGCCCAGACCATTTTCTCGACCTCTTCGGCCATCGAGGAGGTGACGGCGGAGTTGCCGATATTGGCGTTGATCTTCACCAGGAAGTTCCGGCCGATGATCATCGGCTCGGCTTCCGGGTGGTTGATGTTGGCGGGGATGATGGCGCGGCCGGCGGCGACTTCCTGTCGGACGAATTCCGGGGTGACGTGATCGGGAATATGGGCGCCGAAGCTCTCACCGTCGCGCACAATTGCCTCGGCCTTAGCCTTGCGGCCGAGATTTTCGCGGATGGCGATGAACTCCATCTCGGGCGTGATGATACCGGCGCGCGCATAGGCGAGCTGGGTCACGGCCTTGCCGTCCCTGGCGCGGAGCGGTTGGCGCTTGGCGGGAAATTCCGGCGTCAGCCGCTCGCCGCTGGCAAAGCCGTTATCCTCGGGGCGCATCTGGCGACCCCGATAGGCTTCGACGTCGCCGCGCGCGAGTACCCAGCTGCGGCGCAGTTCCGGAAGCCCCTGCTCGATGCTGATGTCAGCGCCTTCGACCGTATAGATGCCGGAGGAATCATAGACCGTGACCGGTGGCTCGCCCGATGTCGGGTGGACGCTGATTTCGCGCATCGGCACGCGGACATCGGGGTGAATGTCCCCAGGGATGTAGATTTTCCGAGAGGCCGGTAGGGGCCCTGTTGTGACGGTCGGGGTGATGGTCTTTGCGGCAATATTCATGGTTTGAGGCTCCAAGTTTCAAGTTTGGAGACCCAGTCCTCAGCCGGAATGATGAAAAGACGCCGGCACGGATTCCGCGCGTGAATCCAATGCCTTCGAGCGCTTGCACCGTCCCTACGCCAGTATGAACTGGATCAGGTTCAACGGGTCACTGCGCACGATAGCAGTATCTCAGCCCCTTGCCGGGACCCCCCTGGTGAATGCGAAAAGGTTAGAGCCAGAGCAGCAAAGCTGTCAAGCCGACTGCCGTAACTACATGGAAAGGTCCAGAACGCGGCCCTCGAAGAGGCGGCTCTGCGAACCCTCAAGATGCGCCTTCATCAAAGCCCGCGCGTCTTCCGCACGTCCTTCGACGATGGCGAGGTAGATCTTGTTGTGCTCCTCGTAGACCTGCTCGAGGCCCTGACGCGGACCAAGGAGCGATAGGCCGTGAAGGTGCATGCCGACAGCGATGTGAGCCTTCAGGGCGTCGATCGAGGCCGTGTAGTAGTGGTTGTTGGCGGCTTCGGTGACGGCCCGATGGAAGGTGAAGTCGGCGTCGGTGCGATGAAGCTGGTGACTGGTCGCCTCGCGCAGATCGGCGAGTGCTGCCGCGATCTTCTGGATCGCCGCCTCGTCACGGCGCTTGGCAGCAAAGTAGGCGGCGGCAGGCTCGATCGTCAGGCGAAACTCGTAGCAGCGCTGGATGTCGGCGATCGTCTTCACCGGAGAATAGGAGAGCTGCGTCGTCGGCGAACCGTGGGCGCTGACGAAGGTGCCGGCTCCCTGACGGGCATAGACGATACCTTGATCGCGCAACCGCGCCAAGGCGTCGCGCACGATCGGACGCGAGACGCCGAGCATCGATGCAAGCTCATGCTCACCGGGAAGCCGCGAATCCGGCGGATAGTTTCCCGAGCGGATACGCTCCTGCAATTGGTCGAAGACGCGATCGACCAGCTTGACAGCCTTGCCGCGCTCCGGCTTGGCCGCCGAGGCCGTCTGGGCTTTCGCCGATACACCGCTACCTTCGTCCACCTTCACTCTCCCCGTCGGCATGTCCTATGCCGCCTGATTCTGTGCAATCAGTCTTACCAAACTATCAGAATTACCGAAGCCCCCGGACTTCACCGCGCAACGGAAAAGCAGGCCGTCTGCCGTTACGACGTCGAACCACGGAATACCCGCCTCGATTTCGCCCTGCGGCCTCAGGACCCGAATGCCGAGCGCGCGGAAAACCGCGAGCGCCGTATCGCCCCCGCCGACCATCAGCATGTCCGGGCGCGTCATCTCTATGGCCGATTTTACGCCTTTCGCGAAGCGGTCGGCAACTGTCGCAGCCTCGCTGGTGATTTCGCCGGTGCAGCGAAGGAGAATCGGCAAGCCAAATCGCGCTTCGGGAGGCACTGCTCCCATGGGGGCATCAATGGTTGCGGCGAGGCATTCGGTGCCTTCCAGCCTGGCCATTTGTGCTGTTGTGATCGGGTCGCGGGAGCCGAAGGCGAAGACGGTCCGGCTCGATGCGGCAAACGCTTTGCTTGTCCTGTTCGGCTGCCCGATCTTGCGGGCAAGTGCGGCTCCGATACCGCGGGCGCCGACGGCAAGGGCGTTCGTCCAGTCGTGTGCCTCAACCACTTGGTCGAGATCGCCGTCCGTTTCGGCATCGCGGACCAGCACCTCGGTGTCACTTGCGTCAAAAAGCTCGGCAATCGGCAGCGGCCGATCGACACCACGACCGACGACGTGACCGTTGCGGGTCAAACGCTCTTGATCGGGAATGGCTGGTGCCACCACGATTGCCTCGTGACCGAAGGAGGCAGCCAAAGCTGCGCTTTCCGCTGCAACGTTCCCCTTAAGCCGGGAGTCGATCTTTTTCAGAACGATTTGAGGCGAGGCGGCAAGAAGGGCCTTCGCCGCAGCGCTGACCCTTCCTGCCGCTTCCTCCTCCGGGAGAGCTCTCGAAGCCGTGTTGACCACCACGACCTCGCTACCGGTCGCAAGCGTTTCCGATATGGCCCCGACGTCGATCGCGACAGCGACGGAAAGTCCGGCGTCGACAAAGGGGGTTCCCGTGTCGAGCGCGCCGGTCAAATCGTCAGCGATGATCGCGACCTTCAGCGTCATTCAGTCTGTCCTGAGTTGACAGCGTGGCAGGCGACGAGATGGCCAGGCTTGGCTTCTTTCCATTCCGGCACGACCTTGCTGCACACGTCCATGGCGATCGGGCAGCGCGAGTGGAAGCGGCAGCCGCTCGGTGGGTTGAGCGGGCTCGGCACGTCGCCCTGCAGGATCTGGCGCTTGCGCGTGCGCTCCAGCTCCGGATCGGTTTCCGGAACGGCTGACAGCAGTGCCTTGGTGTAAGGGTGCAGCGGGTTCTCGAACAGCTCCTCGCGCGTCGCAAGTTCCGCCAGGCGGCCGAGATACATGACGCCGACGCGGGTACTGATATGTCGGACAACAGCCAGGTCGTGGGCGATGAAGAGGTAAGTCAGGCCATACTTCTCCTGCAGATCGAGCAGGAGATTAATAATCTGCGCCTGTATCGAGACGTCGAGCGCCGAGATCGCTTCGTCGCAGACGATGAATTTAGGCTGGCAGGCAAGTGCGCGAGCGATGACGACGCGCTGTCGCTGGCCGCCGGACAGCTCATGCGGATAGCGCTGCGCAAAGCGCGTCGGCAGGCCGACGTCGGTCAGCAGGGTGGCGATCTTGTCCTTGAGCTCCGCTTTGGTGCAGAGCTTGTGGAAGAGGATCGGTTCGCCGACTGCCTCACCGATCGTCATGCGCGGGTTGAGCGTCGAATAAGGATCCTGAAAGACGATCTGCAGGTCGCGGCGGAAGGGCCGCATCTGTTTTTCATCAAGGGTCGCGAGATCCTGGCCCTTGTAGACGACCTTGCCTGATGTCGCCTTGTAGAGGTTGAGGATAGTGAAGCCGGTCGTCGACTTGCCGCAGCCGGATTCGCCGACAAGCGAGAGGGTTTCGCCTTCCATGATGTCGAGGTTGACGTTGTCGAGCGCATAGACGGTCGCCGAGCGCTCGCCGAAGGCGCCGAGCTTGACGTGGAAATGCTTGACGAGGTTTTCGACCTTGAGCAGCGGCTGTGCACCCATCACGCAGCCTCCTGCATTTTCTGGACGACGAAGCAGGCTGTGCGGTGGTTTCCGGCGCCTGATAGCGGTTCGAGTTTCGGCACGCGCTCGTGGCAGACGGCTTCCGCCAGCGGACAGCGTGGGGCAAAGGGGCAGCCCTTGGGGCGGCGGCCCGGCTCCGGTGGCGTCCCGCCGATGGACGAAAGCCGGCTTGCCGGCGCATCCGAGAGCTTCGGGATCGAGGCGAGCAGACCGCGCGTATAGGGGTGGCTGGGGCGGGCATAAAGCTCGTCAACCGGTGCATCCTCGACGACGGTTCCGGCATAAAGCACGGCGACACGATCGACGAGACCGGCAATCAGCGCCAGGTCGTGGGTAATCCAGACAACCGACATGCCGAGCTTGGCGCGCAGATCCTTCACCAGATCGACGATCTGAGCCTGAATGGTGACGTCGAGTGCCGTCGTCGGCTCGTCGGCGATCAGCAGTTTCGGATTGCAGGCAAGGCCGATCGCGATCATCACACGTTGGCGCATGCCGCCGGAGAGTTCATGCGGATAAGCCTGCAGGCGCTCTTCCGGCCCGGGAATGCCGACGAGGCGTAGCAGTTCGACAGCACGTACGCGCGCATCGGCCTTCCTCATCCCGCGATGATAGATCAAGGGCTCGCAGATCTGGTCGCCGATGCGCATCACCGGGTTAAGCGAGGTCATCGGATCTTGGAAGACGAAGCCGATATCGCCGCCGCGCACCTTGCGCAGTTCCTTGTTCGACATCTTCTGCAGGTCGTGGCCGTCGAAGCTCGCGGATCCCTTGGTGACTCTGATCTTGTTCGGCAGAAGCCGCATCAGGCTCAGCATGGTCAGGCTCTTGCCACAGCCGGATTCGCCGACCACGCCAAGCGTCTCGCCCTTGTTGACGTGCAGATCGATGCCATCGACCACGACCGCTGGGCCGTTTCTGCCATCGATTTCGACCGTCAGGCCGCGGACATCGAGGAGTTTTTCGTTGGATCGGGTGGTGTTCATCACTTCGAACCCCGCGGATTGAGTGCGTCGTTGAGGCCATCGCCGAGGAAGCTGAAGGCGACCGAGGCAAGACCGAGAACGGCTGCCGGGGCGGCCAGCAGATGCGGATAGTGCTGCCAGACGCGCAGACCGTCCGAGATCATGTTGCCCCAGCTTGGGGTCGGCGGGTTGACGCCGATGCCGAGGAAGCTGAAGGCGCTTTCCAGAACCATCGCAGTGCCAAGGCCGGCGCTGACGGAGACGATCAACGGGCCAAGCGCATTCGGAATGACGTAGCGTTTCATGATGATCCAGTTCGAAAGGCCGAGCGCCTGCGCGGCCGTGATGTAGGGCCGGCTCCGGATCGACAGGACCTGGGCGCGAACGAGGCGCGCATAGGGCGGCCAGGAGATCAAGGCCATCGAGCCGAAGACCAGAATGAAGTCGACCCAGATGGTCTGGCGATAGAAGGGATTGAGCGTCGCCAGATACTGCGCCTCCATCCATTTGGTGATGGGGGACTTCAGCGATGCATTGATGACGACGACGAGGAGCAGGTTCGGCACCGACATGGTCATGTCCGTCAGCCACATGATGACGCGGTCGAACGGATTGCCGAAGAAGCCAGCGATCGCGCCAAGGATCGTGCCGATAAACACGGCGATGACGGTGACAATGACTGCGACCAGGAAGGCCGTGCGGGTGCCGAAGACGACTCGGCTGAACACGTCGCGGCCGAGATCGTCGGTGCCGAAGAGATGTTGCAGCGATGGAACGGCGTTGCGGGCCTGTAGATCCTGGCTCAGGTAGTCGTAGGGCGTCAGATACGGGCCAAAGATCGCGGTGAAGGCGAGGATTGCCACGACGATCAGGCCGAAGACGGCAAGCTTGTTGCGCTTCAGGCGATACCAGGCGTCGCGCCACAGGCTGACGGGTGCTTCTTCCTGAGCTGCGACGGGAGAGAGAGGGATGGCGGACATGGTCAGCGGCTCCTTCTTGCATCGTTGGCACGCGGATCAAGCAGCGGATAGAGAACGTCGACCAGAAGGTTCGAGATCATCACCAGGAAGGATCCGATGAGCGTGATCGCCAGAATGACGGGGTAGTCGGAATTGGTCAGCGCCTGCACGGTCAGGCGACCGAGGCCGGGAAGACCGAAGACGAGCTCCACGAAGATCGCGCCGTTGACAATGGTGATCATGATCAGGCCGAGCTGTGTCACGACGGGCGTCAGCACCGGGCGCAGGATATGGCGCAGCGCTACGACCATCTCGGGCACGCCCTTGGCGCGGGCGGTGCGGACGAAATCTTCAGACAGTACCTCGATGACGGCGGCGCGTGTTTGGCGGACGATCAGCGCGATCGGCTGAAATGAGAGCACGATGAGCGGCAACAGGATGCGCACATCGAAAACACCACCCCAGCCATACGGCACCTTGACCATCGGCAGCAGCACGATAAGGCCGACCATCAGCAGCGGGCCGGCGACATAGGCCGGTATCGCCCACAGAAAGAGCGCGCTGCCGAGGATCGTATAGTCGAGGCGGCTGTTCTGGTTCATCGCGGCGATCATGCCAAGCGGAATGGCGATAACAGTCGTCAGGATGATGGAACAGAGCGCAAGCTTGAAAGAAACGGGGGCTGCAGCCGACACCATTGCCCAGACCGAGCGGCCGGATGTTAGCGAGTTGCCGAACTGGCCATGCAGCAGGTTCCAGATGTAAAGGGCGAACTGCTCGATGAAGGGCCTGTTCAGGCCGGCACTTTCGCGGATGGCTTCGATGCGCTGCGGATTGTAGGCGACATCGCCGGGTGCGCGCAGAAAGATCAACTTGATCGGATCGCCGGCGCCGTAGAAGGCCAGCGCGTAGACGGCCAGCATCACGATCAGCACGGACGGAATCCAGATGGCAAACCGGGTCAGCACGTAGCGTAACAAGGTCATCTCCCACCGGTTGGCAGACACCTTCCGCATCAACGCGGACATGTGATGTCTTCTTGAAACTTGCGCGAAGGCCTTGCGGTCTTCGCGCGGTTGCTAATATGCCCGAGGGCTATCTGTTTCAGAGTTTCGTGCCGGCTCAGCCGATCGAAATGTCCCAGGGCGCCACGACCTGCCAGTCGAGGTTCTTCTCCATTCCCTTGACCTCTTTGGTGGCCCAGCGGGACATCGCCTGAGAATACCACGGAATGAATGCCCAATCGTCGCGGAATGCCTTCTGAGCATCCTGGGCGAGCTTGACGCGCTGCGGATCATCGACGGCTTTCGTCGCCGCTTCGGCAAGTGCCGCATCGACCTTGTCGTTCTTGTAGCCGCCAAGCTTGTTCTGTGCGTTCGACGAGGTCGAGGCGATGCAGCCGGCGAGATAGGAAACGGCATCGGGAACACGAGTGCCGACGTCGTCGCGGAAGATCTGGACGGCGTTCTGGTCCGGACCGGCATAGGAGTCCTGCTGCGGCTTCATGTCGACGGCCGTGATGCCAAGGTTCTGGCGCCACTGCTCGGCAATGAACTGGGCGGCAGCCTCGATAGCTGGGGCGGAAATGCCGACGAAGAGGATCTTCGGCAGGCGCTCGGGACCACCATAGGTCGATTCGGCAAGCAGCTTCTTTGCTGCGGCTGGATCGTACGGATAGGGCTCGAAGCCGGAGTTTTCGGCGCCGGGAACGGAATTCAGGATCTGGTCGGCCTTCTTGTGCGGACCGTCAGGATAGGAAGCCTTGAAGAGGCCGTCACGATCGATTGCCATGATCAATGCCTGGCGAACCTTCGGATCGTCCATCGGTGCGCGGGTGACGTTGAACCAGAAGTGCTGGCTGGTCGGGATCAGCGGACCGGCGGAGAATTCGGGGCCGAGGTCCTGGATAATCGTCGAGGTGACCAGTTCCGTGTGTGCGTTGAACTCGCCGGACTTGATGAGCGACGTCGCGGTGACGTTGTCTTCGATCGAGGTGATTTCGATGCGCGCGAGCTTCGGCTTCGGGCCAAAGAAGTTCTCGTTCGGCTCGAATACCAGCTTGCCGGCGTCGATGTCGATGCTCGTCAGCTTGAACGGGCCGGAATAGACGGCGCTGCTGTCGGGCTTGTACCAGTCCGCCACTTCCTCGCCGTCACTACCACGAGACTGCGCGGCCTTGGTGATCGGTGCGATATGGTTGGCAAGGCGCATGAAGAAGATCGGGTCGGCTTCCGCCAGCGTCACGACGACGGTGCCTTCGTCAGGCGTGGCGACGCCCGTCAGCTCGTTGCCGGAACCGGCGCCGATTTCCTTGTAACCCTGAACCTTGCTCAGTACCTGGTCGGCACGCTGGCTCTTGGTGTTGGGCATGGAGGCCACTTCCCAGGATCCCTTGACATCAGCCGAGGTGATCTTGCTGCCATCCGAGAAGACAGCCTTGGGATCGATCTTGAAGGTCCAGACCTTGTTGTCGGTCGACTCCCAACTGGTGAAGACGTATGGCTTGATCTTGCCTTCGCTGTCGAAATACATCGGCGAGGCCCACCAGATCGAATTCCAGCGGAACGGAACGCCGCCGCCGCGCAGCGGCGACCAATCCTGGTTGAAGGCCGGATTGGCAACCTTCAACACCTGACCGTCATCGGCCAGCACGATGCGAGCATTCATGCCGAAGATTGTGAGGCCGACGCCGGCGGCGAGGCCAAGCTTCAACGCGTCGCGACGCGACACCTGCGCTTTCTGCGCAATATTCCCTTCATTCCGATCAGTCATCGTGTCCTCCCATGACAAAATCAGTGACGGCACCACTTTCACTCTGTTCCCGAAAGTGCGTCACGACATGGCGCAGACACTCGCGCGATAATGTAAATATGTCAATACAAATTAATCGATGGCGCTTGCGTCAAAAAGATCGAAATATTTTCTGTAATTTTTTCAATATGTTAAAAAATCGCAATCGAAGCTCTCCGTATTGTCATATTGACAACAAAGGTTCAGGGGATGAAGAAAACGCCATCTTGCGGGCCGGATTTCCGGTCGCTGCCGCCTTTTTCGCGGCGTTCATCCGAGGAGGACGATATGAGCAATCACAAGATTACAGGCGTATTTAGCGCGGCCGCGACGCCACTCAATGCGGATGGCAGCCCGGATCTCAGCCTTTTCACCGAGCACTGCCAGCGACTGTTGCAGGAAGGTTGCCACGGCATCGCCCTGCTGGGCACGACGGGGGAAGCAAACTCCTTCTCCTCCAGCGAGCGCCGTGCAATTCTCGAGGCAGCGCTCAAGGCGGGCGTGCCGGCCGACAGGCTGCTCCCGGGGACGGGCGTCGTCGCCATTCCTGAAACCGTCGAATTGACCAAGCACGCCCTTTCGCTCGGCGTGACGAAGGTCGTGATGCTGCCGCCCTTCTACTACAAGGGAGTTTCCGACGACGGATTGTTCGCTGCCTACTCGCAGGTCCTGGAAAAGATCGCCGACGCCCGGTTGCAGGTCATTCTCTATCACATCCCGCAGGTCTCGGGCGTTCCGCTTTCGATTCCGCTGATCGGCCGACTGATAAAAGCCTTCCCCGACACGGTCGTCGGTATCAAGGAATCGGCCGGCGATTTCAATAACATGCAGGCGATCATCGCGGCTTATCCGGGCTTCTCCGTGCTGGCGGGCGCCGATCCGCTGCTCTTGCCACTGCTGAAGGCCGGAGGTGCGGGCTGCATCACGGCAACCTCCAATCTCGTCGCGAATTCGCTGCGAACCGTTTACGACAAGGTGCATGACGAGACGCAGGCCGGCGCCGTCGAGGCCGCCCAGGCTCGCATCAACGCCTATAGAACGCTTTCCAATTCCTACGTGCAGATCCCGACCATCAAGGCCATGGTCGGGCTGAAGACCGGCAACGCTGCCTGGAAGCGCACGCGTGCGCCGCTGATGCCGATCAGCGATGCCGACTACGTCGCGCTTTCCGAAGCCTATGCCAAGCTGCCGTAGGGAGCGCGACCATGAGTTCCACAGCTTTGCCAGCCGAGGCCGTTCCGGCACTGATGACCGGAGAGATCGTCGCGAACGCGAACGAAATGGGGCGCGCAGATGCCTATCTGCCCTCCCCTTGCATCCAGAACCATGCCGCCAACCTCGCCTTTCTGCCTGACGGGACACTCACCTGCGTTTGGTTTGGCGGCACGATGGAGGGTATGGGCGACATTTCCATTTACATGTCGCGGCTTGCCTCGCATGCCGATGTTTGGTCGCAGCCGGAGAAAATGTCCGACGATCCCACCAAATCCGAGCAGAATCCACTGATTTTCACGGCTCCTGATCAAAGGGTCTGGCTGCTTTACACCTCGCAGACCTCGGGCAATCAGGATGGTTCTGTTGTCAAATGTCGGACGTCCGAGGACGGTGGCAAAACCTTCGGAGAGGTCCGCCTTCTCTGCGATATCCCAGGCACCTTCGTTCGCCAACCAATCGTCGTCAACGAGGGCGGCGCCTGGCTCCTGCCGGTCTTTCGCTGCATCGGATTGCCCGGCGAGCGCTGGACTGGCGACGTGGATACGGCAGGCGTGCTGATCTCCCGCGACCAAGGCGAGAGCTGGGCTATGACCGAGGTCCCTGACAGCATTGGGGCGGTCCATATGAACATCGTTCCGACCGACGATGGCAACCTTGTCGCCTTCTATCGAAATAGGTTCGCCGAATCCGTCTTGTGCAGTCGCTCGAGTGATGGTGGTGAGCATTGGAGTGCGCCGCAGCCGATCGATCTGCCGAACAACAACTCGTCAATTCAGGCGACAAAGCTCAAAAACGGCGTGATAGCAATGGTTTATAACCATTCCAATGCGTCGATGTCGGACGCTCGGCGACAGTCGCTTTACGATGAGATCGAAGGTGACGATGAGATCAAGGCGGTGTCGGCGCCGGCGATCGAGCGCCGCAAGGCCGTCTGGGGCGTTCCCCGTGCGCCGCTCAGCCTCGCCTTCTCCAACGACGGCGGCGCAAGCTTCCCACGTCGTATCGACCTCGATACCGGCGATGGATATTGCCTGAGCAACAACTCGAAGGACTCGGTGAATCGCGAGTTTTCCTACCCTTCGATTGTCCAGGGGCCTGATGGCACTGTGCACATCGCCTATACCTACTATCGCCGAGCCATCAAATACGTCCGGCTTTCGGCAGACTCGATTGCCTGACGCCTTCACAGGTTGTCAGTTGTGAACCTCATCGATCCGACGCGGCTCATCGGAGCACTAAACGCGTCGAATTGGATGCTTGTTTTGACAACTTTTGCGCCCTTCTTCCGACGATCCAGTGCGGGCGCTCTCGGCGCCTGCCAAGCAACGCATCGCTTCAGTATTGTAATCAATTTCAATATGTTGGCTTGTATAATGTGTTTTCTTCCCTGCGATGATCTCGAGGAGAAACGCATTTTATTTCGACACTATCGAATGTGTCGCTTGCCAAGTACGGGATCATTGTATAACAAATTTACATCTTGTGCGACCTGATGTGTCGCTAGCACTTGCAGGGGAGGACTGGTCCAGTGGTTAGCTTGGATTCGCCTATCACAATCGTTCGGCCGCATCTGATCGAGTTCGGTGTCGGTACGGCGGGGCGGCTCGGCAAGTGGGCGAGCGAGAAGTGCTATCGCCGGACTCTCGTCATTTCCGACGCCTTCAATGCGACGCGCGTCGATGTGCTTGCGCTCAAGGGTGAAGTCACGGTGTTTGCCGATGTGACGCCCGAGCCTGACATTACCAATCTCGACAAGGTGCTGGCGGCGGCGAACGCGGCGGATGCGCAGCTTGTCGTCGGCTTCGGCGGCGGGAGCGCCATGGATCTTGCCAAGCTCGCAGCTGTTCTCGCCGGCTCATCGCAAACGCTTCATGAAGTCGTCGGACCGAACAAGGTCAACGGACCGCGCCGCGTTGCTCTGGCGCAGGTGCCGACCACATCAGGCACGGGAAGCGAGGCCGGCATCAGAGCTCTGGTCACCGACCCGAAGACGATGGCGAAGCTCGCCGTCGAAAGCATGCACATGTTGGCCGATATCGCGGTTGTCGACCCGGCGCTTACCTTCAGCGTGCCTGCGCGCACGACCGCGGCGACGGGTGTCGACGCCATGGCACACTGTGTCGAGGCATTCACCAATCGCAAGGCGCATCCGATGATTGATCTCTACGCCATCGAGGGTACGCGGTTGGTCGGAAAGTATCTCGCGCGGGCGGTCAAGGACGGATCCGACGCCGAGGCGCGTGCGGGCCTGTCGCTTGCCTCGCTGTATGGCGGCTTCTGTCTTGGCCCGGTCAATACGGCTGGCGGCCATGCACTCGCCTATCCGCTCGGTACACGCTGGCATGTCGCGCATGGCGCGGCAAACGCCCTGATCTTTCCGCATGTTCTCGCATTCAACACTCCCGCCGTGCCCGAAAAGACCCGTGCTGTCATGGACGCCCTTGGCCGCAGGACCTCCGACGAGATCGCGTCGGTGTTCCATGCCGCCTACTCGTTCTGCGCCGAACTCGGCATTGAGATGAAACTCTCCGGCCTCGGCGTTCCGGAAAGCGATCTGGATGCGATGGCCGAGGATGCCTTTGCCATCCGCCGCCTGCTCGACAATAATCCGCGCGACCTGTCGCGCGCCGATATCCGCTCGATCTACGAAGCCGCCTTCTAAGGCGCGTTTCAATTCAAAGAGGACCGTGAGTGATGGACAGAAATGCGAAAGTCGCCGTGACGCTCGGCGATCCGGCGGGCGTCGGCCCCGAGGTGATCGTCAAGGCGCTCGCCACGATGCCGGAACAGGAGCGGCGTGATTTCGTCATTGTCGGCAACACGGAAGCGCTCGAGCGCGCCAATCGCGCGGCAGCAACCGGACTTTCCTTTGCACCGGCGGATGCAGCGGGCGCCGGCAAGATTGCCGTCGATGAGGTGGATCTCGGCGCACCGTTACCGGAGATCGGCAAGGTCAGCCCTGTAGCGGGCGATGCCTCGGTTCGCTACATCAGCCGCGCGGTCGATCTTGCGATGTCGGGCGATGCCGATGTCATCGTCACCGCGCCGATCAATAAGGAAGCAATGAACCTTGCTGGCCACCATTATGATGGTCACACCGGCTTGCTGGCGCATCTCACAGGTTCGAAGAGCTCGTTCATGCTGCTCGCCTCGGAGCGGCTGAACACCATCCATGTCTCTACCCATATCTCGCTGAAGGGCGCGATCGAGCGCGCGAAGACCGAGCGCGTGCTGGCGACGATCGAGGCAGGCCACAACCACTTCATGCGCCTTGGCAAGAAGGCGCGCATTGCGGTCGCCGGCCTCAATCCGCACTGCGGCGAAAACGGTCTGTTTGGCACAGAGGATACCGAGTTCCTGGCCCCGGCCGTCGAGCTGGCGCAGGCGAAGGGGATCGATGTCGTTGGTCCGATCTCGGCGGATACGGTCTTTGCCCGTGCCTATAACGGCGCCTTCGATCTCGTCATCGCGCAGTATCACGATCAAGGCCATATCCCGATCAAGCTCATTGCGTTCGACACGGCGGTCAACGTGTCGCTCGGCTTGCCGATCGATCGCGTGTCGGTCGACCATGGGACGGCCTTCGATATTGCCGGCACGGGCAAGGCCAACCACGTGAATATGCTCTCGGCCATTGCCTATGCACGGCTGATGGCGCGGTCTCCACGCCGACGGGAGGCTTAACGCTTCGCGTGCTTGTTGCATTGTCAGCGGCGCAGCGTTGCGCCGCCTGCCGCTTTGCTCGTTGGAGGAAATGAGCGAATGGAAAAGACTGTTGTCATTCTCGGCGGTGAATTGGCGCCGGAAGGTCGCTCGCTTCTGGAAGAGGCCGGAGCAAGCGTCATTGCCACAGCGCCCTATATCGACCGGCGCGCTGTTATCGAAACAATGAAGGCCCACCGACCGGATGCCGTCATCGTGCGATTGTTGGCTGATCTTCTTGGTTCGGAGGAAATGCAGGCAGGCGGAAGGCTCCGGCACATTGCCAAGCACGGGGTCGGGACGAACGACATCGATGTGAAGGCAGCCACAGCGCTCGGCATTCCGGTGTCGATGACTACGGGCAGCAACGGGCACTCCGTTGCCGAGCATGCGCTCGCGCTGATCATGGCGCTGGTCAAGGATCTGCCGCGCCAGGACGCGCTGATCCGGGACGGTATCTGGGACAAGAACCAGTACAAGGGACGCGAGCTGCGCGGCCAGCGGCTTGGCCTCGTCGGTTTCGGCTTCATCGGCCAGACGCTGGCGAAAATGGCCGGCGCGGTCGGCATGACCGTCTCGGCCTTTGATCCACACGCGCCAGACAGCGCCTTTGGCGATGAGGTGAGCCGCGAAACAGATCTCGAGACGCTTCTTGCGAATTCCGATATCGTCAGTCTGCACTGTCCGCTGACACCTGGGACGCAAAACCTGATCGACGCCCGCCGCATCGGCCTGATGAAACAAGGTGCGTTCTTAATCAACACGGCGCGGGGCGAAGTCGTCGATGAGAAGGCATTGGTTGCTGCCCTCGAAGATGGGCACCTCGCCGGAGCCGGTCTCGACAGTTTCGCCGTCGAACCGCCGGGCATCGACAATCCCCTGTTCCAGCTTTCGAACATACTCGTCACGCCACATGTCGCGGGCGTGACCCTCGACGCGAAACGCGCCGTTTCCATTATGTCGGCCGAGAACGTGCTTGCCGCGCTCGACGGTGTGACGCTTCACCCGCGCTTTCTGGCGCGCTGACCCGACGGCCCGGTGCCGGCAAATAATGGAGTAAGCCATGGGCGAGACATCCGACATCCGCTACGCGCCGGATAGGCTGCGCCAATTTGCACGGGCGCTGTTTGCCGCTGCCGGGCTCGAGGAGGAGAAAGCGGCCGCCGTCGCCCACTATCTCCTCGAAGCCGATCTGATGGGACACACGACGCATGGTTTGGCATTGGCCGGCTGGTATCTCCAAAGTATCGCCGATGGCGTGATGAAGCGCGAAGGTCTGCCGGAGGTGGTCTCCGACCGCGGGCCGGCCATTGCGTGGCAGGGGCAGCGCCTGCCCGGTGCCTGGCTGACATCGGAGGCGGTGAAGCTTGCCTGCGAGCGTGCGGCGACCTATGGCACGGCGACGATCGCGATTGCCGACAGCCATCACATCGGTTGCCTTGCCGCATATCTCACCATCGCGACCGATCGCGGCTATATGGTCAGCATCGCGAGTTCCAGTCCATCGGGGGCGCAGGTCGCGCCCTTCGGCGGGCGAAAGGGCATCTACACGCCGAATCCCGTCGCCCATGGCATTCCGACGCCCGGCGATCCGATCCTGATCGATATCAGCGCCTCGATCACGACGGTCAACATGGCGCAGCGTCTGGTCCGCGAGGGCCGACAATATGATCATGAGTGGCTGATGGACGAGAACGGCGAGCCCAGCCGTGATCCGCGAGTGATCGAACGCGGTGGCACGCTTATGCCGGTCGGAGGGCTCGATCATGGCCAGAAGGGCTATGGCATGGCGCTTCATGTCGAAGCCTTTACCCAAGGTCTTTCAGGGCTCGGCCGCGTCGACGGGCTGAAGGGTACCAATGCTGCTGTCACCGTCCAGGTTTTCGATCCTGACGCCTTTGGCGGCCGCCATGCCTTTCTGCGGCAGACCGGCTGGCTCGCCGATGAGTGTCGCAGCAATCCGCCGCGACCCGGTGTTGCCCGCGTTCGGCTGCCCGGGGAAAACGGCCTGGCGCGCAAACGCTCTGCCCTGGCGGATGGGGTTGCCCTGCACTCCAACATCATGGCATCGCTCGCGTCCCATGCCGAGCGGCTCGGCGTCGCAATGCCCTAGCTTCGGGCCACCACTCATCTGGAACAAAAGCACGTGGAGAGTTCGATCGAGCCGTTTCGATCACCGCTCACAGCGGCTAAGTGTTTACAAAGCGTAAACAGTTGGAGGGATGAGATGAGACGTTTCGCAGCAGGTCTGACCGCGGCTCATTTGGAGCAAATGCTCGCACCCTACATCGCCGACCGGCAGGGTGAAGCGGATCGCGGCAATGCCGAGCGTGGTGACGAGCGCGAAACCGCCCCGACCAAGAAGGCCGCGGAGATTGCCTGGACATCGCCTCGCAACTAAATTCCGCTGACCATATTCGAGATCCGAGAACCGACGATTTTGGCGCGGCCGAACGTCGGTTTTTTGCTGCCCGGCGATCTTGCCAAGCCCCAGCACGCATTTCTAATGTCTTGAAAACACAAGCGATCGTCAGGCCAAAGCCTGAAAAAAGATCACCTGTTAGGAGGAAATTTGGAGCGGGCGAAGGGATTTGAACCCTCGACCCCAACCTTGGCAAGGTTGTGCTCTACCCCTGAGCTACACCCGCTCAATCCGCATCGGTCCGGGGTAGTTGTGAGGACCGTGGGCGCCACCTTGCGGCGACGGGCGCTATATCGCCCAAACGATTTTCAAATGCAACAGGGAAATGACGGAAACTCGAAGAAAAATTTGCGGGCCTCGTTCGGAGACATCGGAAGTGCCGCAAATGCAGGGCAAAGCGTCGACCGCGAGCGTTGCAAAAGATGATGGCGGGACGTAATCAGGCATGCATCCACTTTCCCGACCGCATGGATTTTCCGATGACCGACGCGACGCCGAAGACGAGAGACGACCTTTTTGCCTTTCTTGATGGCTTGGATATCAAGCACAGCACCAAAAACCATGCGCCTGTCTTTACGGTTGCCGAATCGGTCGCACTGCGTGACGAGATCCCCGGCGGCCACACGAAAAATCTCTTCGTCAAAGACAAAAAGGATCAGTTCTTCCTGCTGACGGTTGAAGAAAATGCGACTGTAGATCTGAAGACAGTGCACACGCTGATCGGCGCCGCCAGCAAGGTCTCATTCGGAAAGCCGGAAAGGCTGATGGAGTATCTTGGGGTTGCGCCCGGTTCGGTCACGGCCTTTGGGGCCATCAATGACACCGGTGGAAATGTGACGTTCGTTCTCGATGCCGATCTGATGAAGGACGAGATCATCAATTGCCACCCACTGTCCAATGATGCAACGACTTCGATTGCAAGCGGAGATCTTATTCGCTTCATGGAAGCGGCGGGACACAAGCCGCTTGTCTTGAAAGTGACGTCCTGACATACGATTTTAGCGCTAGAAAAGCCGGCTGACCGGCACGGCGGGAGATATCCATGAGCGGCAACGACAATCCTTACAGCAATTCCTTTGGCCAGATGACGGCAACGGCGAATTATGGGGCGGCCCCGGCTGCGGGCGCGGGCGGTTACATCAAGGATACGACGACCGCGAACTTCGCGAAGGATGTCATCGAGGAATCTCGCAACCAGCCGGTTCTGGTCGATTTCTGGGCACCGTGGTGTGGTCCCTGCAAACAGCTGACCCCAGTGCTGGAAAAGGTCGTCAATGAAGCGCAAGGGCGCGTCAAGCTGGTCAAGATGAACATCGATGACCATCCGTCGATCGCAGGCCAGCTTGGTATCCAGTCGATTCCGGCCGTAATCGCCTTCGTCGGCGGTCGTCCCGCCGATGGTTTCATGGGCGCTGTGCCGGAGAGCCAGATCAACCAGTTCATCGATCGGATCGCCGGTCCGGCCGGCGCCGACCAGGCGGCCGAAATCGAAGGCGTCCTCAAGGAAGCGAACGAGTTGTTGGCATTGGGCGATATCAATGGTGCCGCACAGCTTTACGGCGCCGTCATGCAGGCCGATCCCGAGAATGCGAAGGCTTTGGCGGGAATGGCCGAATGCATGATTGCCGCAAACCAGCACGAGCGTGCGCGCGAGGCGCTGACTGACCTGCCTGAGGAGATGGCGAAGGACCCGGCGATCCAGGCGGTATCGAAGAAGCTCGATCAGATCGAGGAGGCGCGCAAGCTTGGTGATCCCGTCGCTTTGGAGCAGGACCTAGCGCGAAATCCCGACGATCATGAGGCCCGCCTGAAGCTTGCCAAAATCCGCAACGTCGAGGGTCGGCGCGAAGAATCGGCAGAGCATCTGCTTTATATCATGCGCAAGGACCGCGTTTTCGACGACGATGGCGCTCGCCGGCAACTGCTGCAGTTCTTCGACGTCTGGGGCTTCAAGGATCCTGCGACGGTTTCGGCGCGGCGCAAGCTCTCGGCCATGCTATTTTCGTAATTCGGGCTTCAAGTTTCGATCGCCCGCCCTTGCGTTTTCGGGGGCGGGCCCCACATTCCCGATTGTGCGGGCGCATCCTGTCGCGCCCGCGGGTGACGCAGGACCAGTCTCTATGCAAGTGGGGAATGCACGATACTTAAAGCCCGGTGATCTGCCCGATACGATCGCTGTCTTTCCGCTTGGCGGTGCGCTTCTGTTGCCCACAGGCCAGTTACCTCTCAACATCTTCGAGCCGCGTTATCTCGCGATGTTCGACGCCGCTTTGTCGGGAAATCGACTGATCGGCATGGTCCAGCCCGCTTTGGGGGACCAGGAAGGGCAGGGCGAGGTTCTGGCCCCGGTTGGCTGCCTTGGACGCATTACATCCTTCGCCGAAACAGGGGATGGTCGCTACATTGTTTCTCTCACCGGCATCTGCCGCTTTCGCCTTCTAGAGGAGCGCGAGACCCACAATCCATTCCGGACCTTCCGCATTGCGCCGTTCATTGCCGATCTTTCGGCACGCGATGAGGAGGACGCCGTCGATCGCGCCGCGCTTCTGGCTGCTTTCAAGGCCTATCTCGATGCAAACAAGCTCGAGGCCGATTGGGAAAGCGTCGAGCGCGCCAGCAACCTGACGCTCGTCAATTCGCTGGCGATGATGTCGCCCTTCGGGCCTGCCGAGAAGCAGGCGCTTCTGGAGGCGCCCGACCTCAAGACACGAGCGGAAACGCTGATCGCGATCACCGAGATCGTGCTGGCGCGCGTGTTCGGTGACTCGGACACCGTTCTGCAGTAAAACGGTTCATGGACGAAAAACTCAGCCGCGTTGATCCGAAGCTTCTCGAACTGTTGGTATGCCCTCTGACCAAGGGCAGGCTAACTTACGACCGCGAACACAATGAACTCGTGTCGGAGAAGGCGCGCCTCGCCTATCCGATCCGTGATGGCATTCCGATCATGCTGGTCTCGGAGGCCCGTGGACTGGACGACTGACTAGATCGTCTGTCCTGCGAGCAGGCGAGGATTGTCCTTGGCTGTGGTGCCTGCCGCCTGGCCGATGAAGAACGACTTCAGGCCGGGAAGCCGATCGACGACGCCGAGGCCAAAATCGCGGGCGATGCGCAGCGGCGCCAGGTCATTCGAAAAGAGCCGATTGAGTACGTCGGTCGTGACGCCCATACGGAAGGTGTCAAAGCGACGCCATACCTGATACCGCTCGAGAATGTTGATCGAGCCGATATCAAGGCCAAGCCGATCGGCCTCGACAACGGTTTCGGCAAGGGCTGCGACATCCTTGAAGCCGAGGTTCAGGCCCTGGCCGGAAATCGGATGGATGCCATGGGCCGCATCGCCGGCGAGCGCTACACGCGGAGCGACGAATGCCCGCGCCAGCGTCAATCCGAGCGGGAAGGCGCGCTTGTCACCGACAGTCCTCAACGTGCCAAGCTTGTGACCGAAGCGGCGCTCCAGTTCCTCTTCAAAGATGAGATCGTCGGACGTGACGAGACGGTTTGCTTCCGACGTTGGCTCCGTCCAGACGAGCGAAGAGCGATTTCCTTTCAGCGGCAGGATCGCAAACGGGCCAGACGGAAGGAAATGCTCTTCCGCGCAGCCGTGATGCGGACGCTCATGCTCGACCGTTGTGACAATTCCCGACTGACCATAATCCCAGGACACGGTCTTGATGCCTGCCAGATCCCTTAAGTGTGAGCGGACGCCGTCGCAGGCGACAACAAGTCGGGCTTCCAACACGCTGCCATCCGAGGCGGTGACGGTTGCGTGCGTATCTTCCACGGAGAGACCGGTTGCGCTGAAGCCGTGGCGAATTTCGATGCCAAGACGCTCGCATGCGCCCCGCAGCGCCCGCACGAGCGTGACATTCGAAATCATGTGCGCGAAGGGCCGTCCATCCTCCACTTCGCCATCGAAGGTCAGGAAAACCGGCCGTACGGGATCTGCGGTTTTCGAATCGGTAACGATCATCTTGGTGATCGGCTGCGCCTCGGGCTCGATCTCATCCCAGATGCCGAAAACCTCGAGCATCCGGGTGGCGGCGGCGATAATCGCCGAGGCACGCATGTCCTTCTGCCAGACGCCCGCAGGTGCTGCCTCGACGACCGCGATATCGAGATGAGGTGCTGCCTGCTTGACCGCTACGGCCGCGGAAAGACCGACATAACCTGCGCCTACAACCAGCATGTCCCGCATGGAGTTTCGTTCCGTTTCTTGTGAATATCGTATTGATCTATATAGATCATCGCTGCCGCACTTCCTACCGTCCGGAGCTATACAAAATGACGCGTGACACCGAAAAACCAACTGCGATGGAGACGCTGCTTTCCACGCTGGACCTTGAACCGATCGAGGTCGACATCTTTCGTGGACGCAGCCCGCAGGTTGGTTGGCAGCGTGTTTTTGGCGGTCAGGTGATCGCACAGGCCCTGATGGCAGCACAGCGCACGGTGGCGCGCGACCGCATTGTACATTCGCTGCACGCCTATTTTATGCGCCCTGGCGATCCTTCGGTGCCGATCGTCTATCAGGTCGAGCGGATCCGCGATGGGTCGAGTTTCAATACACGCCGCGCCGTCGCCATCCAGCATGGAGAGGCGATATTCGCTCTCTCTGCCTCATTCCAGATCGAGGAGCCCGGCTTCGGCCACCAGATCCTCATGCCGGATGTTCCCGCTCCTGAGAAGCTGCTCGATGAACGGCAGATCGCAGCACAGTTTCTTGCCAACGCGCCGGCACCGATTCGCAAGTATTGGGAGCGTGAACGGCCGATCGAGATCCGGCCGATATCGCTGACTCATTATTTCTCGGATGAGAAGCTCGATCCGGTTCAGCATGTCTGGGTGCGGGCGACGGGGCCGGTTCCCGACGATCGCTATTATCAGGCGGCGATCCTGGCTTATCTTTCCGACATGACCCTGCTCGATACATCGCTTTATCCGCATGGAACGTCGATCTTCGATCAGACGATCCAGGTTGCGAGCCTCGATCACTCGATGTGGTTCCATCGGCCAACCAAACTCGACGATTGGCTTCTTTATACGCAGGACAGTCCTTCGGCTTCCGGCGCGAGGGGCCTCACTCGCGGTAGCTTGTTTACGAGGGACGGTACCCTGATTGCGTCGGTGGCGCAGGAGGGGCTGATTCGTAAAAGGGCAAATGAATAAATTGTAGGCACATTTGTTCATTTGGGTATTTTTTGAGCGATTATTGGGCAGTCATTTGCCTGTTTATTAGTGCCGCTTTATATAACCATTATATTTCAATAGGTTAGCTTCCTCGTGGGAATCTGGCACGCTCCTTGAATGTATATCCCCGGTCGCTGTTCGTGAACGTCAGCGGCAAGGAGAGTCGGCTCCGCGCCGAGGATAACGAAGGATGGGAAACCAGATGAAAATTGTGATGGCCATTATCAAGCCGTTCAAGCTGGACGAGGTGCGCGAAGCCCTCACGGCGATCGGCATCCAGGGCCTGACCGTGACCGAAGTGAAGGGCTACGGGCGCCAGAAGGGGCATACTGAGATTTATCGCGGCACCGAATATGCGGTGAGCTTCCTGCCGAAGCTCAAGATCGAAATCGCGGTTGCTTCCGAACTCGTCGACAAGGCCGTTGAGGCCATCGTGTCATCCGCCAAGACCGGCCAGATCGGCGATGGCAAGATCTTCGTTTATTCGATCGACCATGCCGTGCGCATCCGCACCGGCGAAACCGACACAGAAGCGCTGTAAGAGCGGCAGAGCAAGGGAGCCTCTTTCAATGTCAATCTCGAAATTTTCCTCCACATATGCGCGGCTTGCTGCTGCGCCTGCCGCGCTGCTCGCGCCGGTTGCCGCCTTCGCGCAGGATGCCGCCACGACCGCTGCGCCTGCTGCCGCCGCTGCTGCTCCTGCGATGACGGTCGACAAGGGTGACAACACGTGGATGCTCATCTCCACCGTGCTTGTCCTGCTGATGACAATTCCGGGCCTCGCCCTGTTCTACGGTGGCCTCGTCCGCGCCAAGAACATGCTTTCCGTTCTCATGCAGGTCTTCATGATCACGGCCGTGGTCATGATCATCTGGGTTACCTACGGCTATTCGCTGGCCTTTACGGACGGCGGTTCGCTCAACAGCTTCGTCGGCGGCTTCTCGAAGGCATTCCTTGCAGGCGTCGACACGACCACCCTGTCAGAGACCTTTACGAAGGGCGTTGCAATTCCCGAGCTGACCTTCGTTTGCTTCCAGATGACCTTCGCCTGCATCACGCCAGCCCTGATCGTCGGCGCCTTTGCCGAGCGCATCAAGTTCTCGGCCGTCATGCTGTTCGTGGTTCTGTGGGTCACTTTCGTCTACTTCCCGATGGCACACATGGTCTGGTTCTGGGGTGGCCCAAGCTCCTACACCTCGCCGTCTGGCCTGATCTTCTCCTACGGAGCGCTCGACTTCGCCGGCGGCACGGTCGTCCACATCAATGCCGGTATTGCCGGTCTGATCGGCGCCATCATGCTCGGCAAGCGCACGGGCTATAAGAAGGAAATCATGGCACCGCACTCCATGACCCTCACGATGGTCGGTGCTTCGCTTCTGTGGGTCGGCTGGTTCGGCTTCAATGCCGGATCGAACCTCGAAGCAAATGCCTACGCCTCGCTCGCGATGATCAACACCTTTGTCGCAACGGCTGCTGCCGCTGTGTCCTGGTGCCTCGTTGAAAACTTCACCCGCGGCAAGGCTTCAATGCTCGGTGCAGCTTCGGGCGCTGTCGCTGGTCTCGTTGCCGTTACCCCGGCAGCTGGCTTCGCCGGCCCAATGGGTTCGATCGTTCTCGGCCTCATCGTCTCGCCGGTCTGCTACTTCTTCGTTGACGTCGTGAAGAACAAGTTCAACTACGACGACTCGCTTGATGTCTTCGGCGTCCACTGCATCGGTGGTATCCTTGGCGCCATCGGCACCGGTATCCTGGTCAACCCGGCACTCGGCGGGGCAGGCATTGTCGACTACTCGACGGCCGATTTCGCCGCCGGCTATCCGGGCACGGCGACGCAGGTCTTCGCTCAGCTGAAGGGCGTCCTGACAACGATCGCATGGTCGGGTATCGGTTCCCTGATCCTCTACAAGATTGTTGATGTCGTCATCGGTCTGCGCGTCTCTGTTGAAGCCGAGCGCGAAGGTCTCGACCTTTCGACTCACGGCGAGGCCGCTTACCACGCGTAATCAAGGCATTGCGGCGCTCGCGCAAGCCGGCGCCGCTGAACAGCCCGTCGCGGCCTATTCATCCGAGTAGACCGCTCTTGGCCCGGACCTCCATAGGTTCGGGCTTTTTTATTTTCCGCTGCAAGATGTGGGGGCGGCATGGTTAATACCGCTTTAACTGTCCTCTGATTAGGTGGGGCGAAGGTACTGAGCGCAGACGCTTGGCGATTCGAACGCTCTCACGCATTGGACGGGTACACACATGGCAAGAAGCACATCGCCAGCAATGGATGGCCGGCCGGACCGTTTTTCCCTCTCGGGTTTCATGTTCCGGCAGGCGCAGACCCTTTTTGGCTTCGCCATCTTCCTGCTGCTCGCATTGGCGGTCGCAGCGCTCGCGACCTGGAACGTCGCGGACCCGAGCTATTCCTATGCGACCGGAAACCAACCGACGAACATCCTGGGTTATGGCGGCGCCGCGTTCGCCGACATCGCCATGCAATTCTTTGGCCTGGCCAGCGTCGTGGCGCTTCTGCCGGTTGTCGCTTGGGCTCTCGCTCTGATCTCAGGCAGGCGTTTCAGCCGCATTCCCGCGCGCGCCGCAGCCTGGGCCTTGGGTTCCGTGCTCTCCTCCGCCGTTATTGGCTGCTTCCCGCCACCGCTCACCTGGCCGATCCCGAATGGCATCGGCGGCGTTATCGGCGACATGATCCTGCGGTTTCCTGCCTTGTTCGTCGGTGCCTATCCGACGGGCGCTTTTGCGACTGCCGTCGGTTGCGTATTCGCTGTCCCGACCGTCTGGATGATGCTGTTTGCTGCCGGCATCGTCGGTCGCAGCGAGGACGATGAAGAGGAAGCCGAGGAAGCCTACGCAAGCACTCGCTCCAAGCTGCGCTCGGTCGGCGACGAAGATGAAGATGACGATGAAGGCGGCTGGCTTGCCTTCGGTGCGCTGACGCACGCCTGGTACATGAGCCAGGCCCGAATACGCCGGCTGCTCGGCATGGGTCCGCGCAAGCGCCGGCAGGATGATTTCGAGTCGCCGTACGACTTCAACGACGACGAGTTTGGCAAGCTGCACGAGCCGGTTCGCGCCAAGGCGCCGGCCGGGCGTGGCGATCGCATGGAGCCATCAATGGAGCCGCGCGCTGCCTCGCAGCGCCGCGTTGTTTCTACTCCGTCCGTTTCGCTTGATGATGATGACGATGACGACGATCTGCCTTTCGACGACATGCCGCCGCGGCCGGCCGATATCCTGCCCGATGACGATGACTGGATGATGCGCGCGCCGGCCAAGGCGACCGGGCGCGCGGAACCGCGCGTCGTGCAGCCTCCGGCGCGGCCGAAACCTGGTGCGCGTCTCGAACGGGAGCAGCAGGGGTCGTTCATTCGTCCTGAAGGCTTCCAGCTTCCGTCGATGCACCTGCTCGCGGAACCGAAGAATGTCGTGCGAGATTCGACACTATCTGCCGACGCGCTGGAACAGAATGCGCGCATGCTCGAGGGCGTGCTCGAGGATTTCGGCGTCAAGGGCGAGATCATCCACGTTCGCCCCGGTCCGGTCGTCACGCTTTACGAACTGGAACCTGCGCCGGGCATCAAGTCGTCCCGCGTTATCGGCCTTGCCGACGATATTGCCCGTTCGATGAGCGCGATCGCTGCCCGCGTCGCCGTCGTGCCGGGTCGCAACGCGATCGGCATCGAACTGCCGAACTCCACGCGGGAAACCGTCTATCTGCGTGAACTCATCGCTTCCCGCGACTTCGAGGGCTCCAAGGCCAAGCTTGCCATGGCACTCGGCAAGACGATCGGCGGCGAGGCCGTGATTGCTGATCTGGCGAAGATGCCGCACTTGCTGGTTGCCGGTACGACCGGTTCCGGTAAGTCGGTCGCCATCAACACCATGATCCTGTCACTGCTCTACCGCATGACGCCGGAGCAGTGCCGCCTGATCATGATCGATCCGAAGATGCTCGAATTGTCCGTCTACGACGGCATTCCGCACCTTCTCTCGCCTGTGGTGACGGATCCGAAGAAGGCAGTCGTTGCGCTCAAGTGGACCGTCCGCGAGATGGAAGAGCGGTACAAGAAGATGTCGAAGATCGGCGTCCGCAATATCGACGGCTTCAACAGCCGCGTCGAGCAGGCGCTTGCCAAGGGCGAGGTGATCTCGCGCACTGTCCAGACCGGTTTCGACCGCCATACCGGCGAAGCGATGTACGAGACGGAAGAATTCGACCTGCAGCCCATGCCTTACATCGTCGTCATTATCGACGAGATGGCCGACCTGATGATGGTCGCCGGCAAGGATATCGAAGGTGCGGTGCAGCGCCTGGCGCAGATGGCACGCGCGGCCGGCATCCACGTCATCATGGCGACCCAGCGTCCGTCCGTCGATGTCATCACGGGCACGATCAAGGCAAACTTCCCGACGCGCATCTCCTTCCAGGTGACGTCGAAGATCGACAGCCGCACCATCCTCGGAGAGCAGGGCGCCGAGCAGCTGCTCGGCATGGGTGACATGCTCTATATGGCCGGCGGCGGGCGCATTCAGCGCGTCCATGGTCCGTTCGTTGCCGACATGGAAGTGGAGGAGATTGTCTCCTATCTGAAGACTCAGGGCTCGCCGCAATATCTCGACGCCATCACCGCCGATGACGACGAAGATGGCGACTACGGCGGCGGTCCGGCAGGGACGTCCAATCTCTCCGATTCCGACGATCCGTACGACCAGGCTGTCGCCATCGTTCTGCGTGACGGAAAGGCGTCAACGTCGTATATTCAGCGTAGACTTGGCATTGGATACAATCGCGCCGCATCACTGATCGAGCGGATGGAGCAGGAAGGCATCATCGGTCCCGCCAACCATGCTGGAAAACGCGAGATCCTGGTTCCGACCGAAGACGATATTCTGGACCGTTGAGGTCGACAGCGATCGAAATGACGCCGGGATCACGGAAACCTGATCGCGCTGAAACCGTTAGTTTATGCAGGTCTGCGAACTACGCCATGAAGGCGCCGCGTTTCCGCAGCATTCGAATTGCATAAAGGAGACATAGATGAACAACTCCGATTCCATCTTGGATCGCATCTCGCTGAGCCGGCGCCATCTTCTCGGCTCGCTGGCCGCCGCTGCGGCGTCTGCGATTCCGATTGCTGCCTATGCGCAAGCGGCATCCGCTGCTTCAGGTGCCAGCACCGCGCAGGCGATCGCGGATCACTTTTCGAGCGTCGCTACGATGCAGGGCGAATTCGTTCAATTCGGCCCGCGTGGCGAGCAGACCGGCGGAAAGTTCTACATTCAGCGCCCCGGCAAACTGCGCTTCAACTATGACAATCCGTCACCGATCCGTGTCATCGCGGACGGCAAGAACGTCGCTGTTGGAAATATGAAGCTCAAGACGTGGGATCTCTACCCATTGTCGAAGACGCCGCTCAGCCTGCTGCTGGCGCAACGGATCGATCTCTCGGCCGGCTCGGTGAAGAGCGTGAAGCAGGAATCCGACCTGACGACGATCGCCCTTGGCAACAACACGATCTTCGGTAACTCGACAATTACGATGATGTTCGACCCGAAGACCTACGATCTCCGCCAGTGGACGATTACCGACAATCAGGGCAAAGACACTTCGGTGATGGTGTTCAACGTCAAGACTGGCGTCCAGTTCGACGACAAGGTGTTCAGGGTACCGTACGAGGTAATCCCGGGAACGGCCGCTTACCGAGATTGATTTCAGCTGTTTTATGAGAAGAACGCCTCGCGATCTCGCGGGGCGTTTTTCTTTGCGCGCATCCGTTCCATCGGCAAAGCCTTTGCTCTAAAGCCAGTTCGTCCGGTTTTGAAAGGCAACGATGGAATGAGCTTCTCGGTTACGACGTGGAATATCAACTCTCTGCGGCTGCGCATGCCGATCGTCGAGCAATTCGTCCTCAAACATAAGCCAGACATCCTTTGCTTCCAGGAAACGAAGGTTCCGAACGACTTGTTTCCTGCCTCGCCATTGCGCGCGATGGGCTACGAACACATCATCATCCATGGTCAGAAGGGCTATCATGGTGTTGCCATCGCATCGCGCGTTCCGTTGGTCGAGTACCACCGGCAGGACTATTGCAACGTCGGCGACGCGCGGCACATCTCGGCCATCTTCGAGCGCGGTAGCCGGCGTATTCGGCTGCATAACTTCTACGTGCCGGCCGGAGGCGACGAACCGGATCGGGAGATCAATCCGAAGTTCGGCCACAAGCTCGACTTCATCGAGGAAATGAAGCAGCTCAAGGCAAATGGTGAGGCGAATACATCATCAATCCTTGTCGGCGACCTCAACATCGCTCCGCTTGAGCATGACGTCTGGTCCCACAAGCAGTTGCTGAAGATCGTCAGCCACACGCCGGTGGAGACAGAGGGCCTTCTCGAGGTGATGCAGCGCGGCGCCTGGCTCGACCTTATGCGGCAGCACGTGCCTGAGAACGAAAAGCTCTATACCTGGTGGAGCTATCGCGCCAAGGACTGGGAAGCGGCCGATCGCGGCCGTCGCCTTGACCACATCTGGAGCTCAAAGGATCTTGGGCCACACCTGCAGCGCATCGACATCCTGAAGGAAGCGCGCGGCTGGGAGCGGCCGTCCGACCACGTGCCTGTCACGGCGCACTTCAATCTCTGATCTGTCAGATAAAGCGGTGAAGCTGGGCCGCGGCTCGGGCCGCAAGCTCGGCAATATTGTCGCGGATGCGGCTTTCGATCAGCCGGGCTGCATCCGGATACTCCTCGATCAACCGATGGAAGAGCGAGCGTGTGATGCGGATGATGCTCGTGTCTTCCGTTGCAACGGCCGTAAACTTGCGTTCGACCAAGGTGATCAGGGCAAGTTCGGATAGAAGCGTGCCGGGTCCGACGGTGTTCTGGATCTCGGGCTGACCGTCGCGACCGGTGCGGCTGAGTTCGACATTGCCGCTGAGGATCACATAAGCGCTTTCTGCCGGCGAGCCCTCGCGGAAGAGCATCTGGCCGGCCGACATGACGCGGCGATCCGCACCAAAGGCGATCAGACGCAGCTGATCCTCGGACATGCCGTGGAACAGCGGCAGCTGCGACAGTAGCCTGATGTCGTCGTTTAGGGCCATGCTACGGTATGATCTTGTAGCCGCCGTTTTCCGTTACCAGAATCTCGGCGTTGGAGGGATCGCGTTCGATCTTCTGGCGGAGACGGTAAACGTGGGTTTCCAGGGTGTGTGTCGTCACCCCCGAATTGTAACCCCACACCTCTTCCAGCAGCACGTCACGGGTGACGACCTTTTGCTCCGCGCGATAGAGGTAGCGAATGATCGCGGCTTCCTTTTCGGTCAGACGGATCTTCTGCCCGCTGTCCATCGTCAGGAGCTTCTGGCTCGGCTTGAAGACGTAGGGGCCGACATTGAAGGTGGCGTCCTCGCTCTGCTCGTGCTGCCGCAGCTGCACGCGGATGCGGGCAAGCAGGACGGCAAAGCGGAAGGGCTTCGCGATGTAGTCGTTGGCGCCAGCCTCCAAGCCCAGGATCGTATCCGAGTCCGTGTCATGGCCGGTCAGCATGATGATCGGGGCTTTCAAGCCGCCCTTGCGCAGCAGCTTCACGGCTTCGCGGCCGTCCATGTCAGGCAGGCCCACATCCATGATCAACAGGTCGATCGGCGTTGATCGCGCGCGCTCGACACCCTTGGCCGCTGTCGTTTCCTGGAGGACCGTGAATTCGTCATAGAGCGAAAGCTGCTCCGTGAGTGTCTCGCGGAGGTCGTCATCATCATCCACCAAGAGAATGGTGCGTGCGGTCATGCGGCTCTTTCCCTCGCCTACGGTCCCTCACTCCTACGCCAATTTTCCGGCATTGGCAAAGATCGGGTGACCGAGCTGTTGTCGTATACGATGCTATGTGATTTCAATCACAAACCTAGCAATCGCAAACACATGTGAGAAAAATGGAGAAAACAAGGCGTCCGACGCGGATAAAGTCGACGACCCTCCTCGTTCGTCCTGCGCCCGGCAAAAAAGCAGGGCTTTGATCCAGTTCGGCGCCCTCAGGGTGCCTGCAGCGATCGGTCGTTCAGGCCGAACGGTTCTCAAGCGCGAGGGAGATGGCGCCACCCCTATCGCCTCGATGAAGCTGCTTTCCGGCTTCCGCCGCGGCGACCGGCCCACACATCTGGAGACGCCGCTTGCAATTCGCCGCATCCGTGAGGATATGCTCTGGTGCGACCAGCCGGACGACGCCAATTACAATCGCCTGGTCCGGGCGCCCTTCGGCCGCAGCCATGAGGAGATGAAGCGCAAGGACGGCCTCTACGACATCTGCCTCGTGCTCGACTGGAACGTCACGGCTCGGGCGCGCAATCGGGGCTCCGCGATTTTCTTCCATCTGATCAGGCCGGGTTACGAGCCGACCGCCGGCTGCGTCGCCGTTCATCCGCGCGATATGCAGCGTCTTCTGCCCTTCATGCGCAGAGACACTGTCGTTCGTGTTCTTTGACGCTCGGGGGTGATAAACCAGTCCCGCTTACCTATATGCCCTTTCGACCGGCGCACGGCTGAAATGCGCGCAGGGAAATCCGCAAGAAGCGGATTCAATCATGCCTCGTCCAATTCTTCAAAATTACGGAGACATATTGTGGCACAGCAACCCATCATCACTTTCCATGACGGACATTCCATTCCCCAGGTCGGTCTCGGCGTGTGGCAGACGCCCCAGGAGATTGCGGCACCGACGGTGCGCACGGCCATTGCCGCCGGCTATCGCCACATCGACACGGCGTCCGGCTACGACAACGAGGAAGGCGTCGGCGAGGGCATCCGCTCGTCCGGCCTCGATCGCAAGGACATTTTCGTCACCACCAAGCTCCGCAACACCGACCAGGGCTACGACGCGACCATGCGCGCCTTCGAAGGCAGCCTGAGGAAGCTCGGTACTGATTATGTCGATCTCTACCTCATCCACTGGCCGTCGCCGCAGCGTGCGCTCTATCGCGAAACCTGGAAGGCCTTCGTGAAGATCCGGGAAGAGGGCCGCGCTCGTTCGATCGGCGTTTCCAACTTCTATCCCGACCATCTCGAACAGATCATCGGCGATACAGGTGTCGTCCCTGTCATCAACCAGATCGAGCTGCATCCGGATTTCCAGCAGCGGGCGGCGCAGGAAGCGCACAAGAAGCTGAACATTGCCACCGAATCCTGGAGCCCGCTCGGTCAGGGCAAGTTGATCGCCGATGCGACGATTGGCGAGATCGCCAGGAAGCACGGAAAGACACCCGCGCAGGTCATCATCCGTTGGCACATCGACGGCGGTCTCGTCGTCATTCCGAAGTCGGTGACGCCGTCGCGCATTGAGGAGAATTTCAAGGTCTTCGATTTCAAGCTGGATGCAGCCGACATGGCGGCGATTGCCAAGCTTGACGACAAGAGCGCCCGCATGGGGCCGGATCCGTACACGGCCAATTTCTGATCTGAACTTTGCGCTCCCTCCTCTCTATGCGGGGAGGAGGGAGACGCAGTTTTCGCTCAGGCGAGCGAACGCGGCGTGACGAACCGCTCCAGTGTGCCGCTCTTTGGCTTTAGCCCTTTCCAGCGATCCACATCGAACTCGATGACGGCAAGTGCGGCTGTCGGGAATTTCTCCCTGATGCCAACACATGCCTCCGGGTCGCCTGCACCGATCAGGCCATCCGCAAGATCCTGAAAACCGGGATTGTGTCCGATCAGCATGAGGGTCCGGACCGATGGATCGATCGACTGTACGACGGCAGCGATCTTCGCCGCAGAGGCTTCGTACAAGTCCTCCGAATCCTGCTTTGCGATCGAGGGCGGCAGCTTTTTGGCGACGAGTTTCCAGGTCTGCTGCGTGCGGCGCGCGGACGATACAAGCACGAGATCGGGAATAAGCTTTTCACGCGCGAGGTAGCGGCCCATCAATGGCGCTGTCTTTTCTCCACGGCCGGCCAGCGGGCGGTCGTGGTCGGCCACGTCCTCCGGCCATGCGGATTTGGCGTGACGAAGAAGAAGCAGGCGTCGTTTGGTGGAGGGTTTTGCGGCGCTCATATGCTCACCTGAAAGGAGCCAAGGGGTCGAACGCGGCTATTGTCGCACCGAATACGTCCGGTGTCTGCCGAGATAGCCTCCCCCTCGTTTCCGAAAGGGGAGGCCCTTATGCTTAGTTCCACTCGCGGATATCGACGAAGTGGCCGGCGATCGCCGCTGCGGCGGCCATCGCTGGAGACACCAGGTGCGTACGACCCTTGAAGCCCTGGCGGCCTTCGAAGTTGCGGTTCGAGGTCGAGGCGCAACGTTCGCCGGGCTTCAGGCGGTCGTCGTTCATGGCGAGGCACATGGAGCAGCCGGGCTCGCGCCAGTCAAAACCGGCTGCCTTGAAGATCTTGTCGAGGCCTTCCTTCTCCGCTTGCTCCTTCACGAGGCCGGAGCCCGGAACGATCATGGCGTTGACGGTCGAGGCAACGGTCTTGCCCTCGACGACCTTGGCAACAGCGCGCAGGTCTTCGATGCGGCCGTTCGTGCAGGAGCCGATGAAGACGCGGTCGATGTTGATCTCGGTGATCGGGGTGCCGGGCTTCAGGCCCATGTAATCAAGCGCACGCCACTTGGAAGCGCGCTTCGTCTCTTCCGGGATTTCATCAGGGTTCGGAACGACGCCCTGAACGGAAATGACGTCCTCCGGCGAAGAGCCCCAGGATACGATCGGCGGCAGTTCGGCGGCGTTGAGCTTCACGACGCGGTCGAAATGCGCGCCTTCGTCCGACTTCAGGGTCTTCCAGTAAGCGATTGCCTGTTCCAGCGCCTCGCCCTTCGGCGCGCGCGGCTTGCCCTTGATGTAGTCGAAGGTGGTTTCATCGGGTGCGATCAGGCCGGCGCGGGCGCCGCCTTCGATCGACATGTTGCAGATGGTCATGCGGCCTTCCATCGACAGCGCGCGAATGGCTTCGCCGGCGTATTCGATGACGTAGCCGGTGCCGCCTGCGGTGCCGATTTCACCGATGATGGCGAGAACGATATCCTTGGCGGTGACGCCAGCCGGCAGGACGCCGTCGACCTGCACCAGCATGTTCTTCGCCTTCTTCTGGATCAGCGTCTGGGTGGCGAGCACGTGCTCGACCTCAGACGTGCCGATGCCATGGGCGAGCGAGCCGAAGGCGCCATGCGTCGAGGTGTGGCTGTCGCCGCAGACAATCGTCATGCCGGGCAGGGTGAAGCCCTGTTCCGGTCCGATGATGTGGACGATGCCCTGGCGCTTGTCGTTTTCCGAGTAGTACTCGACATTGAATTCGGCGGCGTTGATGGCGAGTTGCTCGACCTGGATACGGCTCTCTTCGTTCTTGATGCCGAGATGGCGATCAGGCGACGTCGGGACGTTGTGGTCGACCACAGCCAGCGTCTTTTCCGGCGCGCGAACCTTGCGGCCAGTCATGCGCAGGCCTTCGAAGGCCTGCGGCGAGGTGACTTCGTGGACCAGGTGGCGGTCGATGTAGAGAAGACAGGTGCCGTCGTCCTGCTGATCGACCAGGTGGTCGTCCCAGATCTTGTCGTAAAGGGTACGCGGTGCGCTCATGGCGGTAGGTCCGTTCTTGGATGCGTATGGAAAAATGGAGTTGGTGGCGGTGAGGCCCGCCGGGCCGTCATTCGATCAACGAAGTCGGCTGTTGAGGGCACCGGAAACGGCCGCAAAGAAACGTGCCGGCAGGCGGTAGTGATCCTGCAGCACGAAAATATGCGCCCCAATGCAACTGAACTTGGATTCCATGCGCTGTCACATACCAATTTTTCGCGACGGCGGCAATTCGAATCATTCGGCCGCTAACGCCGGTCTTTCCCGCGCATCCGTTTCTCGACCTGCCTCAGTGCAAGCGACAAACCGATTGTCAGGATGAGGTAGATATAGGTGACGATCGAATAGGTTTCAAAGAAGCGAAACGAGCCGGAGGCATAGATCTTGCCCATCTGGGTGATGTCGGACACGCCGAGCACCGACACCAGCGACGAGTCCTTGACCATCGCCACGAAATCGTTCGACAGCGGCGGGAAGATCACCCTGATCGCCTGCGGGAAGACCACAAAGCGGAAGCGGTGATAGCGCGACAGGCCGAGCGCCTTGGCGGCTTCGATCTGGCCGTGATCGACCGACTGGATCCCGGCACGGAAGACTTCCGCGATGAAGGAGGAGTAGCCGATCATCAGCGCGATGATGGCCCGCCACATCAGCGAGAAGTCGCGCACCATCACAGGCTCGCTGAGGCCGGCCTGGATCAGCGGACTGGTCAGGAAATTGAAGGCGGCGACGATGCCGGGCGCGCCGACGAAGGCGACATAGAACAGCAGCACCAGCATCGGCACGCCGCGGATGACTTCGACATAGAAGCGTGAGATCTGGCGGAGCGCGACACTGTCGGACAATCCGAGCAACGCGACGCCGAGGCCGAGAAGGGTCGCCAGCGCAAAGCCCACCAGCGTCACGAAGATGGTAACGCCGACGCCATTGAAGACGGTGCGGAAGACCTGCGCATAGATGTCGTTGGCGATGATGACGACGGCAAGGACGATGCCGATCGCGACAAGGGCGACCAGCCACCAGGGGTAGTCGCCCTTAACATGCCCGCCAGGGGCTGGTTGCGGAGCCATCACGCGTTAACCGAAGACGGGATCATTCGCCCATCTTGTAGTCGAGGAACCACTTCTTGTTCAGCGCGTCGAAGGTGCCGTCGGCCTTCAGGCTTGCGATTGCGGCATTGACCGGGGCGACGAGATCGGAGCCCTTCGGAAAGATGAAACCAAAATCCTCGGTGCCGAGCGGACCGCCGATGACCTTCAGGCCGCCGTTCGAGGCGTCGACATAACCCTTGGCAGCGACGCTGTCGGTCAGCACCACGTCGACGTCGCCGGCCTTGAGCGCCTGGACGGTGGCGCCGAAGGTTTCGAAGAGCTTGACGCGCGGGTTTTGCTCGTTGCCATCAAGGATTTCGTAGACGGCGGTGTAGAAAGGCGAGGTGCCCGGCTGCGCGCCGACGAGGCCGTCATTGAAGGCGCCGAAGGTCTTGGCGTCGGTGAAGCGGCTTTCGTCGCCGCGCACCAGCATGAACTGCTGCGAGCGCATGTAGGGATCGGAGAAGTCGACCTTGGCCTTCCGGTCATCCTTGATGGTGATGCCGGTCATGCCGATGTTGTACTGGTTGTCGGAGACAGCCTGGATCATCGCGTCCCAGCTGGTGTTCTGATACTCGACCTTGAAGTTCAGCCGCTTGGCGATCTCGTTCATCGCATCATATTCCCAGCCGATCGCCTTGCCCGACTTCGGATCGACGAACTGTAGCGGCGGATAGGCGTTCTCGGTGACGACGACGACCGTCTTGCCCTTGAGATCGGGAAGGTCGGCGGCCAACGTCGCCAGCGGCGACAGGATGAGAGCAGTCAGTCCTGCAAGGACGGTGCGGCGGAACGGCATTAAATATCTCCCCGAAATATAGTCCGCGAAACCTGTCATAGTTGCGAAGCGGATGGCAAGAGAATTGCCGTATGTCGCCATTCAAAAACAGAAAAGGCGGTCCAAAGACCGCCCTTCCATGCAAAGATTTTTGCGGGACAGATTGCAAATGTCGTCAGCGAGACGCGATACCATCCAGTTTCTCAATGGCTTCGGTGGGCAAGGTGATATCGGCGACCGCGAGGTTCTCCTTGAGGTGGAGGCGTGACGAGGTGCCGGGTATGAGCAAGATATTCGGCGCGCGCTGCAGAAGCCACGCAAGAGCAACCTGCATCGGTGTTGCGTCAAGCTCCGCAGCGACATCCGACAGCGTGGACGATTGCAATGGTGAGAAGCCCCCGAGCGGAAAGAAAGGCACATAGGCTGTCTCTTCCGCAGCGAGCTGTTCGATCAGGGTATCGTCCCCGCGATACGCAAGATTGTACTGGTTTTGAATGCAAACGATCTCGGTGATCTTTCTGCCATCCGCGATTTGCTTGGCAGTGACATTGGAGAGGCCAACGTGTCTGATGAGGCCCTGCCGCTGAAGATCGGCGAGGACGGTGAGGGGCTCTTCCAGAGATCCTTCCGCTGGGCCATGAACGTCAAACATGGCCCGCAGATTGACCACATCGATCACCTCGAGGCTGAGATTCGTGAGGTTGTCGTGAATCGCCTGCGTCAGCGCTTCTTTCGAGAAGGCCGGATTCCAAGACGCGTCTGGCCCACGCGTTGCTCCGATCTTCGTGACGATCACAAGATCATCCCGATAAGGATACAGCGCCTCCCTGATGATCTGGTTGGTGATGTGCGGGCCATAAAAGTCGCTGGTGTCGATGTGGTTGACTCCGCTTTCGACCGCTTCGCGCAACACAGCGATCGCCTCGGCGCGATCCTTCGGTGGTCCGAAGACGCCCTTGCCAGCAAGTTGCATGGCCCCGTAGCCAAGCCGCGCCACCGTGTGGTCGCCGAGTGCGAATGTGCCCGATTCTTCGAGATTGGACATGATCTGCTCCGTTTAAAGACAGGGCAGAAATAGGTCAGACCGGCTTCTGCAATAACAGCATGCATTCCGCACGGGCTGTTCGGAATTTCGGACAATGGCGCTGGGCGCGGCTATTCGATCCGACCTGCCAGCGGCGCGCTATTGCGAGCAACAAAAAAGGCGACCCGAAGGCCGCCTTTCCCACAACCCCTGAGGATTGAAACTTATTCTGCTGCCGGCTCAGCCGCTGCGGCAGCTTCTGCTGCTGCCTTGGCTTCTGCAGCTTCCTGTGCTGCCTTTTCGGCTGCGAGCGCCTGAGCTGCTGCAACCTTTTCGGCTTCCAGGCGTGCCTTTTCCTCGGCAACGGCCTGACGCTCGGCGTCGTTGAGCTTGCGAGCGCGGGTGCCGGTGTTCTCGACGATACGAGCCGACTTGCCGCGACGATCACGCAGGTAGTAGAGCTTCGCGCGACGGACCTTACCGCGGCGAACGACTTCTACGCTTTCGATAGCAGGGGAGCAGACCGGGAATACGCGCTCGACGCCTTCGCCGTAGGAGATCTTGCGAACCGTGAAGTTCTCCTGCAGACCGCCGCCAGAGCGAGCGATGCAAACGCCTTCGTAGGCCTGTACGCGGGTACGGTTGCCTTCCTTGACGCGGACGTTGACGCGAACGGTGTCGCCCGGGGAGAATTCCGGAAGCGTGCGCTGGGCTTCGATCTTGGCGACCTGTTCGGCCTCAAGCTGCTGAATGATATTCATGACTCAACCTCTTTGTTGGTTCAACAGCCAGAGCGCTCTGAACGATCTATCCTTGGTCGAGCCGCAGATATTTGCCGGTGAGGGCAGGAGCGAATTCGTCTGTTTTTCTTTACGTGGTTGATGGGAGTTTTCCCATTCCGGGCGTGCGCATACCGCATTGCGCAGGCTTTGTCACCCCTTTGGCCCGGAAATTTCGCCGTGCCGACCGCCAAACTGGGCTTTTGCCAGTGCTGCACGATATCAAGCCTGTGACTCATTTGATTAAATATTTGTCAAATGCACAACAGGAGAGCAGATTCTCATTTGGGTCAAATTGTTGATCCGAGGAGTTTTGGAGGGGAATGAATGACAATAAGTAATCCGTCGTCCTCGCTCTATAATGAGGACTTGGCGCCCGCTCAGGAGAGGAAGTGGGGCGCCTTCAGTATTTTCAATGTGTGGACCTCGGACGTTCACAGCCTCTGGGGTTATTATCTCGCAGCGAGTCTTTTCCTGCTGTGCGGCAGCTTTATCAACTTCGTGATTGCGATCGGCTTCGGCTCGCTCGTCATCTTCTTCCTCATGAGTCTCGTCGGCAACGCCGGCGTCAAGACGGGTGTGCCGTTCCCGGTTCTTGCCCGCGCCTCGTTCGGTACGTTCGGGGCCAATGCGCCGGCGCTCGTGCGCGCCGTCGTCGCCTGCTTTTGGTACGGCGCGCAAACGGCGGCGGCATCCGGCGCGATCGTGGCTCTTCTCATCCGCAACGAGAACATGCTTGCCTTCCATCAGAATAGCCACATGCTTGGTCATTCCACGCTTGAGGTCATCTGCTACGTCGTCGTTTGGTCCCTGCAGCTCCTGATCATCCAGCGTGGCATGGAGACCGTGCGCAGGTTTCAGGACATGGCCGGGCCCGCTGTCTGGATCATGATGCTTGTCCTGGCGGTTTACCTTGTCGTCAAGGCCGGCACCTTCTCCTTCGGCAGCGAGATCCCACGCGACGTTCTGCTCGAGAGGACGAAGGAAGTCGGCATCGCCGGCGAGCCTGGCTCGTTCGCGGCTCTTGCCGCGGTTGCCGCGACATGGATCACCTACTTTGCGGCTCTCTACCTAAATTTCTGCGATTTCTCGCGCTACACCAAGGACACCAAGACCTTGCGCAAGGGCAATCTCTGGGGTCTGCCGATCAACCTGCTCGCCTTCTGCCTCGTCGCGGGCGTGACAACCACGGCTGCATTCACCGTCTACGGCGAAGTACTGCTGCATCCGGAGGCGATCTCCGCGAAGTTCGACAACTGGTTCCTGGCACTGCTTGCGGCACTGACTTTCGCCGTTGCAACGCTCGGCATCAACGTGGTCGCCAACTTCGTCTCGCCGGCCTTCGATTTCTCGAATGTCTTCCCGCGCCAGATCAGCTTCAAGCGGGGCGGTTGGATTGCGGCCCTGATTGCGCTGGTGCTCTATCCGTTCGCGCCGTGGGAAACGGGTGCCGCGCACTTCGTCAACTTCATCGGTTCGACGATGGGCCCGATCTTCGGGATCATGATGGTCGACTACTATCTGATCCGGAAGGGTGAGCTGAACGTCGCGGATCTTTATCAGGAGAATGGCGAGTTCCGCTTCCAGAATGGCTGGCACACGAATGCCTTCATCGCCTTCGTGGTCGGCTCGCTGTTCTCATCGATCCTGCCGACGTTCACGTCGATCTTGCCGGAATGGTGGGGGACCTATGGCTGGTTCTTCGGCGTCGGCATCGGCGGCGTTGTCTACTACGCATTGCGCGCGAGCGCACGCGGCTCTGCGGTGGGCGCTACCAACTGACACCCGAAATTCGAATGCCCGGCTTTGGCCGGGCATTTTTCATTCTTCCAGCAGATCCGGGCGTCGTTCCCGGGTCAGCTGCAACGCCTGCTCGCGGCGCCATTTCTCGATCGCGCCGTGATTGCCCGATGTGAGGATCGCCGGAATCTCGCGGCCCTCCCATACTTGTGGGCGCGTGTAGTGCGGATGCTCGAGCAGACCGCCTTCGAAGCTCTCGTGCAGTCCGGAAAGATCATTGCCCATGACGCCAGGCAGGATGCGGACGATCGCATCCAGTATGGTGAGTGCAGCCGGTTCGCCGCCCGACAGCACGTAGTCGCCGATCGAGACCTCTTCCAGCTCGCGCGCATCGATGACGCGCTGATCGACGCCCTCAAAGCGACCGCAAACGATGATGACGCCATCGCCGGAAGCAAGCTCGCGTACGCGTTCCTGCGTCAGCGGTTTTCCGCGCGGGCTCATCAGCAGCCGGGGGCGGCTGTCGTTCTCGGAAGTGCTGTCGATGGCGCGGGCGAGAACATCGGGCTTGAGCACCATGCCCGCGCCGCCGCCAGCGGGCGTATCATCGACAGTGCGGTGTTTGTCGGTGGCAAAGTCGCGGATCTGCAGGGTATCGAGCGACCATTGGCCACGCTCCATCGCCTTCCCGGCGAGGGAGTAGCCGAGATGGCCCGGAAACATTTCCGGATAGAGGGTCAGCACGGTCGCGCGAAACGCCATCGACGGCCTCACTTCTTCTTTTTCGGCTTGTCGGGCGTGAAGTTCGGTGCGTCATCCTCACTATCGACGAGGCCAGCGGCGAGCGGATCGATGGTGATCCTGCCGCTTTCAAGGTCGATGTCGAGAACCGAGGCTTCAGAGAAGGGGATCAATACCGGGCGCTTGCCGGGACCCTTGAGCTCCAGCAGATCGCCGGCGCCGAAGTCGAAAACGCCGGTCACGGTGCCATAGCTGACGCCCTGGTCGTCGAGCGCTTCCAGACCCTCGAGATCGGCGTAGAAGAATTCGTCTTCTTCCAGCTCCTCGTCCGGCAGGTTGTCGCGCTCGATGTAGAGCTCCAGTCCGTTCAGCGCCTCGGCGGCATTGCGGTCGTTGATGCCGCGGAATCGGACGACGACGACGTTCTTCATTTCCCGGATATCGAGAATCTCGAAGGTGCGGCCATCAAGGCTGTGCAGGTTGCCGTAGTCGCCGAGCGCGGTCGGATCGGTGGTATAGGCCTTAGCGCGTACTTCGCCGCGCAGGCCTTGGGCGCCACCGATCGTTGCCATCAGAACCGGATTTTCAAGCTTTGGCATGACGTCCTTCACATGAAGCCGCAAATCTGGGCTTCTCTTAAACGAAGTGCAGCGGAATGGAAACGAAAACGGGCGGCATGTCGCCATGCCGCCCGTTCGATAAGGGAAGGTTCCCGATTATTCTGCGGAAGCAGCAGCTTCAGCAGCGTCGGCGGCCTTCTGAGCCTTTTCAGCAGCGCGCTCCTGAGCCTTCTTGCCCGGCTTTGCCTTTTCCGGGTTGCTCTTGGCATCGCGCTTTGCGAGGCCGGCTTCGTTGAGGAAGCGCAGAACGCGATCGGTCGGCTGTGCGCCCTGATCGAGCCAGTGCTTGATGCGGTCGTTGTTCAGCGTGATGCGAGCGCCGTTGTCCTTGGCGAGCATCGGGTTCCAGGAACCGAGGTTCTCGAGGAAGCGGCCATCGCGCGGCGAACGGGCGTCGGCGAGAACGATGTGGTAGTACGGGCGCTTCTTGGAACCACCGCGTGCGAGACGAATTTTCAGTGCCATTTTCTTTACTCCTTGGACTTTTCTGGACCGCCTGATCCGGCGGTATGGTTCATTTTGCTGCGGCGCCGTTTTCGGCGTGGTCTGCAGCGATCTGCTCATGATGCCGGATGACTTCCTTGATGATGAAGTTCAGGAACTTCTCGGCGAAATCCGGATCCAGATTGGCATCCTTCGCCAGATGGCGGAGACGTTCGATCTGGTATTCTTCGCGCGCCGGATCGGCCGGCGGCAACTTGTACTTGGCCTTGAGAACGCCGACCTCTTTGGTGCAGCGGAAGCGTTCGGCCAGGATATGGACCAGCGCGGCGTCGATGTTGTCGATCGACTGGCGATAGTTCGAAAGTTGGGCTTTGATTTCAGGATCAATCATTGTCTACGCGACCCCTTCACTTCTTCTTGGGCAGGCCGGGAAGGCCTGGGAAACCACCGCCGAGACCCGGCAGCTTGGCGCCGCCCAGACCCGGCAAACCACCACCGCCGAGGCCGGGCAGCCCGCCGCCCGGCTTTCCTAGACCGGCAGCTTCAGCTTGCTTCTGGAGCGCTTCGAGCTGCTTGGGGTCGATATTCGAAAGATCGGGCATGCCACCGCCAAGGCCACCAAGGCCCATCTTGCCGGCAAGGCCACCCATCATCTGCTTCATCAGGCCGCCCTTACCCTTGCCGCCCATCATCTTCATCATGTCCGCCATCTGGCGATGCATCTTCAGAAGCTTGTTGATGTCGGCGGCATCGGTGCCAGAGCCGGCGGCGATGCGCTTCTTGCGGGAATGCTTGAGAATATCGGGGTTGGCGCGCTCGGCCTTGGTCATCGAGCCGATGATGGCGAGCTGACGGCCGAACAGGCTGTCGTTCAGACCGGCCGAGGCCATCTTGTCCTTCATCCCAGCCATGCCGGGCATCATGCTCATGATGCCGCCCATGCCACCCATCTTCTGCATCTGGCGCAGCTGGTCGGCGAGGTCGTTGAGATCGAACTTGCCCTTGGCCATCTTGGCGGCCATGGCAGCCGCCTTCTCGGCGTCGATGTTTTCAGCGGCGCGCTCGACGAGCGAAACGATATCGCCCATGCCGAGGATGCGGTCAGCAATACGGCGGGGATGGAACTCTTCGAGTTCGCCCATACGCTCGCCGACACCGATGAGCTTGATCGGCTTGCCTGTCACCGCGCGCATCGAAAGTGCTGCACCGCCACGGCCATCGCCGTCCATGCGGGTGAGCACGAGGCCGGTGATGCCGACGCGCTCGTCGAAGTTGCGCGCCAGGTTGACGGCGTCCTGACCGGTCAGCGAGTCCGCGACCAGCAGGATTTCATGCGGATTCGACTTCTTCTTGATGTCGGCCATTTCGACCATCAAGGGCTCGTCGATATGCGTGCGGCCGGCGGTGTCGAGGATGACGACGTCATGGCCACCGAGTTTCGCTGCCTGTACGGCGCGGGCGGCAATGTCGGTCGGCGACTGGCCAGCGATAACAGGAAGCGTGTCGACACCAGTCTGGACACCAAGCTGGCGCAGCTGCTCCTGGGCGGCCGGACGTCGCGTATCAAGCGACGCCATCAGCACCTTCTTCTTCTCGCGGTCGGTGAGCCGTTTGGCGATCTTCGCGGTCGTCGTCGTCTTACCGGAGCCCTGCAGACCGACCATCATGATGACGACGGGGGCGGCCGCATGCAGGTCGACGCCGACGCCTTCGCCGCCGAGCATCTCGATCAGCTCGTCATGGACGATCTTGACGACCATCTGGCCGGGCTTGATCGACTTCAGGATCTCGGCGCCGACGGCCTTTTCGCGGACGCGATCGGTAAAGGAGCGCACGACATCGAGCGCCACGTCAGCCTCCAGAAGCGCGCGGCGAACCTCGCGCAGCGCTGCGGAAACATCGCTTTCCGAAAGCGCGCCACGGCCTGTCAGTCCATTCAGAATGGATCCAAGACGGTCCTGGAGGTTCTCAAACATCGGCTCTTCCTTGTGATTTCCTGAAGACGGAAACCTTGTGCTTTTCCTTGACGAAAACAAGACGCATAGCCAAAAAGCACCCGAGGGCGCATCGCGCTGTCGGGTGTGGACCTCCGGGATCTCTTTATACCTCTACGGGTCCCGGTCGGTGGCTCGAGTCTTGAAGCTCGTCGCAGATTGAGCGGCGGTAAACAGGAAAACGGGCCGCGAGTCAAGGGAAGGCCGAGAAAAGACGGCGTTTCGACCTTTCAAAAGCGCGCGCCCGATCCCAGATCTGCTTTCCCTGCAACGGAATCGCTTTGTATGCCTACGGCCAAAAGACGCAATCCCTACTATCAAGGGCCTGTCTCCGATCACTTCGACGGCACGCATTTCTTCAATCCGGATGGTATCGAGCCTCTCGGTTTTCGAGATCTGATGCGATGGCAGTTTGGCGGCAACCGCGATCGCTGGCCGAAGTCGGTTCCGAGCCCCTTCGTACCGGCCAAGCCGGATGCGCGCGTTGATGGCGACGATCTGCGGGTAACCATGGTCGGCCACGCGACGATGCTGGTGCAGGTCGCGGGGCTCAATATCCTGACAGATCCCGTATGGTCCGATCGGGCCAGCCCCTTCGCCTTCGCCGGACCGAAGCGCGTCGTGGCACCCGGTATCGCGTTCGACGACCTGCCGCCGATCGACCTCGTTCTCGTTTCGCATAACCACTACGATCATCTCGATGTCGCGACGCTCAGGCGGCTGCAGGCGAGGCATCGGCCGCATGTCGTAACGCCGCTTGGCAACGATACGATCATTCGTCGCGCCGTTCCCACCATGCAGGTGACGGCGATGGATTGGGGCGAGCGCATCCCGCTTGCCGGCATCCGCATCGATGCCGAGCCGGTGCATCATTGGTCGGCACGCGGCACCGGGGATCGTCGCATGGCGCTCTGGGCCGCCTTCGTCCTGTCAACGACCGCCGGGAAGATCTACCATGTCGGGGATACGGGCTTTCATGGGGGCGTCAACTACAGGGCTGCCCAGCAGAAGCATGGTGCCTTTCGCCTCGCCGTCCTGCCTTTCGGAACCTATGAACCGCGCTGGTTCATGAAGGGCCAACATCAGAATCCTGATGAAGCGGTGATGGGAATGGAGCTTGCCAATGCTGCCTATGTGGCCGGCCATCACTTTGCGACGTTCCAGCTGACCGACGAGGCAATCGAGACGCCGGTCAAGGCGCTAAAGACAGCCTTGGCCGAGCGCGAAATACCGCAGGAGCGGTTCAGGCCGCTTAGAGCCGGCGAGGTATTCGACGTGCCAGCGGCATGATCAATGCGCGTGGGCTCCGGCACCATGCGCATTGATGATGGTGTCGGCCTCCTTGCCGTAGAGTTCTTCGAAATGATCGAAGGTCTTGGAGAAGTGGCCGATGCCCTGCGTTGCCGATCTGAGCGACCGGGCCAATTCATCAAGCACGCCGCCAGGCACGAGCGCTCGAAATATATCCCAGCCCTTCGCGTTCTCGTCCCGGTCGAAGCCGAGCACCTGTCCCTTGAGCGAGGAGACGAGCGTCACCATTCCGCCGGAATAGACCGAGGGGATATGGATCTCCACCCGCACCACAGGCTGCATGAGAACGGCGGAAGCTTGTGAAAGCGCTTGCTTGACGCCCATTTTCCCAGCGGTCCGGAAGGCGAAATCGGAGCTGTCAACCGAGTGATACTGGCCGTCGGTCAGCACGACGTCGACATCGACGACCTGGAAGCCGAGCGGACCTTTCTCCATGGCTTCGCGGGCGCCGGCTTCAACAGCTGGGATGTAGTTTCGGGGCACGGTCCCGCCCTTGACGCTTTCGCCGAAGGTGAAGCCCTGGCCGCGCTCGTTCGGCCTGACGCTGAGTTGCACGTCTGCGAACTGTCCGGCGCCGCCCGTTTGCTTGCGGTGCCGGTAGCGCACATCCGAAGGTTTGGAAATGGTTTCTCGGTAGACGGGGTTTGGTGCGCGTTCGGAAACTTCGACGCGGAAGACCTCCGACAGTGTTTTGCGGAGATCACGCAGATGGACCGGCCCCTGGGCGCAGATCAGCGCCGCGCCTGTGCCTTCCTCCTGCATCACCTTCAAGCCGCGATCGGTTTCCGCCAGTTTCGCCAGCGTCGCGGAAAGCTTGGTTTCGTCCCGTTCGCTGCCGGGAACGAGAATTCTTTCCAGCATCGGTGTCGGCGGTGTCGTCCAATCGGGTGGCTCGACGCTGGCTGTCTGCGTCAGCAGGGCAGTCGCTGGCAGATGGTCGGATTTTAGTGCGGCAAAGACGCTGCCAGCCTCCACGCTGCCGCTGATTGGCTTTCCGTTGCCGGCCTCCTGCAGCGGACCCAGCGTGGCGCCGCCCAAGGGAGCGCCCTGCTTCAAGCCGTCGGCGAGCGCCCGCACCAGCACCGTCTTGCCGACATTAGCCTTGTGGTAAGCGTGGAAACTCACGGCAGAAAGGGCCGCTTCTTCCACACTTCCTGCGAGCCTCGACCGCAGTGCCGCTGCCGGCGGCGCTTCGTGGCGAAGGGCCTTCATCAGGCGCATGATGCCGTTGCTGTGCGAGGCTGAGCCGAACAGCACGGGGATAACCCGGTTCTCCTTGAGAATGCGCGAAGAGATCGTAAACAGCGTATCGCTTGCCGGCTCCCGGTCTTCGATGAGCTCCTCGAGAAGCCAATCATCGAACTCCGAGAGCTGTTCCAGCATTTCGGCCCGCGCCTCGTGCTCCCGCTCGACGGCATCCTGCGGCAGCTCGATCAGCGCGGACGGCTGACCTTCCCGATAGCGCCAGGCGCGTTCGGAAATCAGGTCACAGCTGCCGACGATCCGGTCGCCTTCGCGGATGGGTACTTGCCGCAGGACAAGCGGATGGTTGGAATAGGTCTGAAGTGCGGCAATGACATCGCGCAACCGGCCGCGCGGCTCGTCCATCCTGTTGATGAAAATCAGGCAGGGCGTGCCGGAGGCCTCGATGGCGCGCAGATAGGGTGCTGCCAGCACGGCTTCATCAGGCGTCGGCGATATGCAGAGGATACAGGCGTCGCTGACGAGCAGGGCATCCTGCGCCAGGGCCAGTGCCTCATTTGCCCCGGGAGTGTCGATCGCACACCACGCTTCGTCCTTGAAGTCAAATTCCGTCAGGCTTGATCCATATGGAGAGGCTGACTTTCTGGGCGTTCCCTCGAGCGAGGCCAGCTTTGCGACGAGTGTCGTTTTTCCCGTCTGCGAGGGCCCAAGTACGGTGACGCAGCGCATCGGCGATCCTCCCTGCCAAAAGCACCATCCCAGAGCAAGAATGCCCCGAAGCGGCGAAAAGCGCTAGATATCTGCGCTCATTCTTAAATATGAGGTCACGGCATTTCCTCTCTGGCAATGTGTGGCTCATCCACCGCCAGTCAAGCCACTGGTAATTCCCCCGCATTTCCGCCATATACAGCCCAAACAGAGACGGACATGACACTATGAGCGCAACGGTCGAATTCGCGAAGATGAACGGGCTTGGCAACAAGATCCTGGTCGTCGACATGCGCGGCCGCACAGACAAGGTAGCGCCTGCGGCGGCAATCGCGCTGAATGCCGCTGACGACACACAGTTCGACCAGATCATGGCGATCCATGATCCAAAGGCAGCTGGCACAGATGCCTGGATCGATATTCTGAACTCCGACGGCTCGAAGGCGCAGGCCTGTGGCAACGGCACGCGCTGCGTTGTGCAGGCGCTTGCTTCGGAAACCGGCAAGAAGGTTTTCACATTCCAGACGGTGGCCGGCATCCTCAATGCCACCGAGCATGAAGACGGGACGATCTCAGTCGATATGGGCAAGCCGGTCTTCGACTGGGACAAGATCCCGCTCGCCGAAGAATTCCACGATACCAGCCGCATCGAGCTGCAAATCGGGCCGATCGACAATCCCGTGCTGCATTCGCCCTCCGTCGCTTCGATGGGCAATCCGCATGCGATCTTCTGGATCGACCGTGATCCGATGTCGTTCGATCTCGGCCGCTTCGGGCCGCTGCTCGAAAACCATCCGATGTTCCCCGAGCGCGCCAATATCACGCTGGCGCAGGTGACCTCTCCGAACTCGATCACGACGCGCACCTGGGAGCGGGGCGCGGGACTGACGCTCGCCTGCGGTTCTGCCGCTTGTGCGACGGCGGTATCCGCCGCTCGCACCGGACGGACCGGGCGCGAAGTCGCGGTGAAGGTTGCAAGCAGCCCCAATCAGGGCGTGCTGACGATCGAATGGCGCGAACGCGATGCTCACGTCATCATGACCGGCCCGGCTGAATGGGAATGGTCGGGCACGCTCGATCCGTCGACGGGTGCGTGGTCGCGCGATGCGGCGCCGGGAGCCGAAGCGCGGTGAGCGGCGTCGAGGTCATCACCTTCGGCTGTCGTCTCAATACCTACGAATCCGAAGTGATGCGGGCGCAGGCCGAGAAGGCCGGGCTCAATAATGCCATCCTCGTCAATACCTGTGCGGTTACCGGCGAAGCTGTGCGTCAGGCACGCCAGGCGATCCGACGTGCGCGGCGCGACAATCCTCATGCCCGCATCATCGTCACTGGCTGCGCGGCCCAGACGGAAAAAGAAACCTTCGCCGATATGGCCGAGGTCGATGCTGTCCTCGGCAACGAGGAGAAACTGAAGCGCGCTTCCTATCGCTCCCTGCCGGATTTCGGCGTTTCGGCGGAAGAGAAGCTGCGCGTCAACGACATCATGAGCGTGCGCCAGACGGCGCCGCAGATGGTCAAGCATATCGATGGTCATGTGCGGGCTTTCATTCAGGTCCAGAACGGCTGCGACCACCGCTGCACCTTCTGCATCATTCCCTATGGCCGAGGAAATTCGCGGTCGGTGCCGATGGGGGCGGTTGTCGATCAGGCGCGGAAACTCGTCGAAAGTGGCTACCGGGAGATCGTGCTGACCGGGGTCGACGCGACCAGCTATGGTGCCGGTCTTCCCGGAGAGCCGACGCTCGGGCTGCTTGCCAAGACGCTGTTGAAGCAGGTGCCGGATATTCGCCGCCTGCGGCTTTCGTCGATCGACAGCATCGAAGCGGACAAGCATCTGTTGGACCTCATTGCCGACGAAGCGCGGTTCATGCCGCATCTCCACCTTTCGCTGCAGCATGGCGACGACATGATCCTGAAGCGGATGAAGCGTCGCCATTCGAGCGCGGATGCCTTAGCTTTCGTCAACGACGTGCGCCGTCTGCGGCCGCAGATGAGCTTCGGCGCGGACATGATCGCCGGCTTTCCAACCGAGAGCGAAGAAATGTTCGCCAATGCGGTGCGGCTGGCGGAAGAGGCCAATATCGCTCATCTCCACGTGTTCCCTTACAGCCCGCGGCCGGGGACACCTGCCGCGCGCATGCCGCAGCTCGATCGCGCGCTGGTCAAGGAGCGGGCAGCGCGACTGCGCGCCACTGGACATCGCCTGCATCAGTCCCATCTCGACGGAATGGTCGGAACGCAGCAATGGCTGCTGGTGGAAAACAACGGTTTGGCGCATACCGAGAACTTCACGCTTGTCGCAGCGGCGGGACTTGCGCCCCGAAGCTTCGTGCAGGCTGTCATCACCGGACACAACGGCAAACACCTCGACATGCAATTGACGGCCGCCGACGCGGCCTGAGTTTACGGAATCCTCATGGCGTTCAATTTCATCAAAAAGGTCTTCACCTTCGGCCCCAAGCCGGAGGAAGAGCATGCGCCGGGGGCGGTCGAGACGAAAGCGCTCGAAACCGAGCTGGAGCCGCATTCGCGCGAGGAGAACCTTCCGGTTGCCGCAGACCTGGTTCTGGCGGAAGAGGTGGATACGGCCGGCGGGCCTGCCGATGACGTAGCTGAGGACGCCTCGATCGAGGAGCTTGCCGAGCAGGCCGAAGCGTTCACACCCGTTGAGGACGACGTTTCCGAGGTCTTGCCGCCTGAGATGTACGTAGGCGATGTGGGTCTTGTGCCGCTCTCGTTGCTTGTAGACGAAGCGGAGCTCGATACTCCTGCTGGAAGCACGCTCGGAGAGACGGTTCCTGTTGCGCCTTCCCTGCAGCCGGAAATCGGCGATGGGGCAGAGGATGATAGTGTCGCGGAACTAGCATCTCTCGGCGAAACCGAAGAGACGTCGGCTGCAGAGCTTACAGCTGAAGCCGATGTGGAACAGCAGCCTATCGCTGATCGGGCCTCTCCCGCCGAGCATGAGGTATCCACGCCGGCGGAGGATGATAGCGTTTCCGGAGATATCTCCGTGACTCCCGTTCTTCCAAAGGGATTTGCCACCGGTCCCGCGACTTCCGAGTCCGCGCCTCCGGTGCCTGCCTCAAGACTTTCCTGGTTCCAGCGCCTGCGCGCCGGCCTTGCCCGCACCTCGTCGCAACTTACCGGCCAGATCGCGGCCCTTTTTACCAAACGCAAGCTCGATGACGACACGCTGCAGGATCTCGAGGATCTGCTGATCCAGGCCGATCTTGGCGTCGAGACGGCCATGCGCGTCACCGATACGCTGGCCTCCGAGCGCTACGGCAAGGACGTCACCGGCGAGGACGTGAGCCGCATCATGGCAAGCGAGATCGCCAAGGTGCTGAAGCCGGTCGCCAAACCATTGCAGCTCGATCTCAGCCACAAGCCGCACGTCATCCTCGTCGTCGGCGTCAACGGAACAGGCAAGACCACGACGATCGGCAAGCTAGCGGCCAAGCTCTCGGGCGCTGGCCTCAAGGTGATGGTTGCCGCCGGCGATACCTTCCGCGCCGCTGCCATCGAGCAGCTGAAGATCTGGGCCGACCGCACCAAGTCTGAATTCATCGGCACCAAGCTCGGTGCCGATGCGGCGGGTCTCGCCTACGATGCCTTCGAGCAGGCCAAGGCAAAGAAGTGCGATGTGTTGATCATCGATACCGCCGGCCGCCTGCAGAACAAGGCGGAGCTGATGGCAGAGCTCGAGAAGATCGTTCGGGTTCTCGGCAAGCTCGATCCGGATGCGCCGCATACGGTGCTGCAGACGCTCGATGCGACGACGGGGCAGAACGCCCTGTCGCAGGTGGAAATCTTCAGGAACGTTGCCGGCGTGAACGGACTGATCATGACGAAGCTCGACGGCACGGCGCGTGGCGGCATTCTCGTGGCGATCTCTGCCAAGCACAAGCTGCCGGTCTATTTCATCGGCGTCGGCGAAGGCGTCGATGATCTCGAGCCTTTCGAGGCCGAGGATTTCGCCCATGCCATTGCCGGGCTCGGCCAATAATGCCACAGATATGCCGACAAACACGGGCAAGCGTCTCGTGTGGCACAAACGGATTTGAGATAGAATGACGACAGAGAGCGATATCACCCCAAGCGCGGCCGACCGGCATCACCCGATGCTGAAGCTGGCGCTGGAGCTTGGCCCGCTGCTGATCTTCTTCTTCGCCAACCTGCGCGGCGCCTGGCTGGTCGAAAGGTTTCCGGCTCTGTCGGAGCTTGGCGGACCACTGTTCGTGGCGACGGCCCTCTTCATGGCGGCGACGGTGACCTCGCTGGTGGTCTCGAAGATCATTCTCGGGCATCTGCCGATCATGCCTTTCGTGTCGGGCATCGTGGTCGTCATCTTCGGATCGCTGTCGATCTACTTGCAGAACGAGACCTTCATCAAGATGAAGCCGACCATCGTCAACGCGCTCTTCGGCGTTGCGCTGCTGGGCGGCCTGGCTTTCGGCAAGTCGCTGCTCGGCTACGTCTTCAATGCGGCCTTTCAGCTCGATGCCGAGGGATGGCGCAAGCTGACGATCCGCTGGGGGATCTTCTTCCTCTTCCTGGCGGTGCTGAACGAGGTCGTCTGGCGCAACTTCTCCGATGACTTCTGGATCGCCTTCAAGGTCTGGGGCACGATGCCGATCACCATCATCTTCACCATGGCGCAGATGCCGCTCATCATGAAGCACACTGTGACCTCGGCGGGAGAGACCGAGAAGTGACGACACTGGATACGGCAGAGAGAGCCAAGCACCAGACCTTCTGGTTCGCCGCATGCGGTGCGGTCCTGCTGATCCAGATCATCGCCGAATATATGATGGGCCGCACCCCCATCTGCACCTGCGGATACATCAAGCTTTGGGAAGGTAGCGTCAATTCCAGCGGTAACTCTCAGCATATTTCCGACTGGTACACGCCGTCTCACATCATTCACGGCTTCATATTCTACGGCGTTACGTACCTTCTTTTGCGCGACAAGCCGATTGCCATGCGGCTGCTTCTGGCGCTCGTCATCGAATCCGGCTGGGAACTGCTGGAAAATTCGCCTGTCATCATCGACCGCTATCGAACGGCGACGATCTCGCTCGACTATTACGGCGACAGCATCCTGAATTCTGCAATGGACACGATCTTCATGGTGATCGGGTTCTTCTTCGCCTCGCGGGCGCCGGTCGCACTGACGATCGCAATCGCGATCTTCTTCGAGCTTCTGACCGGCTACCTGATCCGCGACAACCTGACGCTCAACGTGCTGATGCTGATCTGGCCCGTCGAGGCGATCAAGACCTGGCAGAGTGCGCTCTGATCAGGAGGCCGGCTTGCCGAGCGCCGTCTCCACGGCGGGGAAGAGGCCTTCCCTGAGACTGACATCGTCGAACGGGCCGACCCGCTTGTAGAGGATCGTGCCATCAGGGGCGACGAGATAGCTTTCGGGGATGCCGTAGACACCCCAATCGATGGCCGCCTGCCCTTTGGGATCGACGCCGATGGCGGTAAAGGGATTGCCGAGTTCGCCGAGGAAGCGAAGCGCGTTGTCGTTCTTGTCCTTGTAGTTGATGGCAACCACATTGAGCCGGCTGTCCTTTGCTAGTTGCATCAGGATCGGATGCTCGTCGCGACAGGGAATGCACCAGGAGGCAAAGACGTTGACAAGCGTCAGTTTTCCCTTGATGGCACTGTCGGTCAGCGCCGGCAGGTTGGCACCTTCGAGCGGCGGAAGGTTCAGCGCCGGCGCCTTCGTGCCGATCAGTGCGGAGGGGATTTCCGAGATATTCTTGCCGTGGACGTCCTGATCATAGAGCATCTTTGCTGCGGTGGCTGCGATGCCGGCGAAGACAACCAACGGGATCAAGGCGACGGCATAGCGTCCAAATCCGCGCTTGGCGGAGTTAGTTTCAGGGGTGGTGCTCATTGGCCATCCGTTGTTCGCGCCGAGCGGCGGCGGATGCCGGAGGCTTCAAGGGCTGCCAGTTCCTTCCGGCGAGCGCGGCCATCGGCCCAGGTCCAAAGGGTAACCGCGGCCGCGACAAGGGCGGCAAAGCCGTAGGCGCCATAGACATAGAAAGCGTGTGTCATGACTATCCCTCGCGGCTTGCCAGGCGGGCGGCCAGTCGACGCTGAGCGGCGACGCGGCGACGCCAGATCTCGTTGCGGATCGCCATGATATGCAGCGTGAGGAAGAGCGCGGTGAATGCAACGGCCATCACCAGCAGCGGCCGCAGGAACTCGGGATCGATGGCCGGACCATCGAGGCGCAGCACACTCGCGGATTGATGCAGCGTATTCCACCATTCGACCGAAAACTTGATGATCGGGATGTTGACGAAGCCAACCAGAATGAGGACGGCGCTGACGCGGGCGGCCTTTGAAGGGTCGTCGATCGCGCGATTAAGGGCGATGAGCCCGAGATACATCAGGAACAGAACGAAGACGGAGGTGAGCCGGGCGTCCCAGACCCACCAGGTGCCCCACATCGGCTTGCCCCAGAGGGACCCAGTCACCAGGGCAATCAGCGTGAAGGCGGCGCCGAGCGGGGCTGCGGCCTTCGCCGACACATCCGCCAGCGGATGGCGCCAGACCAGCGTGCCGACGGCCGAGAGGCTCATGATCGTGTAGCCCATCATCGCCAGCCACGCGGCCGGCACGTGGACATACATGATGCGAACCGTTTCACCCTGCTGGTAGTCGCCTTCTGTCGTGAAGCTGAGATACAGCCCCACGATAAAACAGAGGGCCGTGAAACCGGCCATCCACGGGAGGATGCGTGCGGCCAGCGCCAGAAACCGTGTCGGATTGGCGAGGTCGCTGAATTTCGTGATGGCAAGGCTCGTTTCGCTCATGCCGTTTTCCTTACCGCGATATGCCTGACGCCGCAATCGAGTGCCCGATCAATCCGACGTGTGACGCAGCGCAAGCGCGGCAGCCACCGGTCCGATCACCGCGAAGAAGAGGGTCAGCGCCATCAGGATGAGGAAGGGCGGCAGAAAGGGCGATGGCCCCTCGACCGCCGCGTAAGTGGCACTGACGCCGAAGATCAGCACGGGGATCGTCAGCGGCAGCACCAGAATCGACACCAGCAGACCGCCACGCGGCAAGGCGACAGCAACGGCCGCGCCGACGGCACCGATGAAGGTAATCGCGGGAGAACCGACGAGCAGCGTCAGCATGGTCGCGCCGATGGCGGTCTCGCTCATATTCATGAAGAGGCCAAGCAACGGCGAGGCGATAACCAGCGGCAGGCTGGTGGAGACCCAGTGCGCCAGGCATTTGACGAGCACCGTCAGCACCAGCGGCGTTTCCTGCATCAGCATCAGATCGAGTGAGCCATCATCGCGCTCGGCTTGAAACAGGCGGTCAAGACCGAGCAGCGCCGCAAGCAGCGCACCGATCCAGACGATTGCCGGGCCGATGCGGGACAACAGTGCGAGATCGGGCCCGACACCGAAGGGGATGACCGCGACAATGGTCAAGAAAAAGAGAACGCCGATCAGCGCGCCGCCGCCGGCGCGTATCGAAAGCTTGAGGTCTCGCAGAAGCAGGGCAGTCATTCCCACACTCCCGGTCCGGCGTGGGCAAATCCCGCCATCTGCAATTCCTGCGCGCCTTCCAGTCCTAGCGGCTGGTGGGTTGCCGCGAGCACGATGCCGCCGTTGCAGCGATGCGCTTCAACAAGCTCGGCAAACAGACGGTCGCCGCTTTTATCGAGCGCAGCAGTCGGCTCATCAAGGATCCAGACCGGCCGGTGGGCGATAAGCAGCTTGGCGAACGCGAAGCGGCGCTGCTGCCCGGCGGAGAGGTAGCCGAACGGGAGGTGCGTGATGCCCTCGAGACCGACCGCCTCGGCTGCCTCGTCGATCGAGACGGTGGAAGCGCCATGGCTATCGCCAAGAAAGCACCGCCAGAAATCGAGGTTTTCGGCGACCGTCAACTCGCTCTTCATTGCATTGCGGTGACCGAGATAATGGCTGATTTCCCCGACGCGCCCGTGTGTGTTGCCGAGCGAATCGGTGAAGCTGACCGAGCCCTTTTCCTGATGCAGCAAACCGGCGACGACGCGCAGCAAAGTTGACTTTCCCGATCCATTTTTGCCTGTCAAAACCAGTGCTTCGCCCGATTCCAGGCGAAAGGACAGGCCTTCAAAAATCAGGTCTTCGCCCCGGCGCGCAGCCAGATTGGCAGCCTCAAGATGCATGACTTTTCCGTGGTTTAATTTTTCAGTCATCGCAATGCAAAAAAATCCGAAATGGGTCACGCACTCTCTGGCACCTTTCATAGAAATTATCTATAAGACCCGCAACCACGCCAGCGGTCGGCGTGAATTTCATCCTTGCGCCGAACATGGGCTTCGCTCCACGTGCGGACAGCGGAAATGGCCGTACCCGCATCCTGATGTGCATTACGTGCATAGGCGTCCGCACGATTGTGTTCGCTATCAGAAACGGGGTCTCTCGTGTCTAAATCTCTTGACAGCTTTAATTGTCGTTCCACGCTCACCGTGAACGGTAAGGACTACGTCTACTACAGCCTGCCGAAGGCTGAGGCGAATGGCCTTCCGGGCGTTTCGAAGCTTCCCTATTCGATGAAGGTTCTGCTCGAGAACCTGCTTCGCTTCGAAGACGGTCAGTCGGTGACGAAGGACCACATCATTGCTGTTGCCGAATGGCTGAACAACAAGGGCGCTGTCGAAAACGAAATCGCCTATCGCCCAGCGCGCGTGCTGATGCAGGACTTCACGGGCGTTCCTGCCGTCGTCGACCTCGCCGCGATGCGCGACGCGATGGTGTCGCTCGGTGGCGACCCAGAGAAGATCAACCCGCTGGTACCCGTCGACCTCGTCATCGACCACTCGGTTATCGTCGACGAATTCGGTACGCCGCAGGCATTTGCCAAGAACGTCGAGCTGGAATACCAGCGCAACGGCGAGCGCTACCGCTTCCTGAAGTGGGGCCAGCAGGCATTCAAGAACTTCCGCGTCGTTCCTCCGGGCACCGGCATCTGTCACCAGGTCAACCTCGAATATCTCGGCCAGACCGTCTGGACGAAGGAAGAGGACGGCGAGACGATCGCTTATCCGGACACCTGCGTCGGCACCGACTCGCACACGACGATGATCAACGGCCTTGGCGTACTCGGTTGGGGCGTCGGCGGTATCGAAGCGGAAGCGGCCATGCTCGGCCAGCCGGTCTCGATGCTTCTGCCGGAAGTCATCGGCTTCAAACTCACCGGCAAGCTCAAGGAAGGCGTCACCGCGACCGATCTCGTGCTGATGGTCGTGCAGATGCTGCGCAAGAAGGGCGTTGTCTCGAAGTTTGTTGAATTCTTCGGCCCTGGCATGGACAACATGCCGCTCGCCGACCGCGCGACCATCGGCAACATGGGTCCGGAATACGGCGCGACCTGCGGCTTCTTCCCGGTTGACGGCGAAACCATCAACTACCTCAACATGTCCGGCCGCAGTAAGGACCGTATCGCTCTCGTCGAAGCCTACTCAAAGGCACAGGGCATGTGGCGCGAAGGCGATGGTTCGGACCTCGTCTTCACAGATACGCTGGAACTCGACCTCGGCGACGTTGTGCCTGCCATGGCCGGCCCGAAGCGTCCTGAAGGCCGTATCCCGCTCGAAAACATCGCTTCTGGTTTCGCCGGCTCGATGGACACCGATTACAAGAAGCCCGGTCAGCTCTCCAACCGCTACGCGGTCGAAGGCACCGACTTCGATCTCGGCCATGGCGACGTGGCGATTGCCGCCATCACCTCCTGCACCAACACCTCCAACCCGTCGGTTCTGATCGCTGCCGGTCTTCTTGCCCGCAACGCCGTTGCCAAGGGCCTGAAGTCCAAGCCGTGGGTCAAGACCTCGCTGGCACCGGGATCGCAGGTCGTTGGTGAGTATCTGGCGAAGTCCGGCCTGCAGGCCGACCTCGACAAGCTCGGCTTCAACCTCGTCGGCTTCGGTTGCACGACCTGCATCGGTAACTCCGGTCCGCTGCCGGCGCCGATCTCGAAGACGATCAACGACAAGGGCTTGATCGTTTCAGGCGTGCTCTCGGGCAACCGCAACTTCGAAGGCCGTATTTCTCCGGATGTTCAGGCGAACTACCTGGCTTCGCCGCCGCTCGTCGTTGCCTACGCGCTGGCCGGCACGGTCCAGAAGGATCTGACCAAGGAGCCGATCGGTGAAGACCAGAACGGCAACCCTGTTTATCTCAAGGACATTTGGCCGACCTCGCACGAAGTGCAGGACTTCATCCAGAAGTACGTCACCCGCGAACTTTACGAAACGAAGTACGCCGACGTCTTCAAGGGTGATGAAAACTGGCAGGCCGTCAACGTTCCGGCCGGACAGACCTACGCCTGGGATGACAAGTCGACCTACGTGCAGAACCCGCCCTACTTTGTGGGCATGGGCAAGACCGGCACCGGCATCTCCGATATCAAGGGTGCGCGCGTTCTCGGCCTATTCGGCGACAAGATCACCACCGACCACATTTCGCCTGCCGGTTCGATCAAGGCTGCGTCTCCGGCTGGTGCTTACCTGCTTGAGAACCACGTCGCTGTCGCCGACTTCAACCAGTACGGCACGCGCCGCGGTAACCATGAAGTCATGATGCGCGGCACCTTTGCCAACATCCGCATCCGCAACCACATGCTCGGCCCGAACGGCAAGGAAGGTGGCTACACCATCCATTACCCGTCGAAGGAAGAGGAATCGATCTACGACGCGGCTATGCAGTACAAGACCGAGGGCGTTCCGCTCGTCATCTTCGCCGGTGTCGAATACGGCAACGGCTCGTCCCGCGACTGGGCCGCGAAGGGCACCAACCTGCTCGGCGTCAAGGCGGTCATCGCACAGTCCTTCGAGCGTATCCACCGCTCGAACCTCGTCGGCATGGGCGTCATCCCCTTCGTCTTCGAAGAGGGCACGACGTGGCAGAGCCTCGGCCTGAAGGGTGACGAGATGGTCACCATCGAAGGTCTCGAGAACATCAAGCCGCGCGAAAAGAAGATTGCAAAGATCACCTACGGGGACGGCACCGTGAAGGAAGTTCCGCTGCTGTCGCGCGTCGATACGCTCGACGAAGTGGTCTACCTCAACAACGGTGGCATCCTGCAGACGGTTCTGCGCGATCTCGCTGCCTGATTGTTAACAGACTTGCATGACAATGACCGCCGGAAAGAGATTTCCGGCGGTCTTTTTGTTTGAGCACGAGGTATTAGATGGCCAGTCACGCTGATGTGTTTCAGCTTGGCTTCTCCGAAGCTTGGTCTCACCCCTTCGTGACTTTCCGTTTAGATCGAGAACCATTATCTCTACGTTCAGACATCGGAACCTGCGGCGAAGGGTGGCGGTGGTTGCTGAAGAAAAGGTGCAGTGAATGTCCCCGCGGTTTCTGATTTCTCTGGTTGCAGGTGTGGCGCTTGCCGGCCCACTGTTTGCCCAGGACGCGCCAAAAGGCGTGGTCGAACTCTTCACCTCGCAGGGATGTTCTTCTTGTCCTCCAGCCGATGCGGCTTTCCGCAAGATTGTCGAGGCTGGCGGCGTTATCGCCCTCGCTTATCACGTCGACTACTGGAACTACATGGGCTGGGCCGATACGCTGAGTTCGAAGGAAAACACCGAGCGCCAGTATGGCTACGCGCAGACCATGGGCCGCGCCAATGTCTATACGCCGCAGGTTATCGTCAATGGTCGTGACCATGTGGCAGGGGCCGATCTGGGCGCGATCAATAAGAAGATCGATAGCTATGCAGCCGAAGGCAAGGGATTGTCGGTGCCGGTCACCGCACAGATGCGCGACGACCAACTCGAGATCAAGATTGGCGCGGGCCAGGGCAAAGCCAATGTCGTCATGGTCTATTTCAACCGGGAGAAGACCATCGAGGTCGAGAAGGGCGAAAACAGCGGTCAGAAGATTGCTTATCTGAACAGCGTTGCCGATGTCGAAACCGTCGGCATGTGGGAGGGCAAGGAAACGAGCTTGACGCTGCCGGCCAGCGTGATGCAGAAGCCGGATCTTGAGGGCTGCGCGATTCTACTTCAATCCTCCACCGCCGACGGCAATCCATCGGCGATTCTCGGAGCGACGGTCGTCATGGCTGGGAAGAATATCTGACCGTTTCATCTGCCTTGCGGATGGAAAACGGGGCGGCCCGGCTGATCGTATTCGGGGCTGGGGTTAAGGTCGATACGGTCAGCCGGGCCCTTTGGCGCGCTGGCGCCAAACTCGCACAAAACCTTTTCAGCAGACCAAATCCGGCAAAAAGATCATGCGCAAATCAGGTGCGACGCGGGTCCGAACGGCCCCGCGGCGCAGTCGTGAGGGAATTTCTCCTCCAAATGAGGCGCTGTTTTGACTGAATTGCGGCGCTCGGGAGATTGCACAGACTATGATTAATGTGACTGATCGCCCGCTTGCAATTTGTAAACGCTAAGGCAAACTGTCATGTACCCGTCACAAGCGGAGGCACAGGGAGACTGATGACAGATCAGCCGGATTTGCGGCGCGGCGAGAGCCGGTCAGCCGACAACAGTTCCTCAGTCGTCGTAGATCTCAAGGAATACAAGCAGAGCAAGGATCCAGCGCCGGTCACATTCCACCGACGCGAGCTCGACGCGATTTTATGGATTTATGGCCGCATGGTCGGCGAGGGCGAGTGGCGGGACTATGCGATCGATCATCTGAAGGATCGTGCCGTCTTCTCCGTTTTCAAGCGATCAGGTGAAATGCCACTCTTTCGCATCGAGAAGAATCCGAAGCTCACTGCCAAGCAGGGTGCTTATTCCGTTATCAATACGCACGGCGTTATCCTGAAGCGTGGGCACGAACTCCCCCAGGTTCTGAAGGTCTTCAACAAGGCGTTGAAGCTGGTCGAGAAGTAGCTCGAGCTCAGGCCTTGAACAGCGTGCCTGGATAGGTCGAGGCATCGGGGTCGGTCGCCGCCCCATCACCCAGGGCACGCTGCATGATCATCGTGTCGAGCCAGCGACCGTGCTTGTAGCCTGTTGCCTTGAGTCGGCCGGTTTCTGCAAAGCCCAATGTCTGATGCAGGGCAATGGATGCCGGATGCGCGCCGCCGATCACGGCCACCATCTGGCGAAAGCCGAGATCGGTGCAGCGTTGGATCAGTTCGGCGAGCAGCAGCCTTCCAATTCCTTTGCCGCGCGCTTCCGGCGCCAGGTAGATCGAATCCTCGACCATCCAGCGATAGGCCGGCCGCGTGCGGAAGGCCGAGGCGTAGGCGTAACCAAGCAGCCCGCCATTCTCATCGATCGCGGCGATGTAGGGGTAGCTCTGGCCCGTGATTGCGGAAAATCGTGCCGCCATCTCGCTCTCGTCCGGTGGGACGATCTCGTAGCTTGCGACACCGTTCAGTACGGATTCGCGATAGATGGCCGTGATGGCAGGGAGATCGGATGAGGAAGCGTCGCGGAGGAAGATGGGCATTCGGTCGGCCGGCAGATATGACGATGGACTCTTCCAGAAATCATCCTCGGCATGATCGAGCAACAAAAAAGGCGGCCGAAGCCGCCTTTTTCGATAACGTTCCTGTTCCTTATTTGCGGTCGCCCATGAACTGCAGGAGGAACATGAAGAGGTTGATGAAGTCCAGATACAGGGTCAGTGCGCCCATGATTGCCTTGCGGCCGGCAACATCCGCGCCGTCTGCTGCGTAGTACATTTCCTTGATGCGCTGCGTGTCGTAGGCGGTAAGGCCTGCGAAGATCAGCACGCCGATCACGGAGACCGCGAACTGCAGGGCAGACGATGCCAGGAAGATGTTCACGATCGACGCGATGATCAGGCCGAAGAGACCCATGATCAGGAACGAGCCCATCGCGGAGAGATCACGCTTGGTCGTGTAGCCGTAAAGCGACAGCGCACCAAAGGAGGCGGCCGTCACGAAGAACGTCTGCGTGATGCTCGACTGCGTGTAGACCAGGAAGATCGACGAAAGCGACAGGCCCACCAGCGCGGCGTAGACCCAGAAGGTCGTCTGCGCGGCGGCAACGCTCATCCGGTTAATCCTGAAGCTCAGGAAGAACACGGCAGCCAGCGGTGCAAGGATGATCACCCAACGGAGCGGCGACTGGAAAAGCAATACGCCAAACTGCGTCAGCTGGCCGTCCTGGACGGCGAAATTGAAGCCCAGATAGGCGGCTACACCCGTGATCGCCAAACCCAGCGCCATCAGGTTGTAGACCTTGAGCATATAGCTGCGCAGGCCCTGGTCGATCATCTCGCCAGTCTGTACGCGGCCTTGGTAATTACGAAGGTCAGCCATAGTTTCCTCTTATAAGCTCCGGTGTGGACACGGTGGCGGGTCAACGACCCGGGCGCCGCTGCGGAGCCCAGCATGCCTGCACACAATATGAGCCTTTCGGCTTTCGCAAACAAGGCCCTTGCAACCCGCGATCGGGTTAAATCGCCGTAAGGTGAAGGAAATTTCTCCGTTTGATCAATCAGAGTTCGCGCAAAACGGGTGCCGCTTTCTGGCCGAGGATGCGCCAGGTGCCGATGAGTCCGATACCAACGGTCAGAACCAGAGCCGTCACAAGTGTCAGGCCGGCAACATCGGGCAGGAAGTGCGAGGGGATGCGCATGATCCGGGCGGTGATGAACCAGGCCGCAACGCCGCCGGCAAAAAGGGCGAAGACTGCGGTCGCCGCCCCAAGGATCAAATATTCGTAGCAGAAGGCACGGATCAGCATTCGCCTCGTCGCGCCGAGTGTCTTGAGGACGACCGCGTCATGGGTACGGGCGCGGTTACCGGCGGCCAGCGCGCCGGCCAGAACCAGGACCGAGGCGATCAGCGCAACGGAGGCAGCGGCGCGGATCGCAGTCGCCAACTGCGCCACCAGCGTGTTGACGATGTCGATCGCGTCCTTGACCCGCACGCTTGTGATGGTCGGATACGTGTTTGTAACGGACTTCAAGATCGCGGCCTCCTGGCCAGAGGTCGCCGTCGGGTCGGTGAGCGTCGCGAGCCAGGCGTGCGGGGCGCCGCGAAATGTATTCGGCGAGAAGATCATCACGAAGTTGATGGAAAGCGACTCCCACTCGACCTTGCGCAGGCTCGCAATCCTCGCGGTGATGTTGCGGCCGAGCACGTTGACGGTGACGGTGTCACCGATCTTCAGGCCGAGTTCATTTGCCTCCTCGGCAGAGAAGGAGACGAGCGGTTCGCCGCTATAGTCCTTCGGCCACCATGATCCCTCGGTCAGCGATGCATTTTCCGGCAGCGCTTCCGAATAAGTGATGCCGCGGTCGCCACGCAGCACCCACTGGCCGCCGGGCGGAACCTTGCGCTTGGTAACGTCCTCGCCGTTAAAGGCGAGGATCCGGCCGCGCAGCATCGGCACTTCGACCAGTTTGCCATCCGGCGAACCGGCTTTGACGACGCTGCGAAATGTCTCGAGTTCCGACCCCTGAATGTCCACGAAGAAAAAATTCGGCGCGCCGGCGGACATGCGCCCGGTCAGTTGCTGGCGCATGTTGCCGTCGATGAGGGTGAGCGTCACGAGTAGTGCGAGGCCAAGACCGAGAGACAGGACGACGGAGGGCGTCAGTGCGCCAGGCCGGTGGATGTTGCCGATTGCGAGCCGCAAGGCTGGCGAATTCACCCGCGGGCTGCGGCGCGCCAGCCAAGCAATGCCGGCTGCGACAAGCCGCAGGATCACGAAAGCGAAGGCGATCGCGCCGACAAAGACCATCGCGATGAAACGATCATACGCGGTTACGACGGCAAGGCCGGCAAGGGCAACAAGAAAGGTCGCAGCGAGAAGGATGTAGGGCCAGGAAGGCAAGCCCCGCGCCTCGAAGCCCTGCTCACGGAACAGGGCCGTTGCCGGAACCTCTCGTGAATGCCCGAGCGGCATGATGGCAAAGGCCAGCGTTGTCAAAATACCGAAAAGGACTGCGAGGGCCAGAGCCCCGGGGTAGAACGTCAGAGCCGTGGAGACCGGCAGGAACTGCGCCAGAAATTGCGACGCTACGATTGGCGCCAGCGCCCCGATGACGAGGCCGATCACCATCCCGCCCAAGGCAATGATGGCGATCTGGAAAAGATAGATCAACACGACGGTCGCGGCGGGCGCCCCAAGGCATTTGAATGTCGCAATGGTCGTGCGCTTGGAATCGAGGAAGGCACGCACGGCATTCGCGACGCCGACACCACCGACGATCAGGGCCGTCAGTCCGACCAGCGTCAGGAACTGCGAGAAACGCTCAATGTTCTCCGTCAGCGCAGGGGCTGCCCGGTCGCTGGTGCGGATCGACCAGCCGGCGGATGGAAATTCCTTGCCGGCCCGATCGCGCAGCGTGGATCTCTCGGCCTGGTCGTCCATGCGAATCTTGTAGGCATGTTCGACCAGGCTGCCGGTCTGGATGAGGCCGGACGCCTTCAGTGCTTCCCTGCTCACAAGCAGCCGGGGCGCGAAACCAAAACCTTCCGAAACCGCGTCCGGCTCCGTCTTGACAGTACCGGTGATATTCAGAATGACATTGCCCAGGAGGATCTCATCTCCGATGGAGAGGCCGAGCCGATCCAGCAGAAGCGGAGCGGCCACCGCGCCATAGGTGCCGCTCTGCCCCGACAGAAGCGCGTGCAGCGGATAATTCGGTTCGGCCGCGAAGGTGCCGTAGAGCGGATAGGCGCCATCGACTGCCTTGACCTCGACCAGCGCCTGATCCGAGCCGTCGGGCTTGCGCGCCATCGAGCGCAGGCCTGTCGACACCGATACTTTGCCGAAGCCGCGCAGGAAGTCCATTTCGGCTTCCGTCGCCTCGCGATTGTTGAGCTCGAAGCGTGCGTCGCCAGCCAGAATCTCCTGACCTTGCGTGGCGATCGTGTTGGTGATGGACTGCGAAACCGAGTTGACGGCTGCAATCGCGCCGGTGCCGAGAGCGATGCAGGCCAGAAAGATGTAGAAGCCGCGAAGCCCGCCGCGCAGCTCGCGGAGCGCGAGACGAAAGGCGAGGGAGACGCGCGGGGTCAGCAATGTCATGCAATCGCCGCCTCAGGCTGGACAGGCGCACTATCGCTCTCGATCTGGCCCGAACGAACCCGAATCTGCCTGGAGCAGCGTTTGGCGAGCGCGGTGTCGTGGGTGACGAGCAGCAGCGTCATCCCCCGCTCGGCCTGTTTGGAAAACAGGAGATCCGCAATCTGCCGGCCGGTGTCGGTGTCGAGATTGCCGGTGGGTTCGTCGGCGATCAGCAGCGCCGGTGACGGTGCGAGCGCGCGTGCAATCGCCACCCGTTGCTGTTCGCCGCCGGAAAGCTGGCCGGGATAGTGGTTCAACCGATCGCCAAGCCCGACGGATTTCAATTCACGGCGGGCGATTTCGAACGGATTGGGAAGGTTGGCAAGCTCCAGCGGCACAGCGACGTTTTCCAGGGCCGTCATGTTGGCGATCAGGTGGAAGGATTGGAAGACGATACCGATATTGCGGCCGCGGAAGTCGGCCATCTGGTCTTCACTCAGGGCATGTAGCGGTGTGCCGCTGACATTGATTTCGCCACTATCGAGTCTTTCCAGCCCTGCGAGCACCATCAGCAACGTCGATTTTCCGGAACCCGATGGTCCGACGATGCCAACCGACTCTCCGGTGCCGATCGTGAGGTCGATGCCCTTCAAAACATGGACGGAGGCGGCGGCGCTGCCAAGCGTCAAATCGGCGCGCTTCAACTCGATGATGGTTTTTGCCAACAGTATTCGCCCTATATAGATGCCGATTGTCTTGCCAATCTAGGGAAAGCGGAATGAGTTTTAAAGTTGCCGGCCTTCACATCGCCGTCATTGTTGCGACGATGGCCTTTGCGGTCGTAGCCAATGCAAAGACAATCAGCCTGGTCGGTTTTGGCGACAGCCTTATGGCGGGCTACCAACTCCCTCCCGGAGATGGCTTTCCAGAAAAGTTGCAAGCAGCCCTGACAGCCAAGGGTGTCGACGTATCGATCGCGAACGCGGGCGTGTCCGGCGACACGACGGCCGGTGGTCTTGCGCGAATCGATTGGTCGGTCCCCGACGGCACCGATGGCGTGATTCTCGAACTGGGCGGCAATGATGCCCTGCGCGGCATCCCTCCGGAGGAAAGTGAAAAGAACCTCGATCAGATAATTGCTCGGCTAAAGGAACGTGGTGTTGCGGTCCTTCTCGTCGGTATGCTGGCGCCGCCGAACATGGGCGGCGACTATGCGGGGCGCTTCAACTCGATCTACGCGAAACTCGCGCAAAAACATGGCGTTGCGCTATATCCCTTCTTTCTCGACGGTGTCGCGCTCGATGCCGGTCTGAAGCTTGAGGATGGGATGCACCCGAACAGCAAAGGGATCGATGTGATGGTCGAAAAGATGGAGCCGGCTATCACGCAATTCTTAGGAACGATTTCTACTGTGAAGAATTAGGGACTTGCGCAGGTGTTCAATGCGTGATTCCGTGTGAGCACCTGCAAAAGATTCGGGGAGTGCTCGTTATGCCGAGACTGTTTACCGCCCTCGAAATTCCGCGCAATGCCGCGATGAGCCTCTCATTGCTGCGCGGTGGTCTCCCTGGTGCAAGATGGATCGATGTGGAAAACTACCACATCACTTTGCGCTTCATCGGCGATGTCGATGGACGCACGGCAGACGAAATTGTCGATCGGCTCGACCGCATCGACCGGCCCGAATTCCAGATACGTCTCGATGGTATCGGCGCATTCGGGTCCAAAAAACCGCATTCGGTGTGGGCCGGCGTCTCGTCTTCACCCGAGATGTACGCCCTCCAGGCCGAAATCGAGCGGATCTGCCAGCGCATCGGATTGCCGCCTGATCCCCGCAAGTTCACGCCGCATGTCACGCTGGCGCGGTTGAAGTCGTCGCGGGTCGACGATGTCGTGCACTATCTCGCCGGGCGTGGAAACTTCCAGACTTCGGCCTTCACCGTTCCGCGCTTCGTTCTGCTGTCGTCAAGGGAATCGGTCGGCGGTGGGCCTTATTTGACGGAGGAGATCTTCCCTCTCCACGAGGCATTGTCGGTGCCCAGCGTCTCGAGCAGCTTCCTGCAGCCGGCAAAGAGCCTGGCGTAGACGCGTTCGAAGCCGTCGCTGTCGCCGAAATAGGGGTCGGGTATATCCTCGCCGCTTGCCAAAGCGAAATCGCCGAACAGGCGGATATTTGCGGCTCCCGGGCTCATGCGATGCAGTTCGGCGACATTTGCGCGATCCATCGCGAGGATCAGGTCGAAGCCGCTGAAATCCTTCGTCCTGATCTGACGCGCGCGTTGCCGGGAAATGTCGATCCCGTGGCCTCTCGCGGTGGCGATCGAGCGCCGATCCGGATGCTCGCCCTCGTGCCAGCCGCCGGTGCCGGCCGAGTCGATCTCAAAACGCTCGGCAAATCCGGCCGCATCGACGAGGTGCGAGAAGATCCCCTCGGCAAGAGGCGAGCGGCAGATATTGCCCATGCAAACAAACAGGATGCTAATGCGTTTCATCTGTGGTCCATGACGGAAGAGAAGGGACAATCGCATGAAACGGGAAAAACTGGAACGTCAAGCAATCGCTGCCGAGCTCGCCAAGCTTGACGGCTGGTCGCTCGACGCTGCCGGCACGGCGATATCGCGAAGCTTCAAGTTTCGCAATTTCGTTGAGGCGTTCGGCTTTATGACCGAAGCGGCACTTGCTGCGGAACGGCTCAATCACCATCCCGAATGGTTCAACGTCTATTCGCGCGTCGACGTAAAGCTTAACACCCATGACGCCGGCGGCTTGACGGAGCTCGATTTCAAGCTGGCGGCAGCGATGGAGAAGGCGGCGGCGCGCCGACTTGATTGAATCCGGTGCCGCCGTCACCATATGTGCGCGTGAAAGAGAGGACCAATCGGAATGGACGACGTCAAATTCGGTGAGATCCTGCTGCCGGGCGACGATGATACGCAAAGCCGGCGCGAAGAGACGGTGCGCAAGAAATTCTGGCCGACCTTCAAGAAGGCCGTACGGCAGATCCCGTTCGCGCGTGATGTCGTCGCTGCATTCTACTGCGCGATGGATCCCCAGACGCCGACAAGGGTGCGCGGCGTTCTGCTGGCGGCACTCGCCTATTTCGTCATGCCTGTTGACATGATCCCTGATGTTTTTGCCGTGATCGGGTTTTCGGATGACGTAGCGGTCCTTTCCGCGGCCTTCGCCATGGTCAGCAGGCATCTGAAACCGAAGCACTATGAAGCAGCGGACCGTGCGCTCGCCGATAAGCCTGAAGGCATGAAGACGATCTAGCGTTACCTCAGGCGCCCTCGGCCTCCAGAACCTTTCGGAGCTTTCCGAAGGCAAGCCGGATGCGGGATTTTACCGTCCCGAGCGGCAAGCCGGTCGCCTCGGCGATTTGCGAATGGGATTGGCCGAGAAAGAAGGCGGCGCGGAGCATCTCCCGCTGTTCTTCCGGGAGTCGGCTGACAGCGGCCCGAATATGGGCATCGCGATCGTCGTTTACGAGGATCTCGTCTGCGCCGCTTTCCGCGACCGGCTGCAATGCCGGGTCTGCCTGGTCCAGTGTGCGCGCTTTGGCCCGGCGCTGGAGATCGATCCGACGGTTGCGGGCGATGCGAAAAAGCCAGGTCGACAGAGAGGATCGCGCTGGATCGTAAAGCTCGGCTTTGTGCCAGAGCACGATCATCACTTCCTGAACAAGCTCCTCGGCCTCGCCGCTCGACATTCTTTGGCGCAGTAACCACGATTTGAGGCGCGGTGCGAAGTAATCGAACAGCACGGTGAATGCCTCCTGGTCGCGGCGTTCCGCAACGGCCCTTGCGAGGGCGGCGAAGCGCTGTTTCTCTTCGGCATCCATGTCTGGCCTAAAGCCCCCTGGCTCAGCGAATTCTCCAGCGGATTTCTAATACTTATTGACGTACAACGGTTTCTGAAAAGGTCAAACTCTTGCCTGAATCTTTATGTCTTAGATTCATCCGTGACATTGATCCGTGTGCGCACGCGGCATCACTTCATTACGGGCGAGGCGCCGCGTCCGATGTTGACACTTGGGTGAGAATGGAACAGGCAGGGACTTCTAGCAGTCCCCGTTGACGCTTTGGTAACCTGAATTAAGTCAAAATAAAGCAGATCGTGATTATGCGCCGCCCGTTCGCTTCGGGCTCGAATCGCAAGAACCGGCAGGATATCCATGTTTCTTAGAAGTACCGCAATCGCCATTTCCCTCGTTCTCGCCGGCGCCGGCATTGCATCCGCTCAGACCAAGAAGTCGCAGCCCGCGGCGCAGCCACAGGCAGCGCAGCCGCAGGCTACTCCGGCTTCGACAGCGCCGACACGGATCCAGCAGTTCCAGGCTTGGGGCGCCTATTCCTACAAGTCCGGCGCGAACACTGTCTGCTACGTTCTGTCCGTACCCACGGAAAAGAAGCCGGCCGGCATCGATCACGGCGACAACTTCTTCATCGTCTCTCAGCGCCCCGGCCAGAACATTTCCTACGAGCCGCAGGCAATGATGGGCTACACCGTCAAGGAGAACTCGAAGATCGATGTCGTGATCGACAACAAGACCTTCGTGATGTTCACCAAGGACAAGGCCGGCTGGGTCGAGAACGCAGCTCAGGAGCCGGCGCTCGTCGCGGCGATGAAGGGGGGCCACTCGATGACGGTCAACGCGACATCGCGCAAGGGCACGTCGACCTCCTACAGCTACTCGCTGTCCGGCATTTCTGCTGCACTAAAGCAGGTTGAAGGCTGCAAGTAAGCCTCCTGTTACGGTGACGAAATTTCAGGAGGCCGGCCTTGTGTCGGCCTTCGTCGTTTCCATCTATAGTGACGCGCGGCGAAAATGATGCTAAAGGCCCGCGCAACAGCGGATAGATTGCGGCTTTGCCGCCCGGTCCGCATTCAATTTCTGCCATCATGCCTGTCGTGCCCGCAAGTCATCCGGCTTACCGGGGCGATTGCATGTTGAATTCGGGATAAGAGACTATGTCCGTCATGGATGCGATGACTGTTACGAAGCCTGCCGGCGTGTTGCCGCAGCTCGACGCCGGCCAGAAACCCTCGCTGATCGGCTTGAGCCGCGAAGAGATGGGTGCTGCGCTGCGCGAAAAGGGCGTGCCGGACAAGCAGATCAAGATGCGCGTTGCCCAGCTCTGGAACTGGATCTACGTGCGCGGCGTCTCCGATTTTGATCACATGACGAATGTCGCCAAGGACATGCGCGAGATGCTGAAGCAGCATTTCACCATCGCGCGTCCTGATATCGTCGAGGAGCAGGTGTCCAACGATGGCACCCGCAAGTGGCTGCTGCGTTTCCCGCCGCGCGGGGCGGGGCGACCGGTCGAGATCGAGGCCGTCTACATCCCGGAAGAGGGTCGCGGTACGCTTTGCATCTCCAGCCAGGTGGGCTGCACGTTGACCTGCTCCTTCTGTCATACCGGAACGCAGCGTCTGGTGCGCAATTTGACGGCTGAGGAAATACTCTCGCAGCTTCTGCTGGCTCGCGATCGGCTGGGCGACTTCCCGGACCGTGAAGCGCCGCAGGGCACCATCATGCCGGCGGAAGGCCGCAAGGTCAGCAACATTGTGATGATGGGCATGGGCGAGCCGCTCTATAATTTCGACGCCGTGAAGCAGGCGTTGCTGATCGCCACAGATGGCGACGGGCTTTCGCTCTCCAAGCGTCGCGTGACGCTTTCCACCTCGGGCGTCGTGCCTGAAATCTTCCGCACCGGCGATGAGATCGGCGTGATGCTGGCGATCTCTCTGCATGCCGTCCGCGACGACCTGCGCGACATCCTGGTGCCGATCAACAAGAAATATCCGCTGAAGGAGCTGATCGACGCGTGCCGGAAGTATCCCGGCCTGTCGAACGCCCGCCGCATCACCTTCGAATATGTGATGCTGAAGGACGTCAACGACAGCCTCGAGGACGCTAAGGGCCTCGTCCAGCTGCTAAAGGGCGTGCCGGCGAAGATCAACCTCATTCCGTTCAATCCGTGGCCGGGCACCAACTACCAGTGTTCCGACTGGGCGCAGATCGAGAAGTTCGCCGATTTCATCAATTCGGCCGGCTATGCCTCGCCGATCCGCACGCCACGCGGCCGCGACATTCTCGCGGCCTGCGGTCAGCTGAAGTCGGAGTCGGAGCGCATGCGCAAGACCGAGCGGCTGGCCTTCGAGGCGATGATGATCGCCAACCATGGCGCCGACGACTGATCAGCAAGTTTGATCCGTTCAGTGTTTTCTTATGATTGATTTCATGGCCTGCTTTTCCTAGAAGCGGGCCAAAATCATGTCTGGAGGATACCCAATGCGTTCAATTCTGCTTGCTGTCGCGGCCACGCTGGCCCTGACCCTTCCTGCCAAGGCCGAAGACGTGACCGTCGCGGTCACGGCGATCGTCGAGCATCCGGCTCTCGATGCCGCACGCAAGGGTGTCCTCGATGTGCTGACGGCCGCCGGCTACAAGGAAGGCGAGAACCTGAAGTTCATGTTCGAGTCGGCCCAGGGCAACCCGGCGACGGCTGCGCAGATCGCCCGCCAGTTCGCCGGCGAGGGCCCGAACGTTATCGTTCCGATCTCCACGCCATCAGCGCAAGCTGTCGTTTCCGCAACGCGCGACATTCCGGTTGTCTTCACGGCCGTTTCCGATCCGCTCGGCGCGCAGCTCGTGAAGGATATGGACAAGCCGGGTGGCAACGTCACCGGCCTTTCCGACATGTCCCCGGTTGCCGAGCATCTTGCGCTCATCAAGGAAATCCTGCCGAACGTCAAAACGATCGGCTACCTCTACAACTCCGGTGAGGCCAACTCCGTATCGTTGCTTGCCGTCCTGAAGGCGGAGGCTGACAAGGCTGGCCTGAAGGTTGTCGAATCCGCCGCCACCAAGTCCGCTGAAGTGCAGGGGGCTGCTCGCGCGCTCGTCGGACGTGCCGATGCGATCTACGTTCCGACCGACAACACCATCATCTCGGCACTCGAAGGCGCCGTTGCCGTTGCCGAGGAAGCCAAGCTGCCGCTCTTCACGGCGGATACCGACTCCGTTTCGCGCGGCTCGGTCGCGGCGCTCGGCTTCAACTACTACGATGTCGGCAAGCAGACGGGCGAAATCGTCGTTCGCATCCTCAAGGGTGAAAACCCGGGCGACATTCCGGTGAAGGTTGCTGCCGGCAGCGACCTGGTCGTCAACAAGGGTGCAGCCGCCAAGATGGGCGTCACGCTTCCGGAAAGCGTCTTGAAGCGCGCGACGAAGACGATCGACTGATCGCAGCATATTTGGGAAAAACCAGCCATCCAGCCGCTCCCGTTTAACGCGGGGGCGGCTGATGGTATTAAAAACTTGGGTCCGGTAACAGGCGGACGGAGTCAGAAGAAAGGGCATGAGCCTTGAGTCAGATCGCATTCTGGGGAGCCGTGGAGCTGGGGCTGGTTTATGCCTTCGTGGCGCTCGGCGTTTACCTCGCATTTCGTGTGCTGGATTTTCCGGATCTGACGGTTGACGGCTCCTTTCCTCTCGGTGCTGCCGTAACGGCGGTGTTGATCATCGCTGGCGTCAATGCCTGGCTTGCTGCGCTTATCGCCATGGTCGCGGGTGCTGCGGCAGGTCTCGTTACCGCGATGCTCAATGTGCGGTTCAAGATCCTCAACCTGCTTGCGTCGATCCTGACGATGATCGCGCTGTTCTCGGTCAACCTACGCGTCATGGGCAAGCCCAACGTCGCGCTGATCAATGCGGATACGATGATCAGCCCGTTCTTCGGCCATGGCCTGCGGGATTTCTATGTTCGACCGCTCTTCGTCGGCGTTCTTGTGGTGGTTGCCGTGATCGTCGTTTGGCGCTTCCTTGAAAGCGACTCGGGTCTGGCGATGCGCGCGACGGGTGCGAATGCTCGCATGGCGCGCGCGCAGGGCGTCGACACAAGCCGCCAGATCTATCTCGGCATGGCGATCTCGAATGCGCTGGTTGCCTTCGGTGGCGCGCTCTTCGCGCAAACCAACGGTTTTGCGGACGTTACTTCGGGCGTTGGAACGATCGTCGTCGGTCTTGCGGCTGTCATCATCGGCGAAACGCTGCTCGGTCGTCGTGGCCTGCTGATCGCGCTGGTCGGTTGCGTGCTCGGCTCCATCCTCTACCGTATCGCCATCCAGCTGGCACTCTCGACCGATGTCATCGGGCTGCAGGCGTCGGACCTTAATTTCGTGACGGCCGTTCTGGTTACAATAGCGCTTATTCTTCCCCGTCTTCGCCGCGGAGGTGCCGCATCGTGATCACGCTCAAGGACATCAAGGTCGTCTTCGGCAAGGGCACGCCGCTGCAGAAACAGGCGCTGAACGGCGTCAGCCTGACCATCGAGGAAGGTTCGTTCGTCACCGTTATCGGTTCGAACGGCGCCGGCAAATCGACGCTGCTTGGCGTTCTTGCCGGTGATGTTCTCGCGAGCGAAGGCCAGGTTCTCATTGGCCATAACGATGTCACGCGCAAATCGACGGCCGCTCGCGCGGGCCTCGTTGCCCGTGTCTTCCAGGATCCGTTGACGGGAAGCTGCGGCTCGCTGTCGATCGAGGAAAATCTTGCGCTTGCGGCGCGTCGTGGTGAAAGGCGCGGGCTCGTATCAGCGCTCGGTCCGAAGCGGCGCGAACATTTCCGCGATCGGATTGCCGAGCTCAATCTCGGTCTCGAGAATCGGATGCGGGACCGCATGGACCTGCTATCGGGTGGTCAGCGTCAGGCGGTGTCGCTTGTGATGGCGACGCTTGCCGGCTCCGAAGTGCTGCTGCTCGACGAGCATACGGCAGCGCTCGACCCTGGCATGGCAGAGTTCGTCATGGGCCTCACGCAGAAGATCGTCTCGGAGCGCAAGCTGACGACGCTGATGGTCACGCACTCCATGCGGCAGGCGCTCGATTATGGTCACCGGACGATCATGCTGCATGGTGGCGAGATCGTTCTCGACGTCAGCGGCGACAGCCGCAAGACGCTGCAGGTCGAAGACCTGATCGCGATGTTCCGCAAGATGCGCGGCCAGACCCTGGACGATGACGCGCTGCTGATCGGCTGAAGATAGACAGCTTCCGGGAAGCCAGAGCTTCCCGGCGATCGCTTACCGCGCCTGCGTCAGCAGGATTTTTGCCGCGAAGACGGAAAAGACACCGGCGAAGGTAAAGTCCATGCCGCGCAATACTTTCTTGTTGGTCTGCAGCCAGCCGGCGAGCCAGTCGGCCGCGAAGACCACGGCCGCGTTGACAGGCATGCCGATCAGGATGAAGCAGAAGCCGAGAAACAGCAGCTTCTGCGTCACCGTCGGATCGCCGGCGCTGACGAACTGCGGCAGGAACGTCATGAAGAAGATAATGACCTTCGGGTTCAGGAGGTTGACCCAGAAGCCCGAGGAAACGTTGGCGAGCGGCGTGCCCTTTGCCGTTTCGACCTTGTTGACCGAAAACTTCGAGCCGAAGCGGATCGCCTGGACGGCGAGCCACAGGAGATAGGCAGCACCGCCGGTCTTCAGGATCAGGAAGGCTGTCGGCGACGCGGTGATCAGTGCCGAAACGCCAAAGGCGACCAGCATGGTGTGAACGACGATACCGAGGCTCGTACCGAGAACGACGAACAGCGCAGCCTTCTTGCCCTGCGCCAGTGCGCGGCTGATGGACAGCGTCATGTCAGGGCCGGGCGTCGCAGCGAGCAGCAGGGTCGCGGCTGCAAAGGCGAGAAGGGTCGGAAAGCTGGGCAGGAAGCTCATGGTACACTCTGAAAGCCGGATGAAAGCTTAGCCGTCATATCCGGCTTTCAGAAAATGTCTAATCAAACCTTCTAATACGACCTATTCCTTGCGTTCGAGATAGGCCTTGAACTTGTCGGCATAATCCTTGTGCCAGCGCGACAGCGGTGGGCGGTTCTCGATGATGTCGCCCATCGCCCAGGCCATGCGGCGTTCGTCCACGGGACGGGCGACGTCGTTGTCGGGGCAGAGGATGTAGAAGTCGCCGCGTTCCAGGCTTTTGATCATGAAATCGACAGTCTGTTCCGGCGTCCATGCGGCAGCCGGCTTTTCGGCGCGATCGCCCTTGGTGAGGCCGGTATAGACGAAGCCGGGGATCAATAGATGAGCGGAGATCTTCGAGCCCTCGGTATTGCGCAATTCATGCTCGAGCGCTTCGGTGAATACCTTCACGCCGGCTTTCGAGACGTTATACGCCGGGTTGCCAGGTGGCGTGGTGATGCCCTGCTTGGAGCCGGTATTGATGATCAGGCCCGGTTCGCCATGCGAGAGCATGTGCTGGCCGAAGGTCCGCGTGCCGTTGATGACGCCGAGCAGGTTGACGCCGAGAATCCCGTCCCAATTAGCCTGGGCGCTGAAGATTGACGTCTCGGGGCCGACGCCGGCGTTGTTCATGAGAATGTGCACTCGGCCGAAGCGCTGGATCACAGTCCGTTCGAGCGCTTCGAGGGACTCCTTCTGTGCGACGTCGGTTCCGACGGCGAGCACATGCTCCTCTCCCGAGATCGTCTTCAGTTCCTCTGCGGCGGCTGCCAGCCGATCGCCGCCGAGATCGGCAATGGCGACGCTCATGCCCGATCGGGCAAAGTGTTTCGCGGCGGCAAGTCCGATGCCCGAGGCGCCACCGGTGATGACAGCGACGTTTGATTTCTTGATGATGTCTTGGATTCTCGTCACGGCCAGCTCTCCTCCGCATTGTCAGGACGCTGGCAGATATGGGCTGCGCTTTCGGCCTGTCAAACATTATCTGGGTCGCCGATAGCCGCCGTTGCCCTTGCGTCGTCCGCCAATCTCGCTAAAAGTGCCCAGCCATACCGGGCGTGGCGAGTTTGCCGCTGCCCTCTTGCAACGGACCTCATCATCATGGCATCGCACAAAGACGTAAAGAAAGTCGTCCTCGCCTATTCCGGCGGCCTCGACACCTCGATCATCCTGAAGTGGCTGCAGACCGAACTCGGCGCAGAAGTCGTGACCTTCACCGCCGACCTCGGCCAGGGCGAAGAGCTGGAGCCAGCCCGCAAGAAGGCCGAGTTGCTCGGCATCAAGGAAATCTACATCGAGGACGTGCGCGAAGAGTTCGTCAAGGACTTCGTGTTCCCGATGTTCCGCGCCAACGCCGTCTACGAGGGCGTCTACCTGCTCGGCACCTCGATCGCCCGTCCGCTGATCTCCAAGCACCTGATCGACATCGCCCGCAAGACCGGCGCCGATGCGATCGCGCATGGCGCCACCGGCAAGGGCAACGACCAGGTTCGTTTCGAACTTTCCGCATATGCCCTGAACCCCGATATCAAGATCATTGCGCCGTGGCGCGACTGGTCGTTCAAGAGCCGGACCGACCTGCTGGCCTTTGCCGAAGCGCACCAGATCCCGGTTGCCAAGGACAAGAAGGGCGAGGCGCCGTTCTCCGTCGACGCCAACCTGCTGCACTCCTCGTCCGAGGGCAAGGTTCTCGAAGATCCGGCACAGGAAGCGCCTGAGTACGTGCACATGCGCACGATTTCTCCGGAAGCGGCTCCCGACAAGGCGACCACCATCAAGGTCGGCTTCGAAAAGGGTGATGCCGTTTCGATCAACGGCGTACGCATGAGCCCGGCAACGCTGCTCGCAGCGCTCAACAATTACGGTCGCGACAACGGCATCGGTCGCCTCGACCTCGTGGAAAACCGCTTCGTCGGCATGAAGTCGCGCGGCGTTTACGAGACGCCCGGCGGCACGATCCTGCTTGCCGCGCATCGCGCCATCGAATCCATCACGCTCGACCGCGGCGCCGCGCATCTCAAGGACGAGATCATGCCGCGTTACGCCGAGCTGATCTACTACGGCTTCTGGTTCTCGCCGGAGCGCGAAATGCTGCAGGCGCTGATCGACAAGAGCCAGGAGCATGTCGAAGGCGAAGTGACGCTGAAGCTCTACAAGGGCAATGTCATGGTTACCGGCCGCGAGAGCCCGAAGTCGCTCTATTCCGACAAGCTGGTTACTTTCGAGGACGACCAGGGCGCCTACGACCAGAAGGATGCAGCCGGCTTCATCAAGCTCAACGCGCTGCGCCTGCGCACGCTCGCCAAGCGCAATCTCTCGAAGTAATCGCGAGCAGCTTGCAAGAGATCGAAGGCCCGCCTCGTGCGGGCCTTCCGCTTGTTGACAAAGCCTTATGCCCCACCCGTCGTCACCCCGGCCGACGAGCCGGGGTCCAGCACGCGCAAGTCTTTGCGCGCAACAGGCCTTTCGCACCGCAGACGCGGTGCCGCTGGATGCCGGCTCAAGGCCGGCATGACGGATAAAACGATCGTTCCGCAAAAAAGAACACGTCCTCATCAGTCTGAAGGCCCGTCGTGCGGACACTTTTCATTCGCACGACGTGGCGTGAGGGAGCTTTGCTGCGTGCCGCGACGCGCGCACGAACCAGACGTAGCTCATGATCGAAATCAGCGACATGATCGGGATCACCGTTCCGAAAGCGAGCAGCGGCATGCCGATCAGCGAACCGGCGACGCCGCCGGCAAAGCCACCACCCATCTGAATAAAGCCCATCATCGCGGATGCCGAGCCGGCGATATGCGGGAAGGGGTAGAGGCCCGAGGTCGTCATATGCGGCGTCAGGAACGCCAGTCCGAAGGCCAGGAACGCGATCGGCCCCATGATCGAGAGATAGGAGGGCGTGACGAAATGGACTGACAGAGCGATCATGATGCCGGCGAGCCCGAGCAGGCCAAGCCCGACGCGCACGGAGCCGTCGCCGCCCAAGCGTGGCGCCGCGTAGCGCAGGCAGACGGATCCGAGGAAGTAGGAACCCGACTGCATCAGCATTCCCAAGCCGAAGGCTGTCGGTGACAGGCCGACGACCTTGATCAAGATGAAGGGGAGCAGTGTCGCCTGCGCATAGAGTGCGCCGATCGAGCCGCCGAGGACGAGCGAGGCGGAGACGAAGCGACTTTCGCGCGCAAGCTCCAGGTAGGCGCGAAGCAGCGGAACCGGGAGCGCGCGGCGCGGATCCGGCACGCTCGTCTCGAACATGAAGACGATCACGCCAAAACAGATCAGCAGTCCGAAGCCGATCAGCAGGAAGAAGACCGACTGCCAGCCGAAGGCAGCGAGTGCCAATCCGCCGATCGTCGGCGCCGCCGCCGGTCCGATGGCGATCATGATGCCGATCAGGTTCATGATGCGGGAGGCTTCGGTCCCGGTGAACTGGTCGCGGACGATGGCGCGCGCCACCGTAATCCCGACAGACGCACCAATGCCCTGGATCAGCCGGCCGGCAAGCAGCCATTCGATGCCGGGCGCAAAGGCGGCAAGCAGGCTGCCGATCACATAGATACCGATGAACAGCAGCGTCGCCGCGCGTCGGCCGAAAGCATCCGAGAGCGGACCGGCAAGCAGCTGCGCAACCGAGAAGCCGGCGAAATAGACTGACAGCGTCAGCTTGATCGCCGAGTCGGATGTCTGGAACGCATGGACGAGCTCCGGCATTGCCGGCGTATAGATCGACATCGAGATCGGGCCGATGGTTGCGAGAAGCGCGCCGAGCATGCTCGTTCGCCGTTCGCTCATCCTGAATGGGGGCATAGGGGTACTCGGTTCTTGCGCGGTCAGCGCGAAGGCTGCGGCTTTTCTTCTGTCGGAAGCTGCGTGATCCGGCAATTCAAAAATCTCATGGGTTGCCATCATGGCTTGACGCCCTTCGATTGGCGCATAAGCTGCGGCTGTCCTTTCCGGAGTTTCTCGATGACGCAATCCTTGCTCGCGGGCGCCTTTCTGGCAGCCCTTCTCTACGTGCTCATTCCAGGGCCTGCCTTCCTGGCGCTGCTCGGCATCGGCGCGGGGCAGGGGCGCCGGGCAGGCGCCTTGTTCGTTAGCGGTCACCTGGTCGGCGACCTACTGTGGGCATCGCTGGCGTTGATCGCGATCATCGGGGCGAAGACGATTGGCACCTTTGTCTTCGACGCGCTCGGTCTTCTCTGCGGTTTCTACCTTGCCTGGATCGGCTGGAATGCCGTGCGGGCAAAGCCGAAGGGTGACGGGCGGGCCTTGATGGTGGTGGAGCGGCCGTTCCGTCGCGGCCTGATCTTCGGGGTGACCAATCCCAAGGGATATCCTGTGGCACTGGCGACGTTTACTGCCCTTGTTGCTGGCTCGGCGAGCGCATTGCAGTTTCATACGTTGCCGCTCCTGCTCGCCGTTTCGTTCCTGGGCTTCATCGTTGCCGACATGATCCTGGTCACGATTATCGGTGCCGGCACGGTGCGGCGTTTCTATCGCTCGCACGAGCGGCTGATCGTCCGTTGCTCCGGCGTGCTGTTCATGGGTTTTGCCGTGCAGGCACTCTGGCATGCGACGCCGGGCCTACTCGGTTGGCGGAAGGCCTGAGATCGCGCGTGGATTGCTTCAATCCCTAGCGATTGGTTGATTCTCTTGCCGTGAACTTTTCGCAGTCGGGCTCGGGACGTGCGTCCGATCGGCAATACCAATTGCGAACGTGCCTCCCTATATTGCCTGTTCAGTTGCCTGCCACAGAGGATCTCCGCATGCCTTCCACATCAGAATTCAACCCGGCGCTTGTCGAATGGAACGGTCTCCACGGCCTGCCGCGCTTCGATGCTCTCAATGACGGCGACTTCGCGCCGGCATTCGACGCAGCACTTGCCGCGCATGAGAAAGAGATCGACGCGATCGCTGATAACCCCGAGGCGCCGACATTCGAGAATACCGTCGTTGCTCTCGAGATCGCCGGCGATGCGCTGTCGCGGGTGTCGGCTCTGTTCTGGAACCGGGCGGGTGCTCACACCAACGATACGATCCAGACGCTCGAACGGGACATCTCGCCGAAGATGTCACGTCACTATTCCAAGATCGGCATGAATGCGGCGCTGTTTGCGCGTATCGATACCTTGTGGGAAGCCCGCGAAAGCCTCGGCCTGACGCTGGAGCAGACGCGCGTGCTGGAGCGGCACTGGAAGGGCTTCGTCAAATCGGGCGCGAAGCTGCCGAAGCCCGAGCAGGAGAAGCTCGCGGGCATGAATGAAAAGCTTGCCGGCCTTGGCACCCAGTTCGGCCAGAACGTGCTGGCCGACGAGAAGAGCTGGGCGCTGATCCTTTCCGACGGCGCGGACCTCGACGGTATTCCGGACTTTCTGAAGGATGCGATGGCGGCGGCTGCGCGCGAGCGTGGCGAAGAGGGCAAGTTTGCCGTGACCCTGTCACGCTCGATCATCGAACCTTTTCTCACCTTCTCCGAGCGGCGGGACTTGCGGGAGCAGGCTTTCAAGGCCTGGGTTGCGCGCGGCGAAAACGATGGCGCGACTGACAATCGCGGCATTATCCGTGACACGCTTGCGCTTCGCGACGAGGTGGCAAAACTCCTCGGTTATGGCAACTTCGCCGAACTGAAGCTCGACAATACGATGGCGAAGACGCCTGACGCCGTGAACCATCTGCTTCGGGAGGTTTGGGCAAAGGCCGTCAAGCGTGCCGGCGAGGAAGAAGCCGACATCGCCAAGCTGATCGCTGATGAAGGCAAGAACCACGACGTCATGCCCTGGGACTGGCGGCACTATGCCGAGAAGATCCGGGCGCAGCGGTTCAATTTCTCAGAGGCTGAGCTGAAGCCCTACCTGCAGCTGGAGAAGATCATCGACGCCTGCTTCGATGTCGCTGGCCGGTTGTTCGGCATTCGCGCCGTCGAGAAGAAGGGTGTCCCTGCCTACCATCCCGATGCGCGCGTGTTCGAGATCCGCGATCGCGAAGACAGGCTGGTCGCACTCTTCCTCGGCGACTACTTCGCCCGCAGTTCCAAGCGTTCGGGTGCCTGGATGAGCTCGTTCCAATCGCAGCACAAGCTGCCGCTGAAGAATGGCCGTAGCGGCGAACTGCCAATCATCTACAATGTCTGCAATTTCGCCAAGCCCGCCGAAGGCAAGCCGGCGCTGCTGTCGCTCGACGATGCGCGCACGCTGTTCCACGAGTTCGGCCATGCGCTGCATGGAATGCTGTCAAACGTCACCTACCCCTCGGTTTCGGGCACGGGCGTTTCGCGCGACTTCGTCGAGCTGCCGTCGCAGCTCTACGAGCATTGGCTGACGGTGCCGGGGATCCTGAAGCAATATGCCGTGCATTTCGAAACCGGTGAGCCTATGCCGCAGGCTCTGCTCGACAAGGTTCTGGCAGCACGCACCTTCAATTCCGGCTTCAATACGGTCGAATTCACCTCGTCCGCGCTTGTCGATATGGCGTTCCATACCCGCGACAAGGTCGAGGATCCGATGGCTGTGCAGAAAGAGGTGCTGTCTGAGCTCGGCATGCCGAAGTCGATCGTCATGCGGCATGCCTCACCGCACTTCCAGCACATCTTCTCCGGCGGTTATTCAGCCGGCTACTATTCGTACATGTGGTCCGAAGTTCTCGATGCGGATGCCTTTGCTGCCTTCGAGGAAACGGGCGACGCTTTCAATCGCGAGATGGCGGCCAAGCTCAAGGACAACATCTATTCCGTCGGCGGCGCGATCGACCCTGAAGATGCCTACAAGGCCTTCCGCGGCAAGCTGCCGAGCCCGGATGCCATGCTGGTCAAGAAGGGCCTCGCGACCTTTGAAGAACTGTCCGGAAGCGATGCTTGAGACGCGATGTATTGGATATCGTCAATGCGGAAATTCTAAAGTATTGGCGATAACGAACATCTGATTTCGTCGTCACATGACTGTCACTGAACCTCAATAAGCAACCGGCATCAGTTTTCAACCGATGCCGGTTTTTTCATGACCCCTCAACCTTCAGAGACCAATGCGACCGTTTCGACGGCCGGCGTGGAATTGCACTATGGGGCGACGCCCGTTCTGAAGGGCATTGATATCTCGCTTTCCGAGGGCAAGACGCTGGCGCTGCTTGGGCCGTCCGGCTGCGGAAAGACCACTCTTCTGCGGCTCGTCGCCGGATTGCTCGCGCCGACGAAGGGCTCTATCGCGATTGCCGGATGCACCGTTGCCGATGCCGCAACTGGCGCCTTCTCGCCGCCGGAAAAACGCAATCTCGGCATGGTCTTTCAGGACTATGCGCTCTGGCCGCACATGACTGTTGGCGGCAACGTCTCCTTTCCGCTCGAAATGCGCGGTATTGCCAGATCCGAGCGGGAATCCCGAACTATGCGGGCGCTAGAACGCGTCAGCCTCGGCGCCTATGCTGACCGCAGGCCGAGCGATCTCTCGGGTGGCCAGCAGCAGCGTGTTGCGATCGCGCGAGCGATCGTTGCCGAACCGCAGCTCATTCTCTTCGACGAGCCTCTGTCCAATCTCGATCGCGAACTGCGCGAGAACATGGTGGGCGAACTGGCCGAGCTGATCACGACGCTCGGCCTGACGGCAATCTATGTCACCCACGATCATAGCGAAGCGCTGACGCTGGCCGACGACGTCGCCGTCATGCGTGGCGGGCTGATCGAGCAGCTGGCATCGCCCGACGAGCTGATCGAGAAGCCGGCAACGCCCGAGGTTGCCGACTTCCTTCGCCTCGGCGGCGTCGCAGAGCTCGAATATCGCGATGAGCATTGGTTCTTCAAAGGCAGCGGCCTTGCGCTGTTGCGCAGCGTTGATGGGGTCGATTGCGCCATTCGTGTCCTCATTCCCACAGCATCGATCACAGCGGGAGAGATCTTGCCCGGCACGCTTGCCGCAACGGTGCTGCGCTCGCAGTTCCGCGGCGATGGCCATCTGGCGACTGTCTCTCTGGTCGGCGCCGAGACAATAGAATTGCAGGTTTTGAGCCGCGCCAAGCTGCGGCCCGGCGAGGGCTTCGGTCTGTCGATCGATCCCGGCCAGATCCGCTGGTTCGGCAAAGAAATTCATTTGTCCAAAGAGGAGAATTTGGAGCATGCTTAAGTCGTTGAAGAGCATCACTTTCGGCGTTCTCGCCGCAACATTGATGGCCGGCGTCGCCCATGCCGACATCACGGTCTACACGGCTGGTCCGCAGGGGTTGATCGACAAGCTGTCGGCCGGTTTCACCAAACAGACCGGTGTCAAGGTCAATGTTTTCCAGGCAACGACCGGCAAGGTCATGGCCCGTATCGAAGCCGAAGCCTCGAATCCGGTCGTTGACGTTCTCATTTCGGCTTCCTGGGATACGGCAACCGACTTCGCCAAGCGCGGCTGGCTCGTGTCCTACACCAGCCCGAACGCCGCCAGGGTTCCTGATTTCCTGAAAACCGACACGGCCGTTGCCCAGGGCATCTCGGCGCTCGGTATTGCCTGGAACACCAAGAGCGGCACGCCGAAGCCCGCCGAGTGGGCCGACCTGACGAAGCCCGAATACAAGGACCTCGTCAATATTCCGGATCCGGCGCAATCCGGCTCGTCCTTCGAGCTGACGGCGGCTCTGGCGGGCCAGGACGACTTCAAGCTCTTCAAGGATCTGAAGGATAATGGCGCGATCATCGCCGGCGCCAATGCCGAAGCGCTGAACCCGGTTCTGCAGGGCGCGAAGGCTGCCGTCTTCGGTGCCGTCGATTACATAACGCTCAACGCCAAGGAAAAGGGCGAGGCCATCGATGTGATCTTCCCGGAATCGGGCACCGTCATCGCGCCGCGTCCGGCGATGATCCTCAACTGGTCGAAAAACCAGGACGAGGCGAAGAAGTTCATCGACTACATGCTATCCGACGAAGGCCAGACGCTCGTTGCCGACCAGATGCTGATGCCGGCTCGTACCGACATTCCGGCAAACCGTCCGCTGATCAGCGATCTGAAGCTGCTGAAGTACGACACCGCTGCCGTTTACGGCAAGCGGAAGGAAACGCTGAAGCAGGTCACCGACACCTTCGGCGGTAAGTAAGGGCAGGGCGATGAGGACGCACGATAGTAGCGGCGCTGCGCCGGCCGCCTGGCTGGCGATCGCGGGATTGACCGTTATCGTCGCCGTTCCCTTCATCGCCGTTGTGCTTCAGGGCATCTTCCCCAACATCGGACAGGGCTCGTTCGCGGGCCCTTTTTCTTCGCTTGTTGCGACGCTCTTCGATAGCGCGCTGATCGGCATGGCCGGCAACACCATTCTGCTTGGCAGCTGCGTGGTGCTGGCCTCGGCGCTGGTGGCGGTGCCGCTCGGCGTGTTTCGGGCACTCTACCGCATCCCGCTTGCACCGCTGTGGGATGTGCTGCTGCTCGTCCCCTTCATGATCCCGCCTTACATCGCGACGCTCGGCTGGATCATGACGCTGCAGCCGCGCGGCTATATTCAGCAGATCGCGGGCTTCAACCTCGCGCCCTTCCTGTTTTCGCTCTTCGGCATGACCATGGTCATGGCCTTCAACACTTTTCCGGTGGTCTATTTCGCCGTATCGCGCACGGTCGAGGCTGTTGGTGCGCGTTATGCGGACGTCGGTCGCGTGTTTGGCGCGTCGCCGGCGCGTGCCTTCTTTCGGATCACGCTGCCGCTGTCGGCACCCGGACTCGTTGCCAGCCTGATGCTGGTCTTTGCCGCGGCGATGGAGGAATACGGTACGCCCGCTGCCCTTGGTCGTCGAGCCGGCTTCCAGGTCCTGGTTACCGGCATCGACCTGCGGATCTCGGATTGGCCGATCGATCTGCCGGGCGCTGCGATCCTGTCGATCCTGCTCGTCATCATGTCTCTGCTGACATTCCTGCTGCAGCGATGGATCCTGGCCCGCCGGTCCTATCAGACCGTGGGCGGCAAACCGGCTGCCAAGGACAAGCGGCCGCTTGGGGCGATGAAGGTTCCCGTGATGATCGCCTTTGCCGTGGTTGCCTTCCTGGCAACGGGCGTGCCACTGCTATCGATCCTGCTCACGGCGCTGTCGCGGACGATTTCCGGTGGTTTGGCGCTCGACAACATCAGCGCCGAGAATTTCCTGTCCGTCTTCAACAACAGTGCCGGTGCTCTCGTAGCACTCGCCAACAGCTTCTCGCTCGGCATCGGGACAGCCTTGATTACCGGTCTCATCGGTGTTCTGGCCGCCTATACGGTCGTCAAGACGAAAATCCGCGGGCGCGTGGCGATCGACACGATGACGATCCTGCCGAATGCGCTGCCGGGCATCGTCGTTGCCGTCGGGCTGATCCTTGCCTGGAACATGCCATGGCTGCCGGCGACCCCATACAACACGGCATTCATCCTGCTGCTTGCCTATTGCTGTATCCTGCTGCCGCAACCGGTGCGCTACACGACGGCGGCCTTCCAGCAGATAGGGGACAGCCTGGAAGCGGCTGCCCGGGTGTTTGGTGCAAGCGGAGTGACCGCCTTTCACCGCATCCTCCTGCCGCTTGTCTTCCCGAGCCTTGCTTCGGCGATGCTGCTGGTCTTTGCGCTTGCCTCGCGCGAACTGGTGGCCTCGGTTGTCGTGGCACCTGTCGGTATGCAGACCATCGCCACGTTCATCTGGCGCCAGTTCGAGCAGGGGTCGATCGGCCTCGGCATGGCGATGGCCTTCATCGCAATTCTCATCACCACGCTTTTGCCGCTTCTGCTGCTCACGCTGCTTCGCCGCAGCGGATTGGTGGCGGAATAGCGCCTCACCAGCGGCGCTCTCGTAACAAAACTGTCGTTGAAGTTTCGAAAAACCTTCATGCCGCCTTCAAGCGGATGACATGACAGCCGCCATAGGTTCGGCCCTCCCGTTAGCCGGATAGACCTTGGCATGACATTGACTGAAACAACCCGCCGACGCTTCCTCTCATCCATGGGCGCCGTTGGCGGATTTGCACTGGCGGGGCTGGCGATGCCCTACTACGCGCGCGGCTCGTCAAGTCGCCCGGTCTTTACAGCAGGCGTGCAATCCGGCGATGTCGATGCGAATTCGGGTATGGTCTGGGCGCAGGTGAACCGGCCGGCACGACTGCATGTCGAGTATTCGACGAGCGACCGGTTCGCCAACGCGGTGCGCGTCGCGCCCATAGACGTGACACCGGGCACCAATCTTGCGGGAAAGCTGCTGCTCCAGAATCTCCCTGATAATCAAGAGATCTTCTATCGCTTTCGTGCGGCCGACCTGCAGGACCTCAACGACCTGTCGGAACCCATCCATGGACAGTTTCGCACGGCGCCGGCGGGCAAGCGCAGCATCCGCTTCGCGTGGTCTGGGGATACGGCCGGCCAGGGCTGGGGCATCGACGAGGAGGGGATGCGCACCTATTCGACGATCGCCTACCATCGCCCGGATTTCATGATCCATTCGGGCGACACAATTTACGCCGACAATCCGATCACGGACGAGGTCAGGCTGCGAGATGGCGGCGTTTGGAAAAACCGCGTCGTCACCGAGGCAAAGCGCGACATCGCGCAGACGCTCGACCAGTTTCGCGGCCAGTGGACCTATAATCTGCTCGACGAGCATGTGAAGGCGTTCAATGCGGTCTGCCCTGTCTTCTACCAATGGGACGATCACGAGGTGCTGAACAACTGGTCGCCCTCGACCGACCTCGGTGATGATGATCGCTACAAGGAAAAATCGATCGCCACGCTTGCTGCCCGCGCAAGCCGTGCCTTCCACGAGATGACGCCGATCCGTTACGTGGCCGATGACCCCGGCCGCATCTACCGCAAGGTGTCTTACGGTCCGCTGCTCGATGTCTTCTTCATCGACCTGCGCTCCTATCGCGGCCCGAATAGCCGTGGGCTCGATGCCGAGCCGACGGCGGAGTCGCGGCTTTTGGGCGAGCGCCAGATGGCGTGGCTGAAGCGGGAACTGGTGCGCTCGACCGCGACCTGGAAGGTGATCGCCTGCGATCTGCCGATCGGGCTGGTGATCTGGGACGATTACGGCCACCGGACGGGCAGCGAGTCGATCTCCAACGGCGAGAATGGCGCCCTGCTTGGCCGCGAGCTGGAGTTCGCCGATCTGCTGCGCTTCATCCGCGATGCCGGCATAGCGAACATGATCTGGCTGACAGCCGACGTGCACTACACGGCTGTACACTATTACGATCCCGGTAAGGCCAAGTTCCGCGAGTTCCTGCCATTCTGGGAGTTCGTTGCGGGTCCGCTGCATTCCGGAACCTATGGGCCGCAGGAACTCGACATGACTTTCGGACCGGAGGTGAAGTTCATGAAAGCCGCACCCGGCGGTGCGGAGCAGAACCTGCCGCCGTCGGCAGGCATGCAGTTCTTCGGGCTTGTCGACATCGACGGGCAGACCGAGCAACTGACCGTGAGGCTGATGGATCGGAACGATACCGAGCTGTGGCGGACGACGCTCGATCCGCAGATATCGAGTTGACGTCCATGCATGGCAGGCAATCCGGCCTCCCCCCTTTCGCAAACGCGAAAAACACTGTATGAGCCGCCCAAATGAAATTGGCGCCTTCTCCCAGCGCGGCGCCCCAGCTTCAGAGATATAGACATATGGCACTTCGCAACATCGCGATTATCGCGCACGTTGACCATGGCAAGACGACACTGGTTGACGAACTCCTGAAACAGTCCGGCTCGTTCCGCGAGAACCAGCGCGTTGCAGAACGCGTCATGGACTCGAACGACCTGGAAAAGGAACGCGGCATCACGATCCTTGCCAAGGCGACATCGGTCGAGTGGAAGGGCGTTCGTATCAACATCGTCGACACACCCGGCCACGCCGACTTCGGTGGTGAAGTCGAGCGTATTCTCTCGATGGTGGACGGCGCGATCGTTCTGGTCGACTCCTCCGAAGGCCCGATGCCGCAGACCAAGTTCGTCGTCTCCAAGGCGCTGAAGGTCGGCCTCCGTCCGATCGTTGCGATCAACAAGATCGACCGTCCCGATGGCCGCCATGAAGAAGTCATCAACGAAGTATTCGACCTCTTCGCTAGCCTCGACGCGACCGACGAACAGCTCGACTTCCCGATCCTCTACGGTTCGGGTCGCGATGGCTGGATGAACGTCAATCCTGAAGGCCCGAAGGACCAGGGTCTGGCACCGCTGCTCGACCTCGTGCTCAACCACGTTCCGGAGCCGACGGTTGCCGAAGGCCCGTTCACGATGATCGGCACGATCCTCGAAGCCAACCCCTTCCTCGGCCGCATCATCACCGGCCGCATCAATTCCGGCTCGATCAAGCCGAACCAGGCTGTCAAGGTTCTCGGCCAGGATGGCAAGCTGATCGAATCCGGCCGTATCTCGAAGATCCTCGCTTTCCGCGGCATCGAGCGCACCTCGATCGACGAAGCGCATGCAGGCGACATCGTCGCGATCGCCGGCCTCTCCAAGGGCACGGTTGCCGACACCTTCTGTGATCCCGCGATCACCGAGGCGCTGACCGCGCAGCCGATCGATCCGCCGACCGTCACCATGTCCTTCATCGTCAACGACAGCCCGCTCGCCGGCACCGAAGGTGACAAGGTCACCTCGCGCGTCATCCGCGACCGCCTGTTCAAGGAAGCAGAAGGCAACGTCGCGCTGAAGATCGAAGAAGCCGAAGGCAAGGATTCGTTCTACGTTTCCGGCCGCGGCGAATTGCAGCTCGCCGTTCTGATCGAAACCATGCGTCGTGAAGGCTTCGAGCTCGCCGTGTCGCGTCCGCGCGTCGTCATGCACCGCGACGAAAACGACCAGCTGATGGAGCCGATCGAAGAAGTCGTCATCGACGTCGATGAAGAGCATTCCGGCGTCGTCGTGCAGAAGATGTCCGAGCGCAAGGCCGAGATGACCGAGCTGCGTCCTTCGGGCGGCAATCGCGTTCGCCTGGTCTTCAACGCGCCGACCCGCGGCCTGATCGGCTACCAGTCGGAACTCTTGACGGACACGCGCGGCACTGCCGTGATGAACCGCCTGTTCAAGGACTACCAGCCCTACAAGGGTGAAATCGGCGGCCGCACGAACGGCGTTCTCCTGGCCAACGCTCCGGGCGAAGCCGTTGCATACGCCATGTTCAACCTGGAAGATCGCGGCCCGATGATGATCGAGCCCGGCGAAAAGGTCTACATGGGCATGATCATCGGTATCCACTCGCGCGATAACGACCTCGAGGTCAACGTCCTCAAGGGCAAGCAGCTGACCAACATCCGCGCCGCCGGCAAGGACGAAGCCGTCAAGCTGACGCCGCCGATCCGAATGACGCTCGACCGCGCTCTCTCCTGGATCCAGGACGACGAGCTGATGGAAGTGACGCCGAAGTCGATCCGCCTGCGCAAGATGTATCTCGACGCCAACGATCGCAAGCGCTTCGCCAAGGCGAAGTCCGCCTAAGCGACTGAAGTCTTTCAGCCTTCAACCCCGGCCATTGCGCCGGGGTTTTTTATTTGTGCAGTCTGCCGAATCTCGCTTGTCGCAATAGTTAAAAAAGCGTTAAATTTCAGCTGTCGTCCACATGTTTAGCCTGTGGGCAAACAACCTGAATGCGCCGGGCGCATATGGTTAATTGCCGACAATGGGACCAGAGTACGCATTATGAAGACGTTGTCGATCGATGTTCGGCGGGCCGAACCGCACGATTCCCGAGCCATATCGGAAGTGCATCGGCTTGCGTGGCAGCACACCTATGCGGGGATCATTCCGCATCGTGCGTTGCGGCAGATGATCGAGCGTCGCGGCGAGAACTGGTGGCGCAAGGCCACCCGCGGGCCGGCAACGCTTCTCGTTCTCGACGTGGCCGGCACTGTCGCAGGCTACGCAACGCTCGGCCTCAATCGCGCCCGCGCACTGCCCCAAGAGGGCGAGATCTACGAACTCTATCTTCGGCCGGAGTACCAGGGCATTGGCCTTGGCCACATGCTGTTCGGCGAAGCACGGCGGCTCCTGAAGTCGCTTGGCTGCAACGGGTTGGTCGTCTGGTGCCTCGAGGAGAATGAGACCGGCGCGCAGTTCTATCGCAGCCATGGCGGCGTCGACTATTGCGAGGGCATGGAAACGTTCGACCAGAAGCGGCTAAAGAAAATTGGCTTCATTTGGGGTTGAGGCTCTTCCTTGCCTATCGCTTTTTCCAGCGAAATTGACAGTTTCTGTCGTCACGAAAACTTGCAAATCTTGAACATAAACGACTACGAGCGGCTCATGAAGGGTGCCGATGCCCGAGCGATCGGGTCGATCGACACCATGTCCGACGCCTTGTTCGCCGACATGGAGCGCGCGGTCGAACAATATGCTGAGGACGACGAGGTCGGGCGATGAGTGTTTACGACGACATCCAGACCGCAGCCGTCTTCGCTATTCTTATCTCCGGCATCGAGAAGCAGGAAAAGGCGAGAGGGAGGGACGCAAGGAGCGCCCCGTCGCGGTCGGCGTGCGGACAGCGCGTGCCGATGGTGATCTGGTGTTATTTTTCCCGATCACCACGAAACAGCCCGAGCGGGATCGGTTCGCCTTCGAGATCCCGGCAATCGAAAAACGTCGCGCCGGCCTCGATGCAGATCGCCATCTCTGGATCATCATGGACGAATTCAACAGCGACGTCATCGGTCACTCGTTCTATCTCGAACCGGAGCCGCCAATTGGCCGGTTCAGCAAGGACTTCTTCCTGCCGATACTGCGCGAATTCGTCGCCCGCCGTAAATCGCTCTCCGAAGTCAGGCGCCATCGCTAAGACGGCAATTCTCCATTTGAGCCCCCTGAAACGGCATCAATCCTTCCGACAGGCAATGTGTTGATTGCGGCAGATGCGGCCATGCACAGTTGGCGGACGCGAAGCGCGCCCATTCTTCGTTACCGATATGGACGACGAACGTCGAATTCCACAGAGCACCGCAAAAATATCGGCCTTAGCAAAAACCGAAGACGTTGCGTTCGTTGTTTATGGCCACGACGCTGCCCGGTAGGCATCCCTGTGTCGATCTCCAGCCGCAGCGGCTCGGCCGACGCTAACCCAGTGTCCCCTGCGCCGACCGTCGCTGGCATCAGGCTAGGCTATGTTGTCAGCCGCGCCGTGCCAGCGACCGCGCGATGTCGACAATATCATCGCGCCCAGCGGTTGGGTCTTCCTTGTTCCAGGCAATGCCAAGCCCGATCCTAAAGTCGATCCCGCTTACCTTCTTCAGTTCAAAGCCGCGATTGGGAAGATCAAGCGTCCATTCCGGCGCAAAGCCGATGCCAAGCCCGGCAGAGACCAGCGACACCAGCGCATAGGTGTCATCGCAGCTGAAGGCAATGTTGGCGGTGAGGTCGTATTCGGCGAACTTCTCATTGAAGTATCGTTCGGTGAATGACAGGTTCTGCCGGTTGAAGGCGATGATCTTCTGAGTGCGCAGATCATCGATGCTGATCTCCTCCCTGGCTGCCAGCGGATTGGCATGGCCGACCGCCAGGTAGTAGCGCTCATGCGCAAGCGAGACGAAGCGCAAGGAGCCGATGTTTTCCACCGGCCGGATGAAGCCNANATTGAGNTGGCCGGTCTCCAGGCCGCGGATGATCTCGCCGGTATTGCCAGANGCGATATGGATGCGGACATCGGGATACTTGCGGGCGATCTTGGCAAGGAAGGTNGGCAGCATGCCCATGGTGGCCGGGTAGATGCTGCCGATCCTGATCTGGCGGATGCGGCTGCCGCCGGCTGCCCGGGTCAGTTCGGTGGTCAGGTCGATGTCGCTCAGGATCCGCACACAGCGATCGTAGAAGGTCTCCCCCGCCCTGGTCAGTTCCACCCTTCTCGTCGAGCGAATGAACAGCGGACAGCCAAGCTCCCTTTCCAGCGACATCACATGATTGCTGAGCGCCGGTTGGGCAATGTGCATCCTGGCTGCCGCCCGGCCGAAGTGCAGTTCCTCGGCCACCGCTTTGAAGTAGGAGAGTTGGCGTAGTTCCATATCAGATAACCGATCTAGAAACTGTTGACTGGCGAGCAAAATTCAGCGGCCAAATCGGATTGGCGGCTGGTCACTTGGAAAAAGTCGCGCAATTATAGGCACGCGCTTCTCGAAGAATCAGCGCATTTTGCCTACGGGTGTAGTGATACTTTGCGCAAAGAGGCACGTCAAGCGTTTTCGCTACGTGCGTATTTATTTTTAGGGCTGATATGACGAATTTGACTCCAGAGGCGAACAGAGCAGCTCGGGCGATCTTGAAATGGTCGGTTCGTGAGCTTGCAGATAAGGCCGGGATTGCCTTTTCGACGGTGCATCGCTTCGAGTCGACTGGTAATGCAACCGAGACTACTAAAGAAAAAATCAAGGCTGCATATGCCGCGCATGGTGTGGAGATCACAAATGGGGATTACACTGGAGCTCGACTCCGACTTCAACGGCCCAACGGTTCGTAGCTAATTTTGCCGCGACATCGTCATCGCTACACATCCCCTACCCACCTTGTGGCTTTCGGATGGTGCGCCGCCTTTGCAAATTCGAGACGACGACGACTTGCGGTAATCGCCGCCGGATGCGCGGTCATGCCGCCTGTGGCCTATACCGGCGGAAACTGGGCAGGGTCATGGGTCCTCTATGGTATGCAGTTGCCGGTACTTGCCGTTCTTCTTTACGTGTCTCGGGTCAAGCTGCCCGCAACGCTTGCCGCCGTGCTGGTCTCGATCGCTGCGGCGAGCTGCACCGGATTCTGCCGGAGGCCCTGTTTGATCGCGCCAATCCCGCGACTTTTACGGCGCCGCTACCGGTCGCAGTATCGGTCGTGTCCGGTCTATTGAGCGGCATACTTGCCTATCAGCTCCAGCGTCGCATCATGCTTGGCCAACGATTATGGGCAGGGTTGAGCCGACTCGGTGATTACCTGCGCCATCTACTGTCAGGCCGACAGGGGGTGTCGTTCGGATCCGCTCCGCCTCTTGCAAGCGAACAGCAGAGAAGTCGCGTGTCACCTTGACGGCCCTCTTAGACGGGCCAATCCACATTGGCGTGTTGCGTTGCGGGATGATTCCCAGTATCTGGCAACCATCGACTTAACCGTTAAAGGGAAGCTCTATGCGCATTGACGCGATTTCCATCGGCAAGAACCCGCCGGAAGATGTCAACGTAATCGTTGAGGTGCCCGTCGGCGGCCATCCGATCAAGTACGAGATGGACAAGGAAGCTGGTACGCTGGTTGTTGATCGCTTCCTCTATACGCCGATGACCTACCCGGGCAACTACGGCTTCGTGCCGCACACGCTTTCGGAAGACGGCGATCCGATCGACGTCCTCATCGCCAGCACGCGTCCGCTTGTTCCGGGCTGCGTCATCAACGTGCGCCCGATCGGCGTTCTCAAGATGGAAGACAATTCCGGTAAGGACGAGAAGATCATCGCCGTGCCGTCGCCGAAGCTGACGCTGCGCTACGAGAAGGTGAACGACTACACCGACCTTCCCGAGATCACGCTGAAGCAGATCGAGCACTTCTTCGAGCACTACAAGGATCTCGAACCCGGCAAGTGGGTGAAGATCTTCGGTTGGGGTGATTCCAAGGAAGCCGGCGCACTGATCCTCGAGGCGATCGAACGCGCCAAGAAGGCAAAGGCCTGATCAGCTTTCGAGAAGAGTTTGTAATTTCCTGATCAAATCCTCCGGGTCGCCGTCGATCCGGAGGATTTTTTTGCGCGACATTTCGCCTGAGGCGAGGCTGACCGATGACTTTGCGATGCGAAGCGATTTCGCCAAGAACTCGATCAACGCCTTGTTCGCCTTGCCCTTCTCGGGGACGGCAGTCACTCTGGCTTTGAGATGGGCTTTGCCCTCGGCGTCTGTCTCCACGCAGTCGATTGCATCGCGTCCGCCACTCGGCGTCAGACGAACGGTCAGAGCAATGTGGTCGTTGAACGCCGCCCAGGGCTGGCTCATGCCACCAGCGGGAAGATTGAATTCCACATCAGAGAGCGCACGAAGAAGATGATCAGCAGCAAAATGATCGGTGAGACGTCGATGCCGCCGAGATTTGGCAGCACGCGGCGGATCGGACGCAGCAGCGGTTCCGTCACATTGTAGAGGAACATGCCAACCGAATTGACGAACTGATTGCTGGAGTTGATTACGTTGAACGCATACAGCCAGGAAAAAATAGCGCTGGCGATCAGCACCCAAGTGTAGAGATTCAAAGCCAAATCAATGGTTTGAAAAAGCGCAAGCATTGCAATCTCCAGTTCGTTGTTGACAGACATGTAGACATTGGCGACTAAACCGGCAAGTGCTGTCTCGAAACGCATTGTAAATCATGTTTAACAGCGGCGTCGTGCATTGGCGTCTGGCCTGTTTTCTGGAAAGTCTCCATGTCTTTTTCGCCAACCGGAGATCGTTTTGCCGCGTTCCGGTATCCGTCTTACACCCGGTTCTTTTTCGCGCGGTTTCTGCTGTCTTTTTCGCAGCAGATCGTCAGTGTGGCCGTCGGCTGGCAGATGTACGACCAGACCGGCAGTGCCATCTATCTCGGACTGATAGGCCTAGTGCAATTTCTGCCTTCGCTGGTCCTGATCCTTGTCACCGGATCCGTAGCCGACCGGCACAATCGACGTGCGATCGCCGCCATCTGCTCGCTCATCAGCGCCTTGTGCACGCTGGCGCTGCTATTGATGACGATCACAGGGACGTTCTCGCCGTTGCCGGTATTTGCCGTCCTGCTGGTTTTCGGCATCGAGCGCGCCTTCATGTCGCCGGCTGTGCAATCGCTGGCGCCGAACCTTGTACCGCCGGAGGATCTGTCAAACGCCATCGCCTGGAATTCGTCTTCATGGCAGCTGGCGGCGATCACGGGCCCCGTTCTCGGTGGTCTATTGTATGGCATCAACCCTCATACAGCCTATACGGTCGCGGTCATCTTCGCCGCTCTTGGCGCAGCGCTGCTCTACATGATCCCCAAGCCGCCGCAGAAGACGATGGGTGAAGCCAAGAGCTGGGATATGATCCTCGGCGGCTTCCGCTACATTCGTGCCGAGAAAGTCGTGCTGGGTGCCATATCGCTCGATCTCTTCGCGGTGCTCCTCGGCGGTGCGACGGCGCTGATGCCGATCTTTGCGCGCGATATCCTGACACTCGGGCCCTGGGGGCTCGGTCTCCTGCGCGCGGCACCCGGGGTCGGCGCGATCGCCATGGCGGTTTTTCTCGCCGCCTATCCGCTCAAGCACAGTGCCGGCATTGCCATGTTCATCGGCGTTGCCCTGTTCGGCATCGGTACGATCGTTTTCGGATTTTCGACCAGCACGGAGCTGTCGATCGCGGCGCTCGCCATCATGGGTGCGGCCGACATGATTTCCGTCTATGTGCGGGAGAGCCTGATCGCGCTCTGGACGCCGGACGAACTGCGCGGCCGTGTCAATGCCGTCAACATGGTCTTCGTCGGTGCCTCCAACGAACTCGGCGAATTCCGCGCGGGTACGATGGCTTCCATTTTCGGCGCCGTCCCCGCGGTCATCATCGGCGGCATCGGAACGCTTGCCGTCGCGGCAATTTGGGCCACGAGCTTTCCGAAGCTGCGCAAAATCGACACGCTTGATGCGCCGGAGCGGCTGGAGCCGGTGTGACGGCCTTCAGGTCGAGACGATGACTTCCGCTTCGATTTCGACCGGAAAGTTCAGTGGCAGGCCGGCAACGCCAATCGCCGAGCGGGAGTGACTGCCCACCTCCGGTCCGAATACTTCGATGATCAGCTCGGTGAAGCCGTTGATTACGGCTGGCGGATTGGCAAAGCGGGGCGCGCAATTGACCATGCCGAACACACGACACCAGCCGGTAATGCGGTCGAGGCTACCCAGCTCTCGCTTCAGGCTGCCCAACATGGAAAGAGCGACTTTCCGCGCGGATGCCTTGGCCTCCTCGATGGAGATGTTTTCACCGACGGCTCCGAACGGGCCGGCAGGTGTTCCATCCGTATTCTGCGGGCCATGGCCTGAGACGAATGCGCGATTGCCGCGCACATTCACCCACGGAAAAGGAAGGACCATGTTGGAAGGCAGTTTCAGCGGCTGCGGTAGAACCAATCCCATCGCGGCAAGTCTCTGCTCATAGTTGGCCATGGTATTCCTCCGGACATAGCTTTGGTCCGTCATTGCGCGAGCGCGGCAATTCCAAGACCGGGTCGTGGATCGGAACGCATTCCTACTGGTGAATATAGCCAGAGTGGTGGTACGCGCCGACCTTAGCACGACGCGGTGCCTGGCGCACCCGTCTAGGCGGGAAGCGTGGCGGCCCTGGCTGCTGCGACGGATTTGGACGTCTTGCCCTCGAAGACGATGTCGAGGAACTCGTTCAGCCATGCCTTCAGCGGCGCGTCAAAGAGCATGCGCCCTTCCAGATGCTCACGACCCTGCTGCGCGTTCGGAAGAATGAAGCGGTGGGCACCGTGAACCACCCAGCGGTGCATCATCGCGCGCGTCAGCTCGGCATGGAACTGCAGGCCCCAAGCATGGCCACCGTAGCGAAAAGCCTGATTGGGGTAGGTATCGCCCTCAGCCAGCAGTTCGGCACCATGCGGCAGGTCAAACCCTTCGCGATGAAAGTGGTAAACCATCCTCGGCCAGTGCATCAGCAGCCGGCCTTTCTCCGTCGGGCGCAGCGGATACCAACCGATCTCCGTGGAGCCATCGGCGTTCGCCTGAACCTTGCCGCCGAGCTGCCTCACCAGCATCTGTGCGCCGAGGCAGATCCCGAGTAGCGGGCGCTTCTCCCTGAGCGGCACGTCCAGCCAGTCGATCTCCGACTTGACGAAGTCTTCGGTATCGTTGGCACTCATCGGCCCGCCGAATACAACGGCGCCCGCGTGTTCGGCAAGCGTCGAGGGCAATTTGTCGCCGAGAACCGGGCGCCGGATATCGAGCTGATACCCCTTCTCGGCCAGCAACTGACCGACCCGGCCAGCGCTCGAGCGTTCCTGATGCAGAACAATCAGGACTGGGCGCTTCTCGTGCTCCGGTAAGCGGTCAGTCGGCATCGTCCCCCACTACCTCGGTATCCGTGACCCGTCGTGCTGCTTCCTGCCGCTTCTGGATCCGCTCGCGCGCGGAAACACCGAGGAGTTCGGCAATGCGCCAGATTGCATCATCTTCCATTTCGCTGCGCTCGCCATCGGCATAGACAATGTCCCAGAGGACCCCAATCAGCTCGAGCCGCTGTTCCGTGTTGAGGTGGCGCTTGAGATCCGAGGTGAAGCGGTAGTAGTCGACAGCATCGCTTTCCGCCTCGCGGCCGGCGGCCATCAGCGCGTCAAGCTGCCTGCGGTCAAGCCCATACTGGTCCTTTAGCAGCTTGCGAAGCCGCTTCGTCTCACTGTCCTTGACCTGCCCATCCGCCTCCATGACCTGCATACAGAGCGCGGCCACTGCGATGCGCGGGTCGTCTGGCGCGAAGCCTTTCTTTGTGTTGTCGGAAGTCAGATTCTGAAAGAATTCCTGGAAGCGTTCGAACATTTAGATCCTGTTTGTCTAGAAAAGGCGAAGCCGTGTCTTGGGTTCTGGCTCCGCCGCTGGATTGCGAACGCCGGGATCGTCCGGCAGGCCGCCAAAGAAGGGGCGCGGTTCGGGTGAAGTTGCAGGTTCCGCCGCGTGCTTGCTCGAAGCCGGCGGCTTCGGCGATGGACGCGCCGCCTCGGCTATCGTGGCAGCCCGCTCGAGTTCGATGATGCGATGATCGGTGGCCGGGCCTTCGGAGCGAGCTTCGCGCACGGGCGGCAACGTTTTTAGGGCGCTGTCTATGGAGATCGTCTTGCTTTCATCGGCGGCATTATCCACATGGTCGAACGGCGCCTTCCAGACGAAGGCATCCAGCCGACCGGTAACGGGCGAAAGCGGCAACCATTTGTCGGAAACGTAACCATCGGCCACCCATGCCGGGTCGCGCGGCGCCTTGAGGGCCTGCGCAAGCCAGTGGCGAACACGGCCCTGATCGCCCGTTTCGGCTTCCTCGATGTCGGCGAGCAGCAAAAAGGTGGCTTCGCGCGGCTCAATCCGGGCAGCGGCTTCTGCCTTGGTGCGGGCCTTGGCGAAATCCTGCGTGTCGAGGGCGGCCTGCGCCACGAGAAGCAGGGATTCGACGTTGTTCGGCCGTATCCCCTCCAGTCGCTCCGCGCGCTTCAGGCGATCAGTGGCAGAATCGCCGCTGCGGGCGCGAACATAGGTGCGGCCGATGTCCGGGTGCGGGGCCGATTTCCACGCCTGTTCGAGGATGGATGCCGCCTTGCGCAGCTTGTCTTCCCGGAACAGCGCCTTCGCGGCGACGATTGCCGCGGGCTCGAAGTCGGCGGCAAGCTTGAGGGCATGCGTGGCGTCGTCGCGCGCTCCCGCCGGATCGTTCTCGAGCTTCTCTGTGGCGCGGGCGGTGAGCAGAACTGCGCGAAGCCGATCCGCCTCAGCCTTTTCGATGACGCGGCCAGCCCTTTGTTGTTCCAGCAGTCGCATCGCATCATCCCAGCGACCGGCCTGGCTGCGATACTCGAGCGTTGCCTGCGCTGCCCACGGCAGATAGGGCGCGTTGTCCGCGGCCTTTTCCGCATATTGACGCGCCGCCTCATTGGCGCCGAGCCGCTTGGCTTCCAGATACAGTCCGCGCAGCCCGAGCTCACGGGTCTCGGGATCATTGGTCATGGCCTCGAACTTAGCGCGTGCTTCGTCGTGGCGACCTTCGATCAGTGCTGCCTGCGCCTCAAGGAGAGCGATCAGCGGCTCCTGATCGGCGCGGAGCAATCCTCGCGAACGGGCGGCCATCTTGCGTGCCATCAGCGCATTGCCGGCACCAGCCGCGATCAGGCCAGTCGACAGTGCCTGATAACCGCGGTCGCGCTTGCGAGCACGAAAATAGCGAGTGACGGAGTAGGGCGACATCCAGAGTGTTCGCAGCAGCCACCACACGACCATTACGGCCGCGATGAGCGCGATCAGGGCGCTTGCCGCGACGACCAGCCGAGTCTGGTAAAGCTGCCCTTCCCAGACCAGCGAAAGATCGCCGGGGCGATCTGCCAGCCAGGAAAATCCGTAGCCGAGTGCGAGGACGACGAGGGCAAATATGACGAGCCTGACCATGCCTCAGCCCTCCTTGCCGGCGCTGGAGACCGCGTTGGACAGGGCACTGCCCACAAGATCCTCGACGCGGATGCGGGCTTCCAGCGATTGCTTGAAGGCGGCGGAGGCCTGTTTTGCCTGAGCAGGCAGATCGGCCCATTCGGACGCGGCGCCCTGCAGGTCGCCGTTCTTCACCTTGTCTTCCATGCGCGCGGCAATCGCCTCGACGCTCTCACCCTCAATATTGCCGACGGGGCGGATCGTTACCAGCGACCTGGCGCTTGCCATCAACCGGTCGGACCAACTCTGGTTAGGATTGGCCTGATTGACGGAACCGACGATCGCGGTTGCAACATCTGGGACCTGGCGGATCAGTTCGGCGCGCGAGGGAACGCCGGTTTCGGCGAAGTTTCGCAGATCTGCAACAGCCGGATCGTCAGGAGAGACGCCGGCAAAAGTGTCGAGCTCGGCAACAAACGGTCCGCCGCGATCGATCGCTGCCTTCAAAGCGGCGGCTGCGATCGCCTTGGCGACGGCAACGTCGCGCCGTGGTTCGTTCAGCTTCTTCTCGATCTCGGCCAGGCGTTGCGCGATATCGGCGCCATCGGCGGCTTTTTGTTCCGTTGTCTGGGAGACGGCGGCCCGCAGCTGGTCGATCTGGCCGGTCAGGTCGGCGATCTTCTGATTGAAAGCATCGACCTTTGCCGTGTCGGTGGCAGCCGGCGGGGTCTTGGCCGTCGCTTCCAGCGCAGCAATACGCTGTTCCAGCGCGCCGTTATCGGACGTGGCGGGGGCAGCGGCAAGATTGGCGACCGATTGCTTGAGCCCGTCGATTTCAGCCGAAAGATTGGCGACATCGGCAGCGGGTGAAGCAGGCGCGGACGAGCCGGGCAGATAACCGGCATATTGAATGGCGCCGGCGCCGACAAGCGCGATCAGGCCACCGAAAATGCCGGCGGCGATTAGGCCCGATGTACTGTTGCGCGGGAAGGTGGGTGGTGCTGGCGGTGCCGGCTCGTTCGTCTGGGGTGCGGGTTCGGCTGCAGCCCTTGGCGCTTCGTCAGGCAATGGCTCGTCGGTCAATTCAGGCTGTGCTGGAGGCTCATCCGCGGCGCCGGGTTTCGGCACATCGACCGGTTCCTCGGCTTTCGTTTCGGCATCCTTGGCAGAAGCAAATTCCTGCTTATCCAGATCGATAGTGACCGGCTTCTCGGTGCTCTTCGAGTGGCGAGGCGGATTTCCTGGTGCCATGAGACCCTCTTAATTATGCAATGCAACGAAACTAGTCAGTGATGCCAGACAAGGAAAGAGGTTAGACGAAATTTGGGCACGCAGGGCGTTCAAAGGAGCGACAAAAGGCTGCGCTCCTCCGGCATCGCCGCAATGCTCACAGCGCCCCGCAACGACGCTGGGACCGCCTCTCCAACGGATTTGCTGAGGCACAGAAGACGTATTCCATCTGCCTGATCGGGTCGCATCTGCGGCTCAGCCGCACGGAAGAAGTCCTCTGCTGTCTGGCGCGAGAAAAACAGGATCGCCTCCGGCCGTTGATGCGCGAAGATCGAGTGCAGGGTTGACGGCGCGATCGGCGTCGGCTCCATCCGGTAGCACTCCGCGACGGTAATCCGCAGGCCGATTTCGCTTGCACGCTTCTCGAAGGTCTCCGCTCTCGGCGATCCCGCCAGATAGAGAACGGGGCCACTTGCCTTCTTCGCAATCGTCTCAGCAAGCTCGGCGCCGCTGCCGCCCGATGCCGTGACAGAGCTAAAGCCGATCGCCCGCGCTTCCTCAGCCGTCGCCTCTCCGACCGCAAAGACGGGGCGTGCGAGATGAACGGCCAGCTCGGCGTCATGGGCTGCGAGCGCCCGGATCGTTTCGGCACTGGTGATCGCGATGCTGCCCTTGGTCGTGCTCAAGCCACGCAACGCCTCATTGGCGTCGTGAACCGGATGCGACAGCGGCAGCAATATCGGTTCGTGTCCCAACTCGCGAAGACGCTTGGCGGTGCGCTCGCCCGAATGCTGAGGACGGGTCACGAGCACGCGCATCGCGACCTCAGCTCCAGTCGCCGAAGAAACTGCTGCCGGCGCGGGCGCGGATCTCCTGCCCTGCGCGGGTGCCCAAGGCGGCCGCATCGCGCCTGTGACCATCGACGCTGATGGCATGCTGGTTGCGGCCATCAGGCGTGATGATCAAGCCGGAGAAGCGGACCTGGTCGCCTTCGCAAACGGCGTAACCGCCGATCGGCGTGCGGCAGGAGCCGTCCAAGGCGGCAAGGAAGGCCCTTTCACAAGAAACCGCGTCGAAGGTCGCGGCATCGTTGATGGGCGCAAGCAGGTCATCGATGCGGGTGTCGCCGATGCGGCTTTCAATGCAGATGGCGCCCTGTGCCGGCGCGGGCGGAAAGGTTTCCGCAGCGAGGATATCGGTTATCACCTCGACCTTGCCGAGCCGCTTCAAGCCGGCAAGCGCAAGCAGCGTGGCGTCGACCTGGCCTTCTTGCAGCTTTCTAAGCCGCGTATCGACGAGGCCACGAAAGGTGATGACGTTGATGTCTGGCCGCATGCGGCGGATAAGCGCCTGACGGCGAAGCGACGAGGAGCCGACCGTCGCGCCGTGGGGCAGGTCCATCAGTTTTGGCGCAGTGCGTCCGATCACCGCGTCCCGGACGTCCTCGCGCGGCAGGTAGGCCGAAAGACAGAGCCCCTCTGGAAGCTGTGTCGGCATGTCCTTGGCAGAATGTACGGCAATGTCGAGGTCGCCGCTCGCAAGTTGCTGCTCAAGCTCCTCGGTGAAAAGTCCCTTGCCGCCGATCTGGGCCAGCGAGCGGTCGGTGATGCGATCGCCCTTGGTGCTCAGCACGACGATTTCGAACATGTCTTCCGGCACTCGATGCGCCGCCATCAGCCTGTCACGTGCTTCGTGAGCCTGGGCGAGCGCCAGCGGGCTGCCTCGAGTACCGATCCGGAAAGGTTTTGTTTGCATCCGCATTGATCCGTTGTTACCGGAGTTCCTCGTAAACAGGTTTAAGACCCATCGCAATCAACGATCAGGTTTCATGGCGCCCTTTCTACGCATTCTCGGCATCGAAACAAGCTGCGACGAAACCGCCGCGGCTGTGGTCGAGCGAGCCGTCGACGGGCAGCCGACGGTGCGTTCGGACGTCGTCTTGAGCCAGCTCGAGGAGCACAGCGCCTATGGTGGCGTTGTGCCGGAGATTGCAGCCCGCGCCCATGTCGAGGCACTCGATACGCTGATCGACGAAGCCTTGAAACGCGCCAATGTGTCGCTCTCCGATATCGATGCCATCGCGGCAACCTCTGGGCCTGGCCTCATCGGCGGTCTGCTCGTCGGCCTCATGACCGGGAAGGCGATCGCCAAGGCGTCCGGAAAGCCGCTCTACGCCGTCAATCATCTCGAAGGGCACGCATTGACGGCGCGGCTGACGGATGGGCTGTCATTTCCCTATCTGATGCTGCTCGTTTCCGGCGGCCATACGCAGCTTATTCTTGTCCGGGGTGTCGGGCAATACGAGCGCTGGGGCACGACGATCGACGATGCCCTCGGCGAAGCCTTCGACAAGACGGCGAAGTTGCTGAGCCTGCCGTATCCCGGCGGACCGGCGGTCGAGCGCGCGGCCAAGACCGGTAACCCGGACCGCTTCAATTTTCCGCGACCTCTGGTCGGCGAGGCGAAGTTGAATTTCTCGTTTTCCGGCCTGAAGACGGCCGTACGCCAGGCGGCAACCGACATCGCGCCATTGACGGAGCAGGATGTCGCGGACATCTGCGCCTCGTTCCAGAAGGCGATCTCGCGAACGCTGAAGGATCGTATTGGCCGCGGGCTGGAGCGCTTCAAGGCTGAGTTTCCGCAGGTCGACGGCGGACCGGCGCTCGTGGTTGCCGGAGGGGTCGCTGCCAATCTTGAGGTTCGCAGCACCCTGCAGTCGCTTTGCGACAAGCATGGCTTTCGCTTTGTCGCGCCGCCGCTCAGATTGTGCACCGATAACGCCGTGATGATCGCGTGGGCGGGCCTGGAGCGCATGGCGACAGGCGTCGAGCCGGATGATCTCGATGTGCAGCCGCGTTCGCGCTGGCCGCTGGATTCCAACGCCGAAACTCTGCTTGGCTTTGGCAAACGGGGAGCGAAAGCATGAGCGAGAAGATCGCTGTTATCGGAGCTGGCGCTTTTGGAACCGCGCTTGCCGCAGTGATCGCGCTGACCGAGCGCAACGCGGTGACGCTCGTCGGCCGAGATCCTGAGCTGATCGCGGACTTGAAGGCTGAGCATTTGCATGACGCTGTCTTGCCCGGCATCGCCTTGCCGGAGTCGCTCGCCTTCTCTGCCGAGCCGGACGCGATCAGCGACGCCGACATTGTCCTCTTCGCGATGCCCTCACAGGCGCAGGCGGATGCGGCAAGTCAATACCGCCCCTATCTCCAGAACAATGCGATCGTCGTGACCTGTGCAAAGGGCATTGAGCGGACAACCGGCAATCTGTTGACCGACATGCTGGAGCGCGAGATACCGGGCCACCCTATCGCCGTGCTATCGGGGCCGGGATTTGCCGCCGATATCGCCAAGGGCTTGCCGACTGCCATGGCGATCGCCGCTGCGGATATCGATGTTGCCGAAAGGCTGGCGCATGCGATCTCTGGCCGAACATTCCGGCTTTATGCCTCGTCAGACCGGATTGGTGTCCAGCTCGGCGGAGCGCTGAAGAACGTTCTGGCGATCGCTTGCGGCATTGTCGAGGGCGCCGGCATCGGAGACTCTGCGCGAGCGGCACTGATTGCGCGCGGGCTTGCCGAGATGTCGCGCTTTGTGGTCGCCAAAGGCGGGCAGGCAGACACGGTACGCGGGTTGTCCGGCCTTGGCGACCTGGTGCTGACGGCAACCAGCCATCAATCTCGTAACCTGCGCTTCGGCATTGCCCTGGGTCGCGGCGAGACCGTCGATCCCACTCATGGCGAACTCGTGGAGGGCGCTTTTGCGGCGGCTGTTGCATCGCGCCTTGCGCAGTCGCTCAATGTCAGCATGCCGATTACCGATGCCGTATCCGCTATCATCGAAGGCAAGCTCGGAATTGCCGAGGCCATCGATCAGCTCATGACGCGTCCGATTACGACTGAATAGGAGTTCCGATATGCTTTTTGCCCTCCTCTGCAAGGATAAGCCCGATCACCTCAACGTCCGCATGGAGGCGCGGCCCGCCCATGTGGAACATCTCAACAAGCTCAATGCCGAGGGCGTGTTGAAGATGGCTGGCCCGTTTCTCGACGCTGATGGCAAGCCCTGCGGCAGCCTGGTCATCATTCATGCCGATACGATCGAAGCGGCGAAGGCGCTGTCGGACAGCGACCCCTACGCCAAGGCCGGCCTTTTTGAGAGCGTCGACATCAAGCCCTTCAATTGGGTCTTCAACAATCCGGAGGCTTGAGCGTGGCGCATTGGCTCTACAAATCAGAACCCGCTTCCTGGTCGTGGGAGCAGCAGAAGGCGGCCGGCGAGAAGGGCACCGAATGGACCGGTGTCCGCAACTATCTTGCCCGCAACAACATGCGGGCGATGCAGCTTGGCGATAAGGGTTTCTTCTACCACTCCAACGAAGGTCTCGAGATCGTCGGTATCGTCGAGGTCTGCGCTCTGTCTCACCCGGACTCGACAGCAGCCGGCGATGACCGCTGGGACTGCGTCGACATTCGCGCCGTCTGCGATATCCCCAAGCCGGTTTCGCTGAAGGACATCAAGGCCAACGAGAAGTTTGCCAAGATGTCGCTCGTCACTTCCATGCGGCTTTCGGTCCAGCCGGTAACAGACGAAGAGTATCTCGAGATTTGCCGGCTGGGTGGCCTCGACAATCCGCCGCGGTGAGCCGCCGTTGAAAACCGAACCCGAGGTCTTCATCCGCGCGAATACCAGTCCAATGGCGCCGCCGCATGTGCCCGAAATTCGGCTGCATCTGGCGGACGAAGCCCACGAGCTATGGCTGAAGACGGAAGAGGAGCTTGCGGAAATCGGCCTGCCGCCGCCTTTCTGGGCATTCGCCTGGGCGGGCGGCCAAGGGCTGGCACGCTACGTACTCGACCATCCTGATATCGTTGCTGGCAAATGCGTCCTCGACTTTGCCACGGGTTCCGGCCTTGTTGCGATTGCGGCAAAGCTCGCGGGAGCGGCGAAGGTCGTTGCCGCCGACATCGACCCCTGGACCGAAACCGCTGTGTGGCTGAACGCCGAACTGAACAAGGTGGATATCGATTTTATTGGTGCCGATCTGATCGGCCGCAACGTCGAGGCTGACATTCTGCTCGCCGGCGACGTCTTCTACGACGCCGGCTTTGCGGCCGCGATCGTTCCATGGTTCAAGATGCTCAGTCGCCAAGGCATCGCCATCGTCGTCGGGGATCCGGGACGCAGCTATCTTCCCAAGGGGAACCTGGAATTCTGCGCAGTCTACGAGGTTCCGGTTACCCGGGCGCTTGAAGACAGCGAGGTGAAGAAAACGACCGTTTGGCGCTTCACGGCCTGATAACGCAGACGCCGGCCTCGTAGGAGCAGCTGCTGCTCTTTGTGGTCACGTTGATCACCTTGGCCATTGGCGCAAGGGTAATGGTTCTCTGCTGGGCACCGACGCTATAGCCGCTCGCTGTGACGTAAGTCCCGCCGTCGGCGTCATACACGTAGGACGATCCCGAATAGGTGCCGCTTACGCCTGTGCCTGTCGGCGACTGAACGAGGACGATGATGTTGCGTCCGCCATAACCGCGATAACCACTATTGCCGCGATACGGGAATGACGCACGCTTGATTAGGGGCGTCCGACCGAAGCGATGGCCGAACCGTTTGGAACCATCCGAGAATCGGATGCGTCCGTCGTTCCATCCAAAAAAGGGCCGACCGACGATCGTGGGCGCGTGATGCCTGAAGATTCCCTTACCACCGTGGCGAGAGAATGAACCCCTCCCAAAATCGTCCGCCGACATCGGCAGTGCGATCAAAACAGCGGCGACAAGTGAAACGAGCGCGGACATAGTCTTCAGCATCGCGCGGATCTCCGAAAATGAAATGCTTAACAAAGCGTTAACTGCAAAATGCGCCAAAAGCCGCCGAATGTCCAGAAGACGTCTGGCCATGCCGTTCGCGCCAAGCGCGGGCCGGGCCGTCAAGCGCAGTTCGCGCCACCCAGAGACGCAAATCGATTAAATTAAATTGGGGGTGCAATTATACTTGTCGTTAGGGGCTTACGTGATTAAACGTCGCCATTGATGCGACGCACACAAAGAAATTTGTCATTCGTGTGATCGCCTTGAATGCTCCCTGATGGAGGAGCGCAGAGAAGACGCCGCGAGGTTCTGATGGCGAATGTGACAAATAACCGGCCCCTGTCGCCGCATTTGCAAATTTACAAACCAATCCCCACCATGGTCATGTCGATCGTTCACCGTATTACCGGTGGCGCGCTTTACGTCGGGACGCTACTGGTCGCCTGGTGGCTGATTGCCGCTGCGACTGGCCAAGCCTACTATGACTGGGTCAACTGGATCCTCGGAAGTGTCGTCGGCAAGCTCGTGCTGCTTGGTTACACCTGGGCGCTTCTGCACCACATGGTTGGCGGTTTCCGTCACTTCGTCTGGGATCTCGGTTACGGCTTCGACAAGGAAGTCTCGACCAAGATGGCTCAAGCTTCGATCGTCATATCGCTCTGTCTGACCGTGCTGGTCTGGGTGATCGGCTTCCTCATTCGCTTCTGAAGGTTGTTCTCATGGATATGCGCACCCCCCTGGGTAAGGTTCGCGGCCTTGGCTCGGCCAAGGAAGGAACCGATCATTTCTGGCGCCAGCGCGTCACGGCGGTTGCCAACGTGCCGCTTTTTCTCTTCTTCATCATCTTCATGATCATGCACGCGGGCCAGCCTTATGCCGACGTGGTTCACGCCCTGTCGAACCCGCTTGTTGCGGTCGTCATGGGCCTGATGGTCGTTTCCGGCGTCATTCACATGCGGCTCGGCATGCAGGTCATCATCGAGGACTACGTTCATGGCGAATTCACCAAGATCGCCCTGCTGATGCTGAACACCTTCTTTTCGATCCTGATGGCGGGGCTCTGTCTCTTCGCCATTCTGAAAATTGCATTTGTAGGATAACCGTATCATGGCACCGACTTCACCCGCTCAGAATGGGAAGGCCTACAAATACGTCGATCACTCATACGATGTGATCGTCGTCGGCGCCGGCGGCGCCGGTCTTCGCGCCACGCTTGGCATGGCCGAACAGGGTTTCCGCACCGCCTGCATCACCAAGGTATTCCCGACCCGCTCGCACACGGTCGCTGCCCAGGGCGGCATCGCCGCCTCGCTGCAGAATATGACGCCCGACAGCTGGCAGTGGCACCTCTACGACACTGTCAAGGGCTCCGACTGGCTCGGCGACGTCGACGCCATGCAGTATCTCACCATGGAGGCGCCGAAGGCGGTCTATGAGCTTGAGCATTACGGCGTACCCTTCTCACGCAACGAGGAAGGCAAGATCTACCAGCGGCCGTTCGGCGGCCACATGCAGAACTTCGGCGAGGGCCCGCCGGTGCAGCGCACCTGCGCCGTTGCCGACCGTACCGGCCACGCGATCCTGCACACGCTCTATGGTCAGTCGCTGCGCAACAACGCCGAGTTCTTCATCGAGTATTTCGCGCTCGACCTGATCATGTCGGATGACGGCAGCCGCTGCACCGGCGTCGTCGCCTGGTGCCTCGATGACGGCACGATCCATCGCTTCGCCGCCAAGATGGTGGTGCTGGCGACCGGCGGCTACGGCCGCGCCTATTTCTCGGCGACCTCTGCCCACACCTGCACCGGCGACGGCGGCGGCATGGTGGCCCGCGCCGGTCTGCCGCTGCAGGACATGGAATTCGTACAGTTCCACCCGACCGGCATTTACGGTTCGGGCTGTCTCATCACCGAAGGCGCGCGCGGCGAAGGCGGTTACCTCGTCAACTCCGAGGGCGAGCGTTTCATGGAACGCTATGCCCCTTCGGCGAAGGATCTCGCCTCGCGCGACGTCGTTTCGCGCTGCATGACGCTGGAGATCCGCGAAGGCCGCGGCGTCGGCAAGAACAAGGACCACATCTTCCTGCATCTCGACCATCTCGATCCGGCCGTGCTGCACGAGCGCCTGCCGGGCATTTCCGAGAGCGCCAAAATCTTCGCCGGCGTCGACGTGACGCGCGAGCCGATCCCGGTTCTGCCGACCGTTCACTACAACATGGGGGGCATTCCGACGAACTACTGGGGCGAAGTGCTGAATGCCGACAGCTCCAATCCGGAGCGCATCATCCCCGGCCTGATGGCCGTGGGCGAAGCCGGTTGCGCGTCGGTGCACGGCGCCAATCGTCTCGGCTCCAACTCGCTGATCGACCTCGTGGTCTTCGGCCGCGCCGCTGCGATCCGCGCGGGCGAGGTCATCGATCGCGCCGCGCCGATCCCGCATCTCAACGTCGCTGCCTGCGATAAGATCATGGATCGCTTCGACAGCCTGCGCAATGCCAGCGGCGGCACGCCGACGGCGGTGTTGCGCGAGAAGATGCAGCGCGCCATGCAGGAAGACGCCGCCGTATTCCGCACGCAGGAATCGCTGGAGTCGGGCTGCAAGCGCATCTCGGCCATCTGGCAGGAAATGCGCGACATCAAGGTCACCGACCGTTCAATGATCTGGAACTCCGACCTCGTGGAAACCCTCGAGCTGCAGAACCTGATGGCCAACGCCATCACGACGATCTACGGCGCCGAGGCTCGCAAGGAGAGCCGTGGTTCGCACGCACGCGAAGACTACACGGAAGGCGCTTTTGCCGGCCGTGACGACGTCAACTGGCGCAAGCACACACTTGCCTGGGTCAACGAGTCAGGCGACGTCAAGCTCGACTACCGCCCGGTTCACACCGAGCTCATCGCAGAGGGCATCGATCCCAAGAAGATCGCGCCCAAGGCTCGCGTGTACTAAAAGGAACCGGACATGGTTGAACTCGCTCTTCCCAAGAACTCCCAGATCCGCGAAGGCAAGGTATGGCCGAAGCCAGCGGGCGCGAAGAACACTCGCGAATTCCGCGTCTACCGCTGGAGCCCGGATGACGGACAGAACCCGTCGATCGACACCTTCTATATCGATGTCGACGATTGCGGTCCGATGGTGCTCGACGGTCTGCTCTACATCAAGAACAAGGTCGACCCGACGCTGACGCTGCGCCGTTCCTGTCGTGAGGGCATCTGTGGCTCCTGCGCGATGAACATCGACGGCACGAATACACTCGCCTGCACCAAGGGTCTCGACGACATCAAGGGCGCGGTGAAGATCTATCCGCTGCCGCATCTGCCTGTCGTCAAGGACCTGGTCCCGGATCTCACCAACTTCTATGCCCAGCACCGCTCGATCGAGCCATGGCTGAAGACGGTTTCGCCGACGCCGGCCAAGGAATGGAAGCAGAGCCATGAGGACCGCCAGAAGCTCGACGGCCTCTACGAGTGCATTCTCTGCGCTTGCTGCTCGACTTCCTGTCCGAGCTACTGGTGGAACGGCGACCGCTACCTCGGTCCGGCCGTTCTCCTGCAGGCTTACCGCTGGCTGATCGATAGCCGCGACGAAGCGACCGGCGAACGCCTCGATAATCTCGAGGATCCGTTCCGACTCTATCGCTGCCACACGATCATGAACTGCGCGCAGACCTGCCCGAAGGGCCTGAACCCCGCCAAGGCGATCGCCGAAATCAAGAAGATGATGGTCGAGCGTCGTGTTTGATCAATCCAGCAAAAGGGCCGCGGATGCGGCCCTTTTCTTTATCCGCTCGCGAAGCCTTAATCTGTCCGGGATTGCGCCAAATTTGTCTCGGCGTTACGGCGTTGCTCCCACATCGACACAATTTCTCCTCGCGCTGGCTTGATTCAGTACAGCCTTTCAAGATAATTCCGCCGTGATTGCGCGGCAACTTCAGGGCAATACTGGAAAAATCAGGAGTATGATGATGCAGTTCAGACATATGGCGACAGGTCTCGTGGTTATTCTGTCGTTAGCTGGCTGCCAGCGCACCGCCTATGACAATGCAAGCTATAGCCAGCCGGCGCCGCTGACGGCCCAGCCGGTTCCCTCGGTTCAGGGCGGACAGCTTCCGCCGCCTTCCGGTGCTTCCCAATTCCCCGCCGCTCCAACGGCCACGGCGCCAGTCGCCGGCGGCCAGCCCGGCGCGATGGCTGCGAATGCGATGGATGTCACGAAGGAATCGATGGTCGGTAGCTGGCGCGTCAACGGCTCCTGCGACATGTTCCTGACGCTCACCAATCTCGGCAGCGGCTCGCGCGGGGGTACGCGCGGCTGCGTCGGCGAACTGACGGCGATGGGCTCCTGGGAAGTTTCAGGCAAGCAGGTTATCCTGAAGGACCGCAGCGGCAACCAGATCGGCAGCGTCTACAAGACCGCCGACAACGCTTTCAGCGGCCAGACCAATACCGGTCAGCCGATCAGCCTCAGCCGTTAAAAGATCCGGCGGCGAAGGCCGCCGGTCCTGCATAGGCGGACCTCCTTTATGCAACCCATGCCAGACTACACCCTGAGCGTCAGCGAACAATTGAAGTCGCTGACGGCTTCGGGCGCGCTTCAAATCGATTCAGCCCAGATGCACGTGGCGATATGCCTGGATCGGGTACTGTCGGGGTTGAAGCAGCGGCGGCCGGCGGCAAAGGCAAGCGCTCTCGGCTGGTTGTTCGCCAACAAGAAGAAGCCGTCGGAAGCAGTCAAAGGACTCTACATTCATGGCAGCGTCGGACGCGGCAAGACGATGCTGATGGATATGTTCTTCGGAATGGCGCCCTGCGCGAAGAAGCGGCGCGCGCACTTCCACGAATTCATGGCCGACGTGCACAACCGCATTGCGGCGCACCGGCTGAAGCTCAAGCAGGGCGAGACCAAGCAGGCCGATCCCATTCCGGTCGTCGCTGCTGCCCTCTATGACGAAGCCGAACTGCTTTGCTTCGATGAGTTTACCGTGACTGACATCGCCGACGCGATGATCCTGTCACGCCTTTTCTCAGAGCTTTTCCGTCGCGGGTGCCTGCTGGTCGCGACCTCCAATGTCGAGCCAAACAATCTCTACAAGGACGGCCTCAATCGAAGCCTGTTCCTGCCCTTCGTCGATCTGCTGAAGCAGAACGTCGAGATCGTGACACTGGACTCGCCGACTGACTATCGGATGGAGAAGCTCGACAGCCAGCCGGTCTATCTGACGCCGATCGATAACCGGACCGACATGGCCATGGATGCATCCTGGACGCAGGCGCTTCACGGCCGAAAGGCGCAGCCGCTGGACATTCCGATGAAAGGGCGGTCGATCCATGTGCCGCTGGCAGTCGATCGGCTGGCGCGGTTTTCGTTCGCTGATCTCTGTGAAAAGCCGCTGGGTGCCGCGGACTTTCTGGCCATTGCCGAACGCTTCGACGCCATCTTCGTCGATCATGTGCCGCTGCTGGGGCCAGACAAGCGAAACCAGATCAAGCGCTTCATCATCCTGATCGATACACTTTACGATCATGCGGCACGGCTCTATGTCTCCGCTGCGGCGATGCCTGAAAATTTGCTGACACAGGCGCGTGGTACCGAAGGCTTTGAATTCGATCGTACTGTCTCGCGACTTTTCGAAATGCGCAGTTTGGAATATCTTGCATTGCACCACGAGCGGCGGGCCGCAGAGTAACGTTTTGGTGAAAAATAATCTTACGTTTACGTAAGAAATTTATGATCTAAACGATTGAAATTCCTTGCTCAAAAATAATCGTTTGCCATTTTTTGGCTTTGGAGCTATGCGATTGCGGCATTGGGCGATGCCCCTCCGCGCGTCGCCTGACGAATTTTGATCGCAAAGGAAACAGCGAAATGGCGCGTAACAAGATCGCACTCATTGGTTCTGGCATGATTGGGGGCACGCTGGCGCATCTCGCCGGTCTGAAGGAGTTGGGTGACATCGTTCTCTTCGATATCGCCGACGGCATTCCTCAGGGTAAGGGCCTCGACATCGCTCAGTCCTCTCCGGTCGAGGGCTTCGATGCCAACCTGACGGGCGCCAGCGACTATTCGGCGATCGAGGGTGCTGATGTCTGCATCGTCACCGCCGGCGTGCCGCGCAAGCCGGGCATGAGCCGCGACGACCTTCTCGGCATCAACCTCAAGGTCATGGAACAGGTCGGCGCCGGCATCAAGAAGTATGCCCCGAACGCTTTCGTCATCTGCATCACCAACCCGCTCGACGCGATGGTCTGGGCGTTGCAGAAGTTCTCCGGTCTTCCGGCCAACAGGGTCGTCGGCATGGCGGGCGTTCTCGACTCGTCGCGCTTCCGCCTGTTCCTGTCACAGGAATTCAACGTTTCCGTACAGGACGTCACGGCATTCGTTCTCGGCGGCCATGGCGACACGATGGTGCCGCTCGCCCGCTATTCGACGGTTGGCGGTATTCCGCTGACGGATCTCGTCACGATGGGTTGGGTCACCAAGGAACGCCTCGAAGAAATCATCCAGCGTACCCGTGATGGCGGTGCGGAAATCGTCGGCCTCTTGAAGACCGGCTCGGCCTACTATGCGCCGGCTGCTTCCGCGATCGAAATGGCCGAGTCCTACCTCAAGGACAAGAAGCGCGTCCTGCCTTGCGCAGCGCAGCTGACTGGCCAGTACGGCGTCAAGGACATGTATGTCGGCGTGCCGACTGTTATCGGTGCCGGTGGCGTCGAGCGCGTCATCGAGATCGACCTCAACAAGGCCGAGAAGGAAGCCTTCGACAGGTCGGTCGCTGCTGTCGCCGGTCTTTGCGAAGCCTGCATCAACATTGCGCCTGCGCTGAAGTAATCAGACCGCGCGCTGACGCAATCCAAACAGGAATAGATCCATGAATATTCATGAATATCAGGCCAAGGCTCTGCTGAAGGGCTATGGCGCGCCGGTCGCAAAAGGTGTGGCGATCCTCAAGGTCGAGGAAGCCGAAGCTGCTGCCAAGTCGCTTCCAGGCCCGCTTTACGTGGTCAAGAGCCAGATCCATGCCGGCGGCCGCGGCAAGGGCAAGTTCAAGGAACTCGGCCCCGACGCCAAGGGCGGCGTTCGTCTCGCCAAGTCGATTGACGAAGTCGTTGGTCACGCCAAGGAAATGCTCGGCAACACGCTGGTAACGGCGCAGACGGGCGAAGCTGGCAAGCAGGTCAACCGCCTCTACATCGAAGACGGCGCCGATATTGCACGCGAACTCTATTGCTCGCTGCTGGTCGACCGTTCGGTCGGTCGCGTTGCCTTCGTCGTCTCGACCGAAGGCGGCATGGACATCGAGGCTGTCGCTCACGATACGCCCGAGAAGATCCACACGATCGCTATCGACCCGGAAGCCGGCGTCACCGCTGCTGACGTTGCTGCGATCTCCAAGGCTCTCGAACTGAGCGGCGCTGCCGCCGAAGACGCCAAGTCGCTGTTCCCGGCCCTCTACAAGGCATTCGGCGAAAAGGACATGGCTCTCCTCGAGGTCAATCCGCTGATCGTCATGAAGGACGGCCACCTGCGCGTTCTCGACGCCAAGATGTCATTCGACGGCAATGCGCTGTTCCGCCACGACGACGTGAAGGCGCTGCGCGACGAGACCGAAGAGGATGCCAAGGAAATCGAGGCCTCGAAGTGGGATCTCGCCTACGTAGCCCTCGACGGCAACATCGGCTGCATGGTCAACGGCGCTGGCCTTGCCATGGCGACGATGGACATCATCAAGCTCTACGGCAAGGAGCCGGCAAACTTCTGCGACGTCGGCGGTGGCGCCGGCAAGGAGAAGGTCGCTGCAGCCTTCAAGATCATCACGGCTGACCCGAAGGTCGAGGGCATCCTCGTCAACATCTTCGGCGGCATCATGCGTTGCGACGTCATCGCCGAAGGCGTTGTCGCAGCTGTGCAGGAAGTCGGTCTGAAGGTTCCGCTCGTCGTTCGCCTCGAAGGCACCAACGTCGAACTCGGCAAGAAAATCCTCAACGAGTCGGGTCTGGCGATTACGGCTGCCGACGATCTCGACGACGCGGCGAAGAAGATCGTCGCGGCGATCAAGGCCTAATCCGGAAGGACCGAAAGAATGTCTATTCTCGTCAACAAAGACACCAAGGTTCTCGTTCAGGGCCTGACCGGCAAGACCGGCACCTTCCACACCGAACAGGCGCTTGCCTATTACGGCACCAAGATGGTCGGCGGTATTCACCCGAAGAAGGGTGGCGAAACCTGGTCGTCGGGCGTCGACGGCACGGTGCTGCCGATCTTCGCAAGCGTTGCCGAAGCCAAGGAACGGACGGGCGCCGATGCGACCGTGATCTACGTTCCGCCGGCAGGCGCCGCTGACGCGATCATTGAGGCGATCGAGGCCGAAATCCCGTTCATCACCTGCATCACCGAGGGCATCCCGGTCATGGACATGGTGCGCGTCAAGGCTAAGCTCGACAAGTCGAAGTCGCGCCTGCTCGGACCGAACTGCCCGGGCATCCTGACGCCGGAAGAATGCAAGATCGGCATCATGCCGGGCTCGATCTTCCGCAAGGGTTCGGTCGGTATCGTTTCGCGCTCCGGCACGCTGACCTACGAAGCCGTGTTCCAGACATCGAACGAAGGCCTCGGCCAGACGACGGCTGTTGGTATCGGCGGCGACCCGGTCAAGGGCACCGAGTTCATCGACGTGCTGGAAATGTTCCTGGCCGATGAAGCCACGACCTCGATCATCATGATCGGCGAAATCGGCGGCTCGGCTGAAGAAGATGCAGCACAGTTCTTGATCGACGAAGCCAAGAAGGGCCGCAAGAAGCCGATGGCCGGCTTCATCGCGGGCCGTACGGCTCCGAAGGGCCGCACCATGGGTCATGCCGGTGCTGTCGTTTCCGGCGGCAAGGGCGACGCGGAATCGAAGATATCAGCCATGGAATCGGCCGGCATCCGCGTCTCGCCGTCGCCGGCGCGCCTTGGCAAGACGCTGGTTGAAGTCCTCAAGGGCTAATCCAATCTATGACCCGGGCAACGGTTTTCGCCGCTTGCCCGGGTCTGGACTTTGAAATGGAATGAGCCGCGGACAGGCGGCTATCGACAGATGCGGCAAGCCGGTCGAGTATCCGGCGGAATCACAAGTCAGGAGGCGGACGAAAGCGTCCGCGTGTAACCATGGCACGGCAAGAAGCCAACGAGCAGTTTCAGATTACCTCGTTCCTGGATGGCGCCAATGCTGCCTATATCGAGCAGCTCTATGCGCGCTATGAAGAAGACCCGAGCTCGGTCAACGAGGAATGGCGGTCCTTCTTCAAGGCTCTGGAAGACAATCCGGAAGATGTGAAAAAGGCGGCCAAGGGTGCATCCTGGCGCAAGACGAACTGGCCCCTGCAGCCGAAGAGCGATCTCGTTTCGGCGCTCGACGGTGATTGGGGCACTGTTGAAAAGATCATTGAGACCAAGGTCAAGGGCAAGGCTGAGGCCGCCGGCAAGCCGACCGAAGGTGCCGACATCCTGCAGGCGACCCGCGACTCCGTCCGCGCCATCATGATGATCCGCGCCTATCGCATGCGCGGCCACCTGCATGCCAAGCTCGATCCGCTCGGGATCGCGGCACCCGTCGAAGACTACAAGGAACTGTCGCCCGAAGCTTACGGTTTCACGCAGGCCGACTATTCCCGCAAGATCTTCATCGACAACGTTCTAGGCCTCGAATACGCCACCCTTCCCGAGATGATCGAGATCCTCGAGCGCACCTACTGCTCGACTCTCGGCGTCGAATTCATGCATATTTCCAATCCGGAAGAAAAAGCCTGGATCCAGGAGCGCATCGAAGGTCCGGACAAGGGCGTTGCCTTCACCCCGGAAGGCAAGAAGGCGATCCTTGCCAAGCTGGTCGAGGCCGAAGGCTACGAGCAGTTCCTCGACGTGAAGTTCAAGGGCACCAAGCGCTTTGGTCTCGATGGTGGCGAATCGCTCATCCCGGCACTGGAGCAGATCCTGAAGCGCGGCGGCCACCTCGGCCTTCGTGAAGCCGTGTTCGGTATGGCCCATCGCGGTCGTCTGAATGTGCTTTCGCAAGTCATGGGCAAGCCGCATCGCGCGATTTTCCACGAATTCAAGGGCGGTTCCTACGCGCCTGACGAAGTCGAAGGCTCGGGCGACGTCAAGTACCACCTCGGCGCCTCCTCCGACCGCGAGTTCGACGGCAACAAGGTCCACGTCTCGCTGACGGCCAATCCGTCGCACCTTGAAATCGTTGACCCCGTCGTCATGGGCAAGGCTCGCGCCAAGCAGGACATGGGCGCCACCGTCTGGGACGGCGATACCATTCCGCTGTCGGAGCGCGCCAAGGTTCTGCCGCTGCTGATCCACGGCGACGCGGCGTTTGCCGGCCAGGGCGTGATTGCCGAAATCCTCGGCCTGTCGGGCCTGCGCGGTCACCGCGTTGCCGGCACGATGCACGTCATCATCAACAACCAGATCGGCTTCACCACCAACCCGGCCTTCTCGCGTTCGTCGCCCTATCCGTCCGACGTCGCCAAGATGATCGAGGCGCCGATCTTCCACGTCAACGGCGACGATCCGGAAGCAGTTGTCTATGCTGCCAAGATCGCCATGGAATTCCGCATGAAGTTCCACAAGCCCGTTGTGGTCGACATGTTCTGCTATCGTCGCTACGGCCACAATGAAGGCGATGAGCCGTCCTTCACGCAGCCGAAGATGTACAAGGTCATCCGCGCCCACAAGACGGTGCTGCAGATCTATGCGGATCGCCTCGTTGCCGAAGGCCTGCTGACCGATGGCGACGTCGAGAAGATGAAGGCTGACTGGCGCGCGCATCTCGAGCAGGAGTTCGACGCCGGGCAGAGCTACAAGCCGAACAAAGCCGATTGGCTGGATGGCGAGTGGTCGGGCCTGCGCACGGCTGACAACGCCGACGAACAGCGCCGCGGCAAGACCGCCGTTCCGATGAAGACGCTTAAGGATATAGGCCGCAAGCTTTCGGAAATTCCGCAAGGCTTCCATGCACACCGCACGATCCAGCGCTTCATGGAAAACCGCGCCAACATGATCCAGACGGGCGAGAATCTCGACTGGGCGATGGCCGAGGCGCTTGCCTTCGGTTCGCTTGTTGTCGAAGGCCACAAGATCCGCCTTTCCGGTCAGGATTGCGAGCGCGGTACCTTCTCGCAGCGTCATTCGGTTCTCTACGATCAGGAGACGGAAGAGCGCTACATCCCGCTGGCGAACCTGTCGTCCAACCAGGCCCGTTACGAAGTCATCAATTCGATGCTTTCGGAAGAAGCGGTCCTCGGCTTCGAATACGGCTATTCGTTGGCCCGCCCGAACGCGCTGACCCTTTGGGAAGCCCAGTTCGGTGACTTCGCCAACGGCGCGCAGGTCGTCTTCGACCAGTTCGTCTCCTCGGGCGAGCGCAAGTGGCTGCGTATGTCAGGTCTCGTCTGCCTGTTGCCGCATGGTTACGAAGGCCAGGGGCCGGAGCACTCTTCAGCCCGCCTCGAGCGCTTCCTGCAGCTTTGCGCGGAAGACAACATGCAGGTCGCCAACGTCACGACGCCGGCAAACTACTTCCACATCCTGCGTCGTCAGCTGAAGCGTGACTTCCGCAAGCCGCTCGTGCTGATGACACCGAAGTCCCTGCTGCGTCACAAGCGGGCTGTTTCCAGCCTTGCCGAGCTCGCTGGCGAGTCTTCCTTCCATCGTCTCCTCTGGGACGATGCGGAGGTCATCAAGGACGGCCCGATCAAGCTGCAGAAGGATGCGAAGATCCGCCGCGTGGTCATGTGCACCGGCAAGGTCTACTACGACCTTCTGGAAGAGCGCGAAAAGCGCGGGATCGACGACATCTACCTGCTGCGCGTCGAACAGCTCTATCCGTTCCCGGCAAAGGCGCTCATCAATGAGCTTTCCCGCTTCCGGAACGCCGAGATGGTCTGGTGCCAGGAAGAGCCGAAGAACATGGGCGCATGGTCGTTCATCGACCCGTATCTGGAGTGGGTGCTCGCCCACATCGATGCGAAGTACCAGCGCGTCCGCTACACCGGACGTCCGGCTGCCGCTTCGCCGGCAACGGGTCTGATGTCCAAGCATCTGTCGCAGCTCGCCGCATTCCTCGAGGATGCGCTGGGCGGTTAAGGGATTGGGGCGATGGCATATTTCTTCTTCAGACTTGTGCCGCCTCGCCCCCGTTTCCCCTACGACGCGACCGGGGAGGAAATGGCCGCGATGAAGCGCCATGCAGCCTACTGGCACCAGAACGCGGAAGAGGGATCGGCGATCACCGTTGGCCCCGTCTTCGAAGGTGAAGGAGGCTGGGGCATGGCAGTCGTCTCGGTGGAGGATCAGCAGGCAGCGCAAGCGCTTGCCGATGCCGATCCGATCATCCAGTCCGGTTACGGTTTTCGCTTCGACATATTGCCAATGCCCTCGATCATTCTCCGGCCGTCAGGAGCCGGAAACGAATAAACGAACACAAGCAAATCAGGATTTGAACAATGGCCACAGAAATCCGCGTTCCAACTCTCGGTGAATCCGTCAGCGAGGCAACCGTCGGTACCTGGTTCAAGAAGGTCGGCGATGCCATCAAGGCTGACGAGCCGATTCTCGAGCTTGAAACCGACAAGGTGACCATCGAAGTGCCGGCTCCGGCTTCGGGCACGCTGTCTGAAATCGTTGCCCAGGCCGGCGAAACCGTCGGCCTCGGCGCGCTGCTCGGCCAGATCGCTGCAGGCGCTGGCGCAGCCGCCGCCCCGGCTGCTGCTGCTCCCGCCGCAGCTCCGGCAAAGGTGGCCGAACCGGCTGTTGCCGCCGCCGCTGCTCCGGTAGCCGCCGCTTCGGCGATGCCACCGGCACCGGCTGCTGCCAAGATGCTCGCCGAGAATAACCTTTCGGCCGATCAGGTTGATGGTAGCGGCAAGCGCGGCCAGGTTCTGAAGGGCGACGTGATCGCTGCTGTCGCCAAGGGCATCGCCGCTCCGGCAGCCACTGCTGCTCCTGCCGTTGCGGCTGCTGCCCGCGGCCCGTCGACGGTCGAGGATGCCGCTCGCGAAGAGCGCGTGAAGATGACGCGCCTGCGCCAGACGATCGCCAAGCGCCTGAAGGACGCCCAGAACACGGCTGCCATGCTGACCACCTACAACGAGGTGGACATGAAGGCTGTCATGGACCTGCGCGCCAAGTATAAGGACGTCTTCGAAAAGAAGCATGGCGTGAAGCTCGGCTTCATGGGCTTCTTCACCAAGGCTATCACCCACGCGCTGAAGGAGCTGCCGGCCGTTAACGCCGAGATCGACGGCACGGACATCATCTACAAGAACTTCTGCCACATCGGCATGGCCGTCGGCACGGACAAGGGCCTCGTCGTTCCGGTTATCCGCGACGCCGACCAGATGTCGATCGCTGAAGTCGAAAAGGAACTGGCGCGTCTCGCAAAGGCTGCGCGCGATGGCTCGCTCTCGATGGCCGACATGCAGGGCGGCACCTTCACGATCACCAACGGCGGCGTTTACGGCTCGCTGATGTCCTCGCCGATCCTGAACGCGCCGCAGTCCGGTATCCTCGGCATGCACAAGATCCAGGACCGTCCGGTCGTCGTTGGCGGCCAGATCGTCATCCGTCCGATGATGTATCTGGCTCTCTCCTACGACCACCGTATCGTCGACGGCAAGGAAGCCGTGACCTTCCTCGTCCGCGTCAAGGAAAGCCTGGAAGATCCGGAGCGCCTGGTTCTCGATCTCTAAGCATTCGACTGGGCCGCGTGAGCGGCCCTTTCCACCTCAGCGGGGCGCGTAATGTCGCTGGCAATCTCCACAGGGCGTATGACCGGGATGCTTCCCTTTGCCAAGGGTAGGGTCTGGGCGTCGCTCGCGTTTTTGCTGGCACTGCCTGCGACCGCTTTCGGTGCTCCCGATTGCACGCAGGCGAGTGCCGCCTACGTCGACAGGGATGGCGCCTACGAGCTTCGCTTCACGCCGATCAATTCGGAAGCGGCTGCTGCCAGCAACCGCTTCACGCTCAAGCTTCTCAAAACGTCGATCGAGCTCGACGGCTATGTGATGCCATCCGAGGATCCAGAACGCGCCGTCGGTGTTCTGATGTTCAAATGCCCCGGTGGTGACGTGACGGGCGCCGATCTGGATGCCTGCACGATCTGGCGGGGCACGATCTATAGCGCGAATACCAAGGGCGAGATCGAAAATTTGCAGCCCGAAGCGGCAGCTGCGGCTGAGAACGTCTTTCTGCCGGGTCTCGGCCCGGCGATCCGCCAATCGCAGATATGGGGCAATGGCAAGGCGACGGTTGCGCCATGGGATGTCCTGGCATTCAAGGAGTGCGCGAAATGACACAACGACCCGTCCTTCTCGTTACCGGCGGCAGTCGAGGCATCGGTGCGGCGGTCTGCCGCCTCGCTGCCCGCCTGGGCTGGGACGTCGCCGTGAACTACGCCGCGAACCGCGCTGCCGCCGACGCTATCGTCTCTGATGTCAAGGCAGAGGGTGGCAATGCCATCGCGATCAAGGGCGATGTCGGCAGCGCGCAGGATATCATTTCGATGTTCCAGACTGTCGACGAGCATTTCGGGCGGCTGGATGGACTGGTCAACAATGCCGGCATCGTCGACGCCCAGCAGCGCGTTGACGAGATGAGCGTTGAGCGGCTTGAGCGGATGATGCGCGTAAACGTCACCGGCTCGATTCTCTGTGCGGCCGAGGCCGTTCGCCGCATGTCGTCGAGGCATGGCGGCAAGGGTGGGGCGATCGTCAACATCTCGTCGATGGCAGCAGTTCTGGGCTCGGCCTCGCAGTATGTCGACTACGCCGCATCGAAGGCCGCGATCGATACGTTCACCATCGGTCTGTCGCGAGAAGTCGCAAACGAGGGCGTGCGCGTGAACGCGATCCGCCCCGGCGTCATCGATACCGACATTCATGCATCCGGCGGCCTGCCGAACCGCGCACGTGACCTGGCGCCGAGCATTCCGATGCAGAGGCCCGGCACGGCAGAGGAGATAGCCGATGCGGTCCTCTACCTTCTCTCGCCGACGGCTTCCTATATAACGGGCGCCATACTCAACGTCAGCGGCGGCCGTTAGGGCACGGAGACCATATCGCCATGCAATACTTCTTCGAATTTCTCGGCCTCATGGCCGTCTTTTCGATCTTCATCGTCGTACCCGGCGCCGACTTTGCGGTCATCCTGCGCCAGAGCATCGTGCACGGGCGCCGTGCTGCCATGATGACCGGCCTTGGCATGGGCTTCTCGCTGCTCTTTCACATCAGCTACACGATCCTCGGCCTTGGCCTGATCGTCTCCAAATCGCTGATGCTGTTTGCCATGATCAAGTGGGCCGGCGTCGCCTATCTCGTCTATCTCGGCATCAAGTCCTTCCGCGAGCCGGGCTTCAAGGTGAATGAGATCGAGGTGACGGAGGACGACCGCAGGCCGATCTCGGCGCTCAAGTGCCTCGGCATGGGCTTCATCACCAACGCACTCAATCCGAAGCCGGTCCTGTTTTTCCTGTCGCTGTTCTCGACGCTGGTGCATCACGATACCCCGGCACTGATCCAGTTCAGCTACGGCATCGGAATGGCCGCCGCGCTCGTCGCCTGGTTCGCCGGCGTCTCCACCTTCTTCACCGTAAAGCCCATTCGCGACCGCTTCATCGCAAGCGGCAGATGGTTCAACCGCATCACCGGCGCCGCTCTGGTCGGCTTCGGTTTCCGCCTCGCGCTCGCCCGCGCGGCTGATTAAGCAAATAACGAAAAGGAAAAGAAACAATGTCCTACGATGTGATCGTTATCGGAACCGGCCCCGGCGGCTATGTCGCTGCCATCAAGGCAGCCCAGCTCGGCCTCAAGGTCGCTGTCGTTGAAAAGCGCGCAACGTTCGGCGGCACGTGCCTGAACGTCGGCTGCATCCCGTCCAAGGCGCTGCTGCATGCCTCCGAAATGTTCCATCAGGCTGGCCACGGCATGGACGCGCTCGGCATCGAGGTCGCTGCTCCGAAGCTGAACCTCGGAAAGATGCTGGCGCACAAGGATGCGACGGTAAAGGCCAACGTCGATGGCGTTGCCTTCCTCTTCAAGAAGAACAAGATCGATGCATTCCAGGGGACCGGCAAGATCGTATCGGCTGGCAAGGTTTCCGTGACTGCCGAAGACGGCAAGGTCCAGGAAATCGAAGGCAAGAACATTGTCATCGCGACCGGCTCCGACGTGGCAGGCATTCCGGGCGTGAAGGTCGATCTCGACGAGAAGGTGATCATTTCCTCAACGGGCGCGATCGCGCTTGAGAAGGTGCCGGAAACGATGATCGTCGTCGGTGGTGGCGTCATCGGTCTCGAGCTCGGTTCCGTCTGGTCGCGCCTCGGCGCCAAGGTCACCGTCGTCGAATATCTCGACACGATTCTCGGCGGCATGGATGGCGAAGTCTCCAAACAGTTCCAGCGCATGCTCGCCAAGCAGGGTGTCACCATCAACCTGAGCTCCAAGGTGACGGGCGTTGAGAAGGGCGGCAAGGGTGCCAAGGTTACCTTCGAGCCGGTCAAGGGTGGCGATGCACAGACGCTCGACGCCGAAGTCGTTCTGATCGCGACTGGCCGCACGCCATACACAGCCGGCCTCGGTCTGGAAGAAGCAGGCGTTAAGCTCGACAATCGTGGCCGCGTCGAGATCGACGGACACTTCCGTACCAACGTGCCTGGTATCTACGCGATCGGCGACGTGGTGAAGGGTCCGATGCTGGCTCACAAGGCTGAAGACGAAGGCGTGGCGCTCGCCGAAATCCTCGCCGGTCAACATGGCCATGTGAATTATGACGTCATCCCGAGCGTCGTCTACACGCAGCCGGAAGTCGCCTCCGTTGGCAAGACCGAGGAAGAGCTGAAAGCGGCAGGCATCGCCTACAAGGTCGGCAAGTTCCCCTTCACCGCGAACGGCCGAGCCCGCGCGATGCTGGCGACCGACGGTTTCGTGAAGATCCTCTCCGACAAGGAAACGGACCGCGTCCTCGGCGGCCATATTGTCGGCTTCGGCGCCGGCGAGATGATCCACGAGATTGCCGTTCTGATGGAGTTTGGTGGTTCCGCGGAAGATCTCGGCCGCACCTGCCACGCGCACCCGACCATGTCGGAAGCGGTCAAGGAAGCGGCTCTCGCCGCCTTGTTCAAGCCGATCCATATGTAATATTAAATTTTCGCAATATGGGATGGGCCGCTTGCTTCACAGCAGACGGCCCATTTACCTTAGAACGGTTCTAATTGCCGTTTTGAGGATAGATACATGCCTACTGATTCTCGTGATGCATATAGCCTCCCACAGCGATTGCTGCATTGGGTCATGGCGCTCATGATCTTTTTCAACCTGCTCTTTCCGGATGGTATGAACGCTTGGAACCGGACGGTTCGTCATGGTGGCATCCCCTCGGCAGATCAGATCGCGTCTGCCAATGTGCATGCCTATGTCGGCATCGGCATTCTCGTTCTGGCAATCCTTCGCGTTTGCCTGCGCCTTATTCAGGGCGCGCCCGCTGAACCGGCGGCGGAGCCGAAGATATTCCGGATTGGCGCCAAGGTCGCGCATGCAGCGCTGTATCTGCTCATCTTCCTCCTGCCGCTGACCGGCATGATGGCTTACTATCTAGGAATAGATTTTTCCGGCGAGCTTCATGGCGGTATCCTCAAGGCAATCCTCTGGGCTTTGATCGCGGCGCATGTTGCCGGCGCGCTGGCCCACCAGTTCTACTGGAAGACCAATGTTCTCAGGCGCATGACCGTCGGGAGCTAGTTGACGGCCGTCACCGTGAAGCCCTGCTTGCGCAGCAGTTCGATGACGCCGCCTTCGCCGGGAAGATGGAGCGCGCCGACGGCCATGAAGACGTTGCCATTGGCAAGGATCGGGGCTGCTCGCTCGGCCATCACCTTGTTGCGGTCGAGAATGATGCGCTGTTCGAAGGCGGCATAGTCGCCGTCCTCATCCTCGCCGTCGGGCGAGACTGTCTTCAGCATCGGAATGGTCATGCCGATATCGCCGGAGAGGTAGAGATCGGTCATGGTTTCCACCACGTCATTCATCTTGGAACCCAAGGCCAGCGTCTCGATCAGCGACTTCATGTGGAATTCGGTCGGCAGCTCGGCCATTGCCTGCAGCTGCTCGGCAAGCGTTTCCAGGCCCTTGACCTGCTTGCCCCCAGCAACGGCGTCTGCGGCAATCTTCTGATCGAGGAACTGTACGCCCTTCGCCTTGCGGGCCATTTCGCAGCTGGGCAGGGCAACAACGCTTGATATCATCCAGGGGCGCATGCGCGAGACCGCGGCAAGTGGGATGCCGCGCTGCTTCAGGCCTTCCTCCAGACGAACGTAGTCGTCGTGAGACAGAAGCTTTTCAATCGTCGTCCCGTCCGTAAACATCATCAGTTCAGGCTTCATCAGCAGAGCGGCGGAAGCCTTCTTCTCGTCGAGGATCTCGTCGGATTCAATGACGATCGTGTCGGCAGCGTCATGGGCTGCCTGCGTGCGTGGTGGGAGTGTCAGCACGCGCGGATCGGTCACATGCATGCTGCCGAGCAGCCAGGACGGGGCTATCCCCGCCTTCTCGATCTTCCAGAAAATGCCCTTGCCGTTCGGCACGGCATCGGCCTCCTTCACCACTTCGGCGTAGCGGGCGGCATCGCTCTGCTTGAGATCGGTCAGGATATTGTGGCCGGTACAGGCATCCTCGTCGGCCGCTGCGGCGGGGGACACCGAGAACAGCACAGCGATCAGGGTTGCCGCAAGCAGCATGTGAAAGGCGGCAATCAGCCAGAGCAGGAGATTGCTCGGCGATGCGATGTGCAGGCTGCGGTGGCCGATGGAGATCGTCATGATGGTGTTCCGGTCACTATGATCGCTAAGCCTACGCCCAGCGTGCGGATATTCCCTTAAGAGAAGCCGTTAACAAAAGATTACGCCCGGGGATGGGCACGGTCGTAAACTTCAAGCAACCGTGAGGAATCCACACCTGTATAGACCTGGGTGGTGGAAAGGCTGGCGTGGCCGAGCAATTCCTGGATGGTTCTCAAATCGCCGCCACCTGCCAACAGGTGGGTGGCAAACGAATGGCGCAGCGCATGCGGTGTCGCTGTTTCCGGAAGGCCGAAGGCGCTGCGCATCTTTTGCATGGTGCGCTGAATGATCGCAGCTTGCAGTTTGCCGCCGCGCGCGCCGCGAAAGAGGGGTTCTTCGCCTTCGAGATGATAGGGGCACAAAGACCGGTATTTCTCGACGGCGTCGAAGACGACGGTGAGCATCGGCACAAGGCGGGTCTTGTTGCCCTTGCCGGTTATGCGCAGCGTGGCCGCGCCGCGGTTGAAGTTGCCAGGCGTCAGATCGAGCGCTTCGGAGATGCGCAGACCGCAGCCGTAGAGCAGCGTGAAAACGGCGGCATCGCGTGCGGCAATCCAAGGCTCTTCGTGCAACTGAGCCTCGTCGCTGACGACAGTGATGGCCTGCCGGTCGGATAAGGGTTTCGGCAGTGATTTCGGCTGCTTCGGCGAGCGGACGGCGCTGACGCCAGCGGCATTCACCAGTCCCTTCTTTTCGAGGTAACGCAGGAGGGAACGCAGCCCGGCGAGACTGCGACCGAGCGAACGAGCGCCGGAGCCCTCTTTGCGTCGCGCCGCCAGAAAAGCACGGAAGTCCGCGGGCCTTAACGCCTGGATATCTTTCAGCGTTGCGGGGCCGCCGAGGTGACCGGTCAGAAACGTCAGGAACTGACGCGTATCACGCTCGTAAGCATCGAGCGTGTGCTCCGACAGACGTCGCTCGCGAGCCAGGCTATCGAGCCATGCCGAGCGCTCGGCCATCAGGCCGGGGTCGGCGATGATCAGGAGTTCGTTCACGTATCCGGCCTTAAATTTGCCAATCCTGCCGCCAATTCTGAAGAGCGATAGTTATGGAATTCCTAATGCCGGCCAAGTGCTTGTCATGCTTCTATCATATCATTCCACGTGACCGGTTTCCCAACGACGCAGGATCTTGAATGTCACGGCGCCATCCAACGACCGCAATTGGGCAGTTCGCGGAGACGATCGCGCTCGTCTCCCATGGCAAGCCGGGCCACATCGTCGATACCTTGATCGCCGAGCGTGGGCAGAAGATCGTGAAACATCCGCTCTGGCCCGTCATGCGGCCGTTCCTCCACACACTGCTGCGTTACAACAGGGCGATCAGCTTCGCCAATGACGTTGCGAATATGCCGGGGCTCCAGTGCTTCGAGTACATGAGCAACCTGCTGAAGCTCGAGATCAATATTCGGCACGGTGAACGCATTCCGGATAGCGGCGGCTTCATGCTCGTCAGCAACCATCCGACCGGGATCGCCGACGGCGTTGCCGTGTTCGACCTCCTGAAAACCAAGCGGCCGGACATCATGGTGTTTGCCAACCGCGATGCCATTCGCGTCAATCCACGTTTTGCCGAGGTCATCATTCCGGTGGAATGGCGCGAGGAATACAAGAGCAAGCTGAAGACCCGTGAGACATTGCAGATCACCAACCGTGCCGTCAAAGAAGGCAAGGCGACGGTTCTTTTTCCGTCTGGGCGCATCGCTTATTGGGCGAACGGCCGGCTGAACGAACGTCCCTGGAAAACCTCCGCCGTCGGCCTTGCGCGGAAATACAATCTGCCGATCCTGCCGGTACACATGACGGCGCGGAACTCCGGACTATTCTACTGGTTCGCGAAATGGTCGACCGAGCTCAGGGACATGACGGTCTTTCACGAGCTTCTGAATAAGCGCGGCGACCGATTCGATTTCGTGGTCGGCAATCTGATCCCGGTGGAGCATCTCGACGGCGACATCAACGAAGTCACCAAGGCATTGGAAGACCACACTGTACATGCGCTCGCCGCGGATGGTGACACGCAATTCCTGCCGTTGGTTCCGCCTGCGGAACCGGAACTAGTCGGTGCCCATTCAATTCCCTAATCGGATAGGCTAAAGCGAGGCATGCTGCTCCGCTCGATGTTCGCCCAGAACTACCGGTCCCTGCGATCGATCCGCATGGATCTTTCGGGAATCAACCTTTTCATCGGCGAAAACGGGGTCGGAAAATCCAATCTCTACCGGGCTCTCCAGCTCATCCAGGCGGCAACGCGCGGACGTCTGGCGCATGAGATCGCCGCCGAGGGCGGGATGTTCTCGGCGTTGTGGTCCGGCCCGCGCCGGGATGTCGACGGGCCGTTCCGGATTCGCCTCGAGGCGGAGCTTCTGGACGAGGAAAGGGCGATCACCTTCCGGTATCGGGTCGAGGCCGGTCTACGACCGCCGGCGGCTGCGGCGGGATTTTCCTTTGAACCGCAAATCAAGACCGAAGAGCTTTCGATCGAGACCGGAACGCGACCTGTCACGATGATGAAGCGTGCCGGCCCGGCGATTTCCGTTCGCGGGCCGAATGGGCGGATGCAGGATTATCCCGAGCAGGCGCTGACCTCGGAAACCGCGATCGCACTGCTTGGCGACGCTGGGCACTATCCCGAGATTGGGACATTCCGCCGTGCGATCGACGGCTGGCGCTTCTTCCACGGCTTCCGGACGGATCGTTTCTCACCGCTGCGCGCACCCTGCCTTGCGGTCACGGCGCCACTGCTCGATGAGGACGGCAGCAACATTGCAGCGGTCTTCGCAACGCTGGTGCATACGCGGGAGGATACGGTCGATCTCGATCGTGCCGTCGCCGCTGCCCTCGGTGGTGCGCGACTCGCGGTGCCGCTGCCCGAGGAGACTGCGTCGTTCGGCCTTTCCTTTCCCGAATTTCCGAATCGCGTGTTCCAGCCGCGCGAACTGTCGGACGGGCAGATACGGTTCCTCGGCCTGGCCGCGGCGCTGATGTCCTATCGGCTGCCGCCGCTGATTGCGCTCAACGAACCGGAAGCAAGCCTGTATCCCGATATGTTGTTGCCTCTGGCGGACATGATCGCGGAGGCGGCCCGCAGCAGTCAGATCTGGATCGTTACGCATTCGGAAGCGCTGGCGGCCGCCGTGCGCGAGAAATGCGGCGCCCGTGCCCGCCACGTGGTGCGGCGGGACGGCGCAACATGGATCGAGGGCATGCGGCTTACGGGCGTTATCGATGACGACGAGTAAACCGGTGGCACCAGTCTTGCAGGTTTTCTTTTCGCGCCGATCCGGGCATGGTCTCGCCCGATGAGCACAGATTCGTCCGATCTCTTTGGAGCGTTGTTTGAGACGCCGCCGGCAAACCGTACGGTTCCGGTCCTCGTCCCCATGCCGGCGCCAAAGCCTTATTCCTACGCGGTGCCCGAGGGGATGGCCGTTGAGCCGGGATCGGTCGTGCAGGTGCCACTCGGTCCGAGGCAGGTGATCGGCGTCGTCTGGGACGGCGGCGAAGACAATGTCGATCCGAAGAAGCTGAGGCCGATCAGCCACGTTTTCGATTGCCCGCCACTCACCAAGGAGATGCGCGATTTCATCGACTGGGTGGCGAGCTACACGCTGTCGCCGCCAGGGCTCGTGGCGCGGATGGCGCTGCGTGCGCCGAATGCCTTTGAACCGGAACCGATGGTGGAGGGCCTGCGCTTCGTTGGCGGACAGCCGGAGCGGATGACGCCAGCCCGCGCCCGGGTGCTCGACATTGCCGGCGACGGTCTGTCCTGGACGCGAAGTGGACTTGCCCATGCCGCGGGCGTCTCGACGAGCGTCGTCGACGGTCTGGTAAGCCAGGGTATTTTCGAAACCGTCTTCCTGCCGCCACCGCCGGTGGTCGCCAAACCCGATCCCGAATTCGTGGGCGCGCGGCTGGAAGGCCCGCAAAGGGAGGCGGCCGACGAGATTCTCGTCGAAGTTCGAAAGGGTGAGTTCGCCGTCTCGCTGATCGACGGCGTCACCGGTTCGGGAAAGACGGAAGTCTATTTCGAGGCGATTGCGGAAACGCTGAGACGCGGCAAGCAGGTTCTGATTCTCCTGCCGGAGATCGCGCTGACGGCAAGCTTTCTCGAGCGCTTTCAGGACCGCTTCGGCGCCAAGCCCGCCGAATGGCATTCTGATCTGGCGCCACGCACCCGCGAGAAGGTCTGGCGTCAGGCGGTCACCGGCGAGGTTCGCGTCGTTGCCGGCGCGCGTTCGGCTCTGTTCCTGCCGTTCGAGGATCTAGGCCTTATCATCGTCGATGAAGAGCACGATCCGGCCTACAAGCAGGAGGACCGTGTCTATTACAATGCGCGCGACATGGCGGTCGTGCGTGCGCGCATTGGTGATTTCCCGGTGGTTCTCGTCTCCGCCACCCCCTCGGTCGAAAGCCAGGTCAATGGGCAGAGCGGTCGTTACAGCACCATTCACATGCCGACCCGATTCGGCGACGCAGCATTGCCGGATCTGCACTTGATCGACATGCGCCGCCATGCCCCCGAGCGCGGCGGTTTCCTGTCGCCGGTCCTGATCCGCGCGATCGGCAAGACCGTCGAAAAGCAACAGCAGGCGCTGCTCTTCCTGAACCGGCGGGGCTATGCGCCGCTGACGCTCTGCCGCGTCTGTGGACATCGCTTCCAGTGCCCGCAATGCTCCAGCTGGCTCGTCGAGCACCGGTTCAAGAGGCAGCTGCAATGCCATCAGTGCGGCCATGCCGAGCACACCCCCGAGGCTTGTCCCGAATGCGGAACGCTTGATCACCTCGTTGCTTGCGGACCGGGGGTCGAACGCATCGCCGAGGAGGTGGAACGCCATTTCCCCGAGGCGCGAACCATCGTGCTCTCGTCCGACATGATGGGCGGCGTCAAACGGTTGCGCCTTGAGCTCGAGGCCATTGCCAAGGGCGAGGCCGATATCGTCATCGGCACGCAGCTTGTCGCCAAGGGTCACAATTTCCCGCTGATGACGCTGGTCGGCATCGTCGATGCCGATCTCGGCCTCGCCAATGGCGACCCGCGTGCCGCCGAGCGTACCTTTCAGCTGCTGTCGCAGGTGACGGGCCGCGCCGGCCGCACCGGCCTGAAAAGCCACGGCCTGTTGCAGACCTACCAGCCTCAGCATCCCGTCATGCAGGCGATCGTGTCGGGCGATGCAAGCGCCTTCTACGAACGCGAGATCGCCGAGCGGGAGCGCGCCATCCTGCCGCCGTTCGGACGGCTGGCGTCGATCATCGTTTCGGCGGAAACGCGCCATGATGCGGAAAACCATGCCCGCGGCATCCGAAACGCCGCGCCTCATGTCTCCGGCATCTCGGTGCTCGGGCCTGCGGAAGCGCCGCTTGCGCTGGTGCGCGGCCGCTATCGCTTCCGGCTTCTCGTGCATGGACGGAGGAACTCGGACATGCAGGCATTTCTCAGGGCCATGCTTGCGCAGGCGCCGAAGGAGCGCGGATCGGTGCATGTGCAGCTCGACGTGGATCCCCAAAGCTTCCTGTAGATCGCTCCCGAACGGGCTTTTGCCGGGCAAGCCAATCATGGCATAAGGACGGCGAAACAAGGGATTCGGGGTCGATGATGGATTTTTACTTTCCAACGGAGCTTGGGGAACAGCTCGCTTTCGCAGCCGCCGCGTTCGCGGCGCTGGCGGGCTTTGTCATCATGTTCGCGCCAGGCTATGCGATGCGGTTGTTCGGCCTCATGCCGCGCGAGGGTCGCCGTGACGGCTACGCCGAGCAACGATCGGTCGGCGGTTTCTATCTCGGCTTCGGTCTCTCGGCCATCATGTTGGCGCAGAACTGGATCTACATGGCGCTTGGCGCCTCCTTCGCCATGGCCGCATTTGCGCGCATCATTTCGCTCCTTTCAGATAAGGGGAGCACGATTCTCAACTATTTACTTCTGGTTGTGCAAATCGTTCTGGCTGCGCTTCCGCTCGCCTATGTTTTTGGTTTCTTTTCCGCTTGAGTTGAGCTGATATTTCTCGCGCTGAGCACTTCGCTGCCGGGCTTTGAGCATTTTTGCGTTAGAAATCGATGGGAAAGCCGTATTCGGGCGTTACGCGTGTTGCGAGTCCGAACATCCTATGTTAGACGGACCCCGAATTTCGGAAGAAGCAAGAGGCTCTCTTGCGATTTCTGGGGGAAATCATAACGAATTCAAGATCCTAGGTCAGGCGCCCGCCGGGGACCGGATTTTGAGTTGAAATCAGGGAAATTTGGGCCAGTGGCAGACACATCCCAGCTTACTTCTGGTGTTGCAGAGCGCTATGCCTCGTCGCTGTTCGAGTTGGCGCTTGAGCAGGGCGCAGTCGAAAGCGTCACCAGGGACCTCGACCGGTTCCAGGCGATGCTCGACGAGAGCGGCGACCTGAAGCGTTTTGTTTCGAGCCCTGTTTTTTCGGCCGACGATCAGCTCAAGGCGATTGTCGCCATCAGCGAGAAGGCTGGTATCAGCGGCTTCTTCGCGAACTTTCTGAAGGTCGTGGCGCGTAACCGCCGCCTCTTTGCTCTCCCGGGCATGATCAGGGCCTTCCGCATCATCGCTGCAAACCATCGCGGCGAAATTACTGCCGAGGTTACCTCGGCCCATGCGCTGACTGCGGCGCAGGAAACTGAATTGAAGGCGGCGCTCAAGGGCGTCACCGGCAAAGACGTGGCGATTGCTGTCACGATCGATCCGTCAATTCTTGGTGGTCTGATCGTGAAGGTCGGGTCCCGTCAGATTGATACGTCTCTTCGTACGAAACTCTCTACCCTTAAGCTTGCATTGAAAGAGGTCGGCTGATGGATATCCGCGCGGCGGAAATTTCCGCAATTCTCAAAGACCAGATCAAAAACTTCGGCAAAGAGGCAGAAGTCTCGGAAGTCGGTCAGGTTCTCTCCGTCGGTGACGGTATCGCTCGCGTTTACGGTCTGGACAATGTTCAGGCAGGCGAAATGGTCGAGTTCCCCGGCGGCATCCGTGGCATGGCGCTGAACCTGGAATCGGACAACGTCGGTGTTGTTATTTTCGGTTCGGACCGCGACATCAAGGAAGGCGACACCGTCAAGCGGACCGGCGCCATCGTTGACGTTCCGGTTGGTCCGGAACTGCTCGGTCGCGTTGTCGACGCTCTCGGCAACCCGATCGACGGCAAGGGCCCGATCAACTCGACCCGCCGTGCGCGCGTCGACGTCAAGGCTCCGGGCATCATTCCGCGCAAGTCGGTTCATGAACCGATGTCGACCGGCCTCAAGGCCATCGACGCGCTCATTCCGGTCGGTCGTGGCCAGCGCGAACTCGTCATTGGCGACCGTCAGACTGGCAAGACCGCGATCATTCTCGACACGATCCTGAACCAGAAGGCCATCCACGACAACGGCCCGGACAGCGAGAAGCTGTTCTGCGTCTACGTCGCTATCGGCCAGAAGCGTTCGACCGTTGCCCAGTTCGTCAAGGTTCTCGAAGAACGCGGCGCAATGAAGTACTCGATCGTCGTTGCCGCGACCGCTTCCGATCCGGCTCCGATGCAGTACCTGGCGCCGTTCGCTGGTTGCACGATGGGCGAATACTTCCGTGACAACGGTCAGCACGCGCTGATCGGTTACGACGACCTGTCCAAGCAGGCTGTTGCTTACCGCCAGATGTCGCTGCTGCTGCGCCGCCCGCCGGGCCGCGAAGCTTACCCGGGCGACGTTTTCTATCTGCATTCGCGTCTCCTCGAGCGCGCTGCAAAGCTCTCCGACGAAAAGGGCGCTGGCTCTCTGACGGCTCTGCCTGTCATCGAAACCCAGGGCAACGACGTTTCGGCGTTCATTCCGACCAACGTGATCTCGATCACCGACGGCCAGATCTTCCTCGAAACCGACCTGTTCTATCAGGGTATCCGTCCGGCCGTTAACGTCGGTCTGTCGGTTTCGCGCGTCGGCTCCGCCGCGCAGGTCAAGGCGATGAAGCAGGTTGCCGGCTCGATCAAGGGCGAACTCGCCCAGTATCGCGAAATGGCCGCTTTCGCTCAGTTCGGCTCCGACCTCGACGCCTCGACGCAGCGCCTGCTGAACCGCGGTGCACGCCTGACCGAACTCCTGAAGCAGCCGCAGTTCTCGCCGCTGAAGACGGAAGAGCAGGTCGCGGTGATCTTCGCTGGCGTCAACGGCTACCTCGACAAGATCCCGGTCGCACAGGTCGGCAAGTTCGAACAGGGCCTGCTGTCGTACCTTCGCTCGGAAGGCTCGGCTATCCTCGACACGATCCGTACGGACAAGGCAATCAGCGACGATACGAAGGGCAAGCTCACGGCTGCCATCGATAGCTTCGCGAAGTCCTTCGCCTAATCGGACCCAAAGGACGGATAACGGATGCCTTCACTTAAGGATCTGAAAAACCGGATCGCCTCGGTCAAGGCGACGCAGAAGATCACCAAGGCGATGAAAATGGTCGCCGCGGCGAAGCTTCGGCGTGCCCAGGAGGCGGCCGAGGCCGCCCGTCCGTACTCGCAGCGCATGGGTGCCGTTCTGGCAAACATTGCTGGTGCGATGACGGAGGCCGACGGTGCGCCGGCGCTGATGACCGGCAACGGCAAGGACCAGGTTCACTTGCTGGTCGTCTGCACTGCCGAACGCGGCTTGTGCGGCGGCTTCAACTCGCAGATCTCGCGTTTTGCGCGCGATCACGCTCGCAGGCTTCTCGCTGAAGGCAAGACCGTCAAGATCTTTACCGTCGGCAAGAAGGGCTACGACGTTCTACGCCGCGAATTTGCTTCGCTCATCGTCGAGCGCAAGGAATTGCGCGATGTGAAGAAGGTTGGTTTTGAGAATGCCGACCAGATCGGCAAGCGCATCATCGACATGTTCGAAGCCGACGAGTTCGACGTCTGCACGTTGTTCTATTCCGAATTCAAGTCGGTCATCTCGCAGGTTCCGACGGCACAGCAGCTCATTCCCGCATCGGCCCCCACGGCTGTCGCAGAGGATGCGGAGCACGCCGGCGCAGTTTACGAGTATGAGCCGGATCCGGCATCGATCCTCGAGGATCTGATCCCGCGCAACATTTCCGTCCAGATCTTCCGCGCGCTCCTTGAGAACGTCGCCGGTGAAATGGGCGCCAAGATGAGCGCGATGGACAATGCAACGCGCAACGCTGGTGAAATGATCAACAAGCTGACGCTCAACTACAACCGTCAGCGTCAGGCTCAGATCACCAAGGAACTCATTGAAATCATTTCGGGCGCGGAAGCGCTCTGAGGTTAGGGAAAAGAGGGTAAGAAGATGGCTAAGGCAGCTACCCCCAAGACTGCGGCAGGCTCTGCCGGCAAGGTCACGCAGGTTATCGGCGCCGTCGTGGACGTTGCTTTCGAAGGCGAACTGCCGGCGATTTTGAACGCGCTTGAAACGAGCAACGGCGGCAACCGCCTGGTTCTCGAAGTAGCGCAGCACCTCGGCGAGAACGAAGTTCGCACGATCGCCATGGACTCGACCGAAGGTCTGGTTCGCGGTCAGGCGGTTTCTGACACCGGTGCTCCGATTGCCGTTCCGGTTGGTCCGGAAACGCTCGGCCGTATCATGAACGTCATCGGCGAGCCGGTCGACGAAGCAGGCCCGCTGGTCACCGCTTCCAAGCGCGCTATCCACCAGGACGCTCCGGCTTACGTCGATCAGTCCACGGAAGCACAGATCCTCGTCACCGGCATCAAGGTCGTCGACCTTCTCGCTCCGTACGCAAAGGGCGGCAAGATCGGCCTCTTCGGCGGTGCAGGCGTCGGCAAGACCGTTCTCATCATGGAACTGATCAACAACGTCGCCAAGGCGCACGGTGGTTACTCGGTATTCGCCGGCGTGGGTGAGCGTACCCGCGAAGGTAACGACCTCTACCACGAAATGATCGAATCCGGCGTTAACAAGCACGGCGGCGGCGAAGGCTCCAAGGCCGCTCTCGTTTACGGCCAGATGAACGAACCGCCGGGCGCCCGCGCTCGCGTTGCTCTCACCGGTCTGACGGTTGCTGAAAACTTCCGCGACCAGGGCCAGGACGTTCTGTTCTTCGTCGACAACATCTTCCGCTTCACGCAGGCGGGTTCCGAAGTGTCGGCTCTGCTCGGCCGCATTCCTTCGGCCGTTGGCTACCAGCCGACGCTCGCAACGGACATGGGCCAGATGCAGGAGCGCATCACGACCACGACGACCGGCTCGATCACCTCGGTTCAGGCCATTTACGTTCCGGCCGACGACTTGACCGACCCTGCTCCGGCAACCTCGTTCGCTCACCTGGATGCAACGACCGTTCTGTCGCGCTCGATCGCTGAAAAGGGTATCTACCCGGCCGTCGACCCGCTCGACTCCACGTCGCGTATGCTCGACCCGATCGTTGTCGGCGAAGAGCACTACGAAGTGGCTCGTAAGGTTCAGTCGACGCTGCAGCGCTACAAGGCCCTGCAGGACATCATCGCCATCCTGGGCATGGACGAACTGTCCGAAGAGGACAAGCTGGCCGTTGCCCGCGCCCGTAAGATCGAGCGCTTCCTGTCGCAGCCGTTCTTCGTTGCCGAAGTCTTCACCGGTTCGCCGGGCAAGCTGGTCGCCCTCGAAGACACGATCAAGGGCTTCAAGGGCCTCGTCAACGGCGAATACGACCACCTGCCGGAAGCTGCCTTCTACATGGTTGGCTCGATCGACGAAGCCATCGAGAAGGCCAAGAAGCTGTCCGCAGCTGCCTGATGAGCGACGCTCTTAACGAGATCTTCTGCTGCGACGCCCTTCGGGAAGTCGCAGCAGAGCTTCCTGCCCCGGCCGCGCCGACGATCTACAGATCGAACGACGGCAAGATGATGATGGTGGTGGGACTGATCCAGACCGAGGAAGGTCTTGGATATCTCGATCAGGCGATAGCACATTGCCCGTTCTGCGGGACGAACTTGCAAGATACAGAAGCCGCCGAGAAGGTAAGTCACTGATGGCTGACAATTTCAATTTTGAACTCGTGTCTCCCGAGCGCCTGCTCCTTTCGGAGATGGTGACCGAAGTTGTCATTCCGGCAACCGACGGCGAGATGACGGTTATGGCGAACCACGCCCCGACGATGACGACCATCAAGCCCGGCATCGTCAGCGTTCGTTTCGCCAATGGCTCGAAGCAGGACTACGTGGTTTTCGGCGGTTTCGCCGATATTCTGCCGACCGGCTGCACGCTGCTGGCTGAATCCGCGGTCATCGTTCAGGATCTCTCCAAGGACGAGCTGACGCTTCGCATCGAAGCGGCGAAGCGCGAGATCGAAGACGCCGTGCATCATGAGCACAAGTCGCGCCTGGAACACTACATCATGGAACTGACGCACCTGCAGGGTGTGATCGACCAGGATTGATCTACGCCAACGTCCGGCGTTTTGAAGCGGCTTTCGGGCCGCTTTTTTGTTTTCTGCCGTCTGTCCTCGCCACGATGTAGGCTTCCGATCGCGAAGCACTCGGCTATAGTACCTCAAGTAAACTTGAGGCTGAGACTGTGGAAGAAGGCTCCAGCAATCCATTCAGGAAGCTGCTGTCCGTCGGCGAAGTTGCCGAGCGCAGCGGCCTTGCCGTATCTGCACTCCACTTCTACGAAGCAAAGGGCCTCATCTCGAGTATCCGCTCTCGTGGCAATCAACGCCGGTTCGGTCGCGACGTGCTCCGCCGTCTCGGCATTATCAAGGTGGCGCAGCGCGTGGGCATTCCGTTGGCGGAGATCCAGGCCGCTTTCGATACGCTGCCGCAGGGCCGCACGCCGACTGCTACGGATTGGCAGCGCCTGTCGGCCCTCTGGAAGGACGATCTCGATGCCCGCATCCATCGCCTCGTTGCCTTGCGCGACAGGTTGACGGATTGCATTGGCTGTGGTTGCCTCTCGGTTGAAAGCTGCCCGCTGCGCAATCCCTATGATCGGCTAGCAAGAGATGGGCCGGGTCCGCGCCTGCTGGAAACCGACGAGTAGGCAGCGCTCCCCGCGCGGCATCAGAACAATGCAAGAGCTGCAAACAGCTCGCTCACGTCGTGGAGGACTGGATGTTTCACCCCAAGCTGTTCGAAAACCGCAACGTGGTTGTCACCGGTGGCGGTCGCGGCATCGGCCTGGAGGTGGCGCGGCAGTTTCTCAACTGCGGAGCGAGGGTATTGGTGCACCTCGGGCGCAGCGCCGCACGCGATTTGCCGGATTTCCTGCTGACGGCGGAGGAAGACCGGCGAGCTTTTCTCGTTACCGCCGATTTTTCGACACAGGGCGGCACCAGCGCGTTTGCCGAAAAAGCCCTCGCAACGTTCGAGCGGATCCACGTGCTGGTCAACAACGCCGGCACCATGGTCGGTCGCTTTCCGGCCGGTGTGCTGACCGACGAACAGTATGAAGCGATCGTGCGTTTGAACCAGACGTCGGTTGTCGAGGTGACGCGTGGTCTCCTGCCGGCGCTCCGCGCATCGCAGGAAGCGTCGATCGTCAACACGGTCTCGATTTCCGCGCTGACGGGGGGAAGCCCCGGTTCGGCGATCTATTCGGCGTCGAAAGCCTTCGTCGCTACCTATTCGAAGGCGCTGGCAAGGGAACTCGCACCCGACAACATTCGCGTCAACTGCGTGTCGCCGGGAACGATCGAGACCGACTTTCACCAACGGTACTCGTCGCCGGAAAAGCTGGAGCAGACCCGCAAGACCATTCCTTTGCAGCGATTGGGGACCTCGGAAGATTGCGCGCCCGCCTATCTCTTCCTTTCGGCGCCTTCTCTATCCGGTTACATCACCGGGCAGGTGCTGGAGATCAATGGTGGCCAACTTATCTGCTGACGAGGGACCCTTCTTGAGGTGTTCTCCCAGCGTCGCTCATTCGGACACGACCTTGCTGCTGCATTTTCTGTTCGCGACGTTTTCGAGAACACAAGGCAGTTAACCGGCCTTGCGGACCGCTTCCCCGAGCGTGAAGATGACGCTGTGCTGCAATTCGGGGAGGAGGCCGGATGATCGATAAGTTGGAATTTTTTATCGCGCTCGCCAACGAGAAGCACTTCGGCCGCGCCGCGGAAGAGTGTGGCATTTCGCAGCCGACGTTATCAGCCGCCATTCGTCAGCTCGAGGATCAGCTTGGCGTCATGCTGGTGCAGCGCGGCTCTCGCTTCCAGGGGCTCACACCCGAGGGCCAGCGCGTGCTCGAATGGGCGCGGCGCATCGTCGGCGATGCCCGCACGATGCGCCAGGAGATGCGGGCGGCGCGTACGGGCCTTTCGGGACACATAAAGATTGCGGCAATCCCGACGGCGTTGGCCATGCTGCCGCGTATCACGACGCCGTTTCAGGAGCGTCATCCTGACGTGACCTTTTCCATCGTATCGCGCAATTCGCTGCAAGTGCTTAGCATGCTGGAGAATCTCGAGATCGATGCCGGCATCACCTATCTGGAAAACGAGCCGCTCGGACGAGTAACCAGCGTGCCGCTCTATGCCGAGCACTACAATCTCATCACCGCCGCCGGCAGCCCTCTTTCGGAGCGCGACAGCGTCACCTGGAAGGAAGTGGGCGATCTTCGGCTTTGTCTATTGACCGCGGACATGCAAAACCGCCGTATCATCAACCAGCATCTGGCGGAAGTGGGCATCACGGCGCATCCGACGCTCGAATCGAATTCGATGATCGTGCTCTTCTCGCACGTCCGAACCGGGCGATGGGCCAGCATCATGCCCCGCAATGTCGCGAAATCCTTCGGTTTTCCGGCCGAAATACGGATGATCCCGATCACCGAGCCGCGGGCACATCATCTTGTTGGTCTGGTTGCGACGCATCGTGAACCGTTCACGCCATTGGTTTCCGCCCTGCTGCATGAGGCTCGGATTCTCGCTGAAGACCCCGATTTTTGATAGGAATCTCCTATCGACTGACGGAACAGCATTATTGATCGCTTCGTCCATCCCTGAGAAAGTTCTATAATGAACGGACGCGAGCGGTTCTGTCGGTCATAGGGTTCTGAGGAAAGCCCGCCTGCCCCAGGCCCGCGACGCGCAATGTGCAGGCCGTGGGAGGGCTGCTGATGAATATCCATGTCGCCAAAGGCGATATCGCAACGCGCACCATCGCGATCATCGATCAGTTCAAGCATCTCGAAGGTCCGCTTCTGCCGATCTTGCACGGGATCCAGGATGAGTTCGGCCATGTGCCGCAGGAGGCGCTGCCTGTCATTGCGAAGGAACTCAATCTCTCGCGTGCCGAGGTGCACGGCGTTGTTACCTTTTACCACGATTATCGCGACCATCCCGCCGGCCGGCATGTGCTGAGGCTCTGTCGTGCCGAGGCCTGTCAATCGATGGGCGGCGATGCGCTGGCCGAACGCGTTAAGGCGCTCCTCGGCATCGACTGGCACGGTACGACGCCGGATGGAGCAATTACCCTCGAGCCCGTCTTCTGTCTGGGACTCTGTTCCTGCTCGCCGTCCGCGATGATGGATGGCGAGGTTCATGGCCGGGTGGATGTCGCCGATCTCGAGGCGCTGATTTCGGAGGCACGCCGATGACCGTCCGGATCTATGTTCCCTGCGACGCCGCGGCCATGGCATTGGGCGCCGAGCATGTGGCCAAGGCGATCTCCGAGCAGATTGTGGCGCGCGGCCTCGACGCCAAGATCGTGCGCAATGGCTCACGCGGCATGCACTGGCTGGAACCGCTGGTCGAGGTTGAGGTCTCGGGCAAGCGCATCGGCTATGGGCCTGTGAAGACAAAGGACGTCGTTTCGCTGTTTGATGCCGGATTGATTGCCGGCGCCGATCATCCCCTTTGTCTTGGCGAGGTCGAGGAACTTCCGTTCCTCAAGCGTCAGACGCGCCTGACCTTCGCCCGCTGCGGCATCACCGATCCGCTTTCCCTCGATGACTATGAGGCTCACGGCGGCCTCGCCGGCTTGCGTCGCGCGGTTTCGATGTCGCCCGCCGATGTCGTCAAGGAAGTCACCGATTCCGGCCTGCGTGGCCGCGGTGGTGCAGGTTTCCCGACGGGCGTCAAGTGGAAGACGGTGCTCGACGCTCCCGGTGATCGCAAATACATCGTCTGCAATGCCGATGAGGGCGACAGCGGCACCTTTGCCGACCGAATGATCATGGAAGGCGATCCCTTCGTACTGATAGAAGGCATGGCGATCGCGGGCCTTGCAACGGGCGCGACGAAGGGCTTCATCTATACCCGCTCGGAATATCCGCATGCGATCGCGGCGATGAGCCGGGCGATCGATATTGCCCGCAGCGCCGGCATTCTCGGCACGTCGGTTCTCTGCTCTGGCAAGGCTTTCGACATGGAAGTCCGCACCGGCGCGGGCGCGTATGTCTGCGGCGAGGAGACGGCGCTTCTCAACAGCCTCGAAGGCAAGCGTGGTATCGTCCGTGCCAAGCCACCTCTGCCGGCCCACAAGGGCCTCTTCGACTGTCCGACCGTCATCAACAACGTCATTTCGCTCGCTTCCGTGCCCGTGATCATGGACAAGGGGGCGGCCTATTACCGCGACTTCGGCCTCGGCCGGTCGCGCGGAACCATTCCGATCCAGATCGCCGGCAACGTGAAGCATGGCGGTTTGTTCGAGACGGCTTTCGGCATTTCGCTCGGCGACCTGGTCGATGACATTGCCGGCGGCACCGCATCCGGGCGGCCGGTGAAGGCGGTTCAGGTCGGCGGTCCCCTCGGCGCCTATTTCCCGCGCTCCCTGTTCGACACGCCATTCGACTACGAGGCTTTCGCTGCCAAGGACGGACTGATCGGCCATGCGGGTATCGTCGTCTTCGACGAGAGTGCTGACATGCTGAAGCAGGCACGTTTCGCGATGGAGTTCTGCGCCGTCGAAAGCTGCGGCAAGTGCACGCCCTGCCGCATCGGCTCGACGCGCGGCGTCGAAACGACGGACAAGATCGCCCGCGGCATCGAGCCGGAAAAAAACCGCGAGCTGCTTGCCGATCTATGCAACACCATGAAGTTCGGGTCGCTCTGCGCGCTCGGGGGTTTCACGCCTTATCCCGTCATGAGCGCCATGACGCATTTCCCCGAAGATTTCGTTCCCACACCTCTTATCGAAGCGGCGGAGTAAGACCATGCCTCTTGTCCACGAAATAGACTACGGCACGCCGGCCTCGACCTCCGAAACCATGGTGACGCTCACCATCGACGGCAACCAAGTGACGGTGCCCGAGGGAACGTCCGTCATGCGCGCATCGATGGATGCGGGTATCGAAATCCCGAAGCTCTGCGCCACCGACATGATGGATGCCTTCGGCTCCTGCCGGCTCTGTCTGGTCGAGATTGAGGGGCGGGCGGGTCTCCCTGCGTCCTGCACGACGCCAGTTGCACCTGATATGGTGGTCTCGACACAGACGAACCGGCTGAAGGATGTCCGCAAGGGCGTGATGGAGCTCTACATCTCCGACCATCCGCTCGACTGCCTGACCTGTGCGGCCAACGGCGATTGCGAGCTTCAGGACATGGCGGGCGCCGTAGGTCTCCGCGACGTGCGCTACGGCTATGATGGCGACAATCACGTCAAGGCGCGCAACAATGGCGATCTCAATCTCAAATGGGCGCCGAAGGACGAGTCCAATCCTTACTTCACCTTCGATCCGGCAAAGTGCATCGTCTGTTCGCGCTGCGTGCGCGCCTGCGAGGAAGTGCAGGGCACGTTCGCGCTGACCATTGAAGGACGCGGTTTCGATTCGCGTGTTTCGGCCGGCATGCACGAGGACTTCGTCTCGTCCGAATGCGTTTCCTGCGGCGCCTGTGTCCAGGCCTGCCCGACAGCGACGCTGATCGAAAAGTCGGTGATCGAGATCGGCCAGCCGGAGCATTCCGTCGTCACGACCTGCGCCTATTGTGGCGTCGGCTGTTCCTTCAAGGCGGAGATGCGCGGCGAAGAACTGGTGCGCATGGTGCCCTGGAAGGACGGACAGGCGAACCGCGGCCATTCCTGCGTCAAGGGCCGCTTCGCCTACGGCTATTCCAGCCACAAGGACCGCATCCTCAATCCGATGATCCGCGAGAAGATCACCGACCCCTGGCGCGAAGTGACCTGGGACGAGGCCTTCGCGCATGTCGCCTCGGAATTCCGCCGCATCCAGTATCAGTATGGCCGCGACTCGGTCGGCGGCATCACGTCGTCTCGCTGCACAAATGAGGAAACCTATCTGGTGCAGAAGCTGGTGCGCGCCGGCTTCCGCAACAACAACGTCGATACCTGCGCCCGCGTCTGCCATTCTCCAACAGGCTACGGCCTCGGCCAGGCCTTCGGCACGTCGGCCGGCACACAGGACTTCGACAGTGTGGAGAAGAGCGATGTCGTCGTCATCATCGGCGCCAACCCGACCGATGGACACCCGGTCTTTGCCTCGCGCCTGAAAAAGCGGCTGCGGCAGGGCGCCAAGCTCATCGTCATCGACCCGCGCCGCACCGACATCGTGCGTTCGCCACATGTCGAAGCCTCCTATCACCTGCCGCTGAAGCCCGGCACCAATGTCGCGATCCTGACGTCGCTCGCGCATGTCATCGTGACCGAGGGGCTGTTTGACGAAGCCTTCATTCGCGAACGCTGCGACTGGTCAGAGTTCGAGGATTGGGCAAGCTTTGTCGCCGAGCCGCATCATAGCCCCGAAGCATCGGAGAGGTTCACCGGCGTTCCAGCCGATTTCGTGCGCGGCGCGGCGCGTCTCTACGCCACCGGCGGCAACGGCGCGATTTACTATGGCCTCGGCGTTACCGAGCATAGCCAGGGTTCGACCACTGTCATGGCGATCGCCAACCTCGCCATGGTCACCGGCAATATCGGTCGCCCCGGCGTTGGCGTGAACCCGCTGCGCGGCCAGAACAACGTGCAGGGCTCCTGCGATATGGGCTCCTTCCCGCACGAACTGCCTGGCTATCGCCACATCTCCGACGACGCGACGCGCGACATCTTCGAGAAGCTCTGGGGCGTCAAGATCAGTAACGAGCCGGGTCTGCGCATTCCGAATATGCTGGATGCAGCGGTCGACGGATCGTTCAAGGGCCTCTACGTCCAGGGTGAAGACATCCTGCAGTCCGACCCCGATACCAAGCACGTCGCGGCCGGCCTCGCCGCCATGGAATGCGTCGTCGTGCACGACCTCTTCCTGAACGAGACGGCGAACTACGCGCATGTCTTCCTGCCGGGGTCCAGCTTCCTTGAGAAGGACGGCACCTTCACCAATGCCGAGCGCCGCATCAACCGCGTTCGCAAGGTCATGAGTCCCCGCAACGGCTATGCCGATTGGGAGGTGACGCAGAAGATGGCGCAGGCCATGGGCCTTCCCTGGAACTACACGCATCCTTCGGAGATCATGGACGAGATCGCCGCAACGACGCCAAGCTTCGCGCTGGTCTCCTACGACTATCTTGACAAGGTGGGCTCCGTGCAGTGGCCCTGCAATGAGGCACATCCACTGGGCTCGCCGATCATGCATGTCGACGGTTTCGTCCGCGGCAAGGGCAAGTTCATCCGCACGGAATATGTCGCGACCGATGAGCGGACGGGACCGCGCTTCCCGCTGCTGCTGACGACGGGCCGCATCCTCAGCCAGTACAATGTCGGCGCCCAGACGCGCCGCACCGAAAATGTCGTCTGGCATTCGGAAGACCGGTTGGAGGTCCATCCGCACGATGCCGAACAGCGCGGCATTCGCGATGGCGATTGGGTGAAGCTGATGAGCCGCTCGGGCGACACGACGTTGCGTGCGCTGATCACCGATCGCGTCGCGCCCGGCGTCGTCTACACGACCTTCCATCATCCGGACACGCAGGCGAATGTCATCACCACCGACTTCTCCGACTGGGCGACGAACTGCCCGGAATACAAGGTGACGGCGGTACAGGTCTCGCCGTCCAACGGCCCGACCGATTGGCAGCGCGACTACGATGAGCAGGCACGCCAAAGCCGCCGCATTGTTGGCAAACTGGAGCCTGCCGAGTGATGAGTGACCGGCCGACCCGCCTTGCCGTGAAGCGCACCGCCCGCAGCGGCGGTGTTCTCATGCCCGGCGAGCGGATCGTTCCGGAGGAGGTGCCGATCGCCTTTTCCTATGGCGGCAGCACGCATGCGGTGATGATGGGAACGCCCAGCGATCTCGATGATTTCGCCATCGGCTTCAGTCTCACGGAAGGGATCATCTCCGACATCGGGCAGATCGCAGCAATTGAGATTGTCAATGGCGAGAAGGGCATTGACGTCCAGATCTCTCTCGTCGACGAGGTCGCCGCCGCATTGACAGCCCGCCGACGCAGCATGGCCGGACCGGTCGGCTGCGGGCTCTGCGGCATCGAGTCGATCGAACAGGCCGTTCGCAAGGTTCCTGACGTCGCCGATGTGTCGCTCCAAGTCACTCATCGCGATATCGTTCAGGCCATTTCGCTGCTGAACGGTGCGCAGCCGCTGCATCGCGAGACGCGCGCCGTGCACGGCGCCGGCTTCTATGTGCCGGGCAAGGGACTGCTGGCGGTGCGCGAGGATGTGGGCCGGCACAATGCGCTCGACAAGCTGTGTGGCGCGATCACTCGGCAACGGCAATCCGGCGCGGAAGGCATTGTCGCCGTTACCAGCCGCCTGTCCGTCGAGATGGTGCAGAAGGCGGCAATCCTCGGCGCCTCCGTCCTCGTTGCCATTTCCGCACCGACTGCTCTTGCAATTCGTACCGCCGAGGAGGCCGGCATGACCCTCGTCGCCCTGGTGCGAGGCGAGGACTTCGAAATTTTCACGCATCCGCACCGCATTCATCCGGGAAGCATATCCGATGTCGCATGATACGCAGTCCAAGCTCGTCTATATGGCCAACCAGATCGCGACCTTCTTCAAGACCCAACCGGAGAGCGAAGCCGCGCAGGGCGTGGCGACGCATATCAACAAGTTCTGGGAACCGCGCATGCGGCGGCAGTTGTTCGAGATCATGGAGCGGGAGGGCAATGGCCTCAGTCCGCTTGTTGTCCAGGCCGCGCCTATGATCAAACGGCCTGAGCCGGCGGCCAGCGCCAACTAAGATCTCGAATGGTGGAGACTGCGCTGGGTATCGACGCCAGCGCCCGAGTCCGGCCGGTGTGCCGCCACAGTTTCCTGCCAGTACACCATCAACAAAAAGGCCGCCCTCCAGGCGGCTCAGACCGCTGACAAACCCGTCGATATTTTCGGCGGGTTTGTTTTTTTGGACGTTGGTTGTTTTAAGTTGGGTTCTGCGGCGCGGCGAAGTTGGCGGTCTCTGGCCCTCATGCCATGGCTGGTCTGGGTGGCTTGGTGAGCGCCATTGCGATCTTCTTGATGTTTTGGGCGGCTGCGGCCAGCAGGCACTGGCATGCGACACGGGTGAGACTTCGGAAGCGGGCATAGCGATGCCCGTGAAGCTGCTTGGCATCGGCAAACGAGCGCTCGACCGTCTCC